>CAJXTK010000140.1 GCA_913061115.1 uncultured Haliea sp.
TCGTGGGCTCGGAGATGTGTATAAGAGACAGCTCTATTTTGTCTTCGTTGATGTAAACATAGCGGTCTCTCGCCCAGTCGGGGCAGGCAATATCATTCAGTTCCATCAACGGGCGGTTTTCATTTTTGATAATTTCATCACCGCGCTTACACCACGTTCCTAAAATATCGGAATAGTCATCGCCGGCGTCAATCAGGTTCGCTAACTCGACGATCACAGCCTCGCCTTCATTGATACAAAGGACATCGGCAAAACCTATGCACTTTTCTGGCTCGAGGGTCGGGCCGGGGCCACCCCAAATAAAGGGGCAGTCGAAATGCTCTCGCAGCCGGTCATTAACCTCACCACAAACTCCGATCAACCCAGAAAAACAGTAAATCCGATACAGTCAGGATTAAAAGCCTTTAGCTCATCGACTAGAAGCTGCTGCTCGACATCGCCAACTGGCTTATAGAGATCAACCGAAAACTGTTTGCCATTTGCTACGAATCCAATACCCGGGTAGTCCAGCTCAAGATAGCCAGTCGACTCATCTGTCGGGAGTGCAACGGTCTCCTTGAAGCAAAGAACCTTTGCCTCGTGCCCTGCCGCCAACAATTGACCTGCCAATTGCGCTGGCGCCAAATTCAACCCGTTAAACAGTTTAACTATCGCTATTCTCGCCATCAGCGCACTCTCCATGCCTACTTTGTATAAGCTATACTGTCTCCAAGTCTAGTCATCCAGGCGTCAAATGTCGATAAGCACTATATCCATAGAGTGTTCGCGGTTTCTAAGGCCCCTAGTTCACCCTGAAGCCGCTATCCCTCCTGACGACCCCATTCACCTGACTTTACAGCGGCACTAAACTACCACGCCATAGGTATCTGATCTTTAGGGAAAGTCGAAGCACCAAAAAACCATGTTTCTACTGCATAACGTACTTTGGTGAAATCATCGCGAGACTGGGTGCGATGTAAATATAGATGGTCAAAAAACATCGTATCTCCCGGGCCAAATACGGGCGCAACGGGCTGGCTTTTAAAGGCACTACTGTCGATATATTCGTCACTGACAGACCAGTCAAAGGTAGCTCCGTCGGAAGAAGCAACCTCGTGGAGGCGTTCCGGCACGACGTCCATACCAGGGGCTCCTGTCTCACCGCCGCATTCAGTCAGTGGTATCCACATATTAATACTATTAATGTCGGTCCCCATAAAGGCGCCGTCCTGATGCCACCCAGCTTTATCAACGGGCAACTTGGAGCGCCGTAGCACCCATTTCTTCACCGACAGACATGCCGGTTCACCCAGATAGTCTCCCACCAGCTTCTGCACTCCATGTTCTTCATAGAGCTGCAGCAATGTCTCTGCAACACTGGGAGCTTCAACACACATTGCTGCTCCACTCGCATTGTTAAACATTCTTAAGCTGCCAAGCTCCATTCCCTTATTAGGCATGATGGATAACATGTTTGCTGGTGGGTTGTGGTACGTACCGGAAAGATTAGCTCGCTCTACCCTAGATTTGCCGCAGGCATCTAAAACGTGATCTATGGCCCCGACCAAAGTGTCTGCTTCCTCCTGTGAAAACATATTGCGCACAATTAAAGCGCCGTGCTCTGCAAGTGCACTACGCAAACAGTCAGCAGACAATTCTTCTAGCGTGACCTCTGGTATACAGCACTCAACGGGTGCCGCATCAGCAGATTCACTAGCAACAATAAGTTTTGGGTTATTTTTTGGGTAAAGATGTCGATAAGACTCTATACGCTGCGCTATCGAGTCGCAGTCTGACACCGCATCTCTCGCCTCCAAGCTCTCCCGCGAAATTTGGAACTCAGGCATAGCTACTCCAATGAGGTATTACCGCAGGAAATCCTACGATATTTGGGTTAATGCGTCCACTCTGTCGGCCAGCACTTGATCCTGAAGACGCTCGCCACTCAAATCGACATCACCTTTTGCTTGCGGCAACGAACGCAGTGATAGATTGTTACCAACTTACCTTGCTTAACATCAAACTGTTTTGTCTTGTCCACTTCCCATTTGTGGTGGCCGTGGCGACACAAGGTATTGCCCTTGTGCTTTTCCTTTAGTGAAGGTTTTCGAAAAGGAATAACGTCGGACATAATCGCCTCTTGATACGGCTACAGCAAAGTACGCTGAAGCGCATCATTCCAGCTGGAGAAGCGCTGTCGTCGAGCACGGGCACTGATGGTAAGCGAGAATTCTTTTTCCACCCGCCAAATTTTTTTCACCTCCGCCGGACTTTCCCACAGACCGACACCAAGACCCGCCAGGTAGCAGGCTCCGGCCACCGTGGTTTCAATCACTTGTGGCCGAATGAGACGGCGACCGAGCAAATCGGCCTGTATCTGCATTAACAAATTATTGACCGCAGCCCCGCCGTCTACGCGCAACGGCTTCATGCGCTTACCCAAGTCACGCTCCATCGCACGCAGAATGTCAGCATTTTGTAATGCCATTGCATCAAGTGTTGCGCGGGCGATATGACCTCTCTGTGTGCCGCGGGTTATGCCGGTTAAGGTTCCGCGTGCATCGGGGGCCCAGTGGGGAGCACCCAGTCCCGTTAAAGCGGGCACAAACTCCACGCCCCCGTGGTCTTTAACCTGCAGTGCCAACGCTTCAATATCAGGCGCGTGTTTGATCATCTTGAGACCATCGCGCAGCCATTGAACCGCTGCTCCACAGACAAAGGCCCCGCCCTCGAGTGCGTAGACCAACTTCCCCTTTTCACCTAACTGCCACGCTACAGTGGTTAGTAGACCTGAATGCGAGTGCAGGCGTTCCGCCCCGGTATTCATCAGGATGAATGAGCCGGTTCCAAACGTGCACTTGGCATCGCCTACATCAAAGCACGCCTGACCAAAGAGCGCCGCCTGCTGATCACCCGCCATGCCGGAAATGGGAATACCATCCGGCAGGCCGGCAACTCCCCGGGTGCGGCCAAGGATTCCACTGGACGGGACGATCGCGGGCAGAATCTCCCGCGGCACCTCAAACAGCGAAAGAAGGTGCTGATCCCAACGTCCCGTTTTAATGTTCATCAGTGAGGTACGCGAAGCATTGGATACATCGGTGACGTGCACGTCGCCCCCAGTGAGTTGCCAAACTAAGAAACTGTCTATGGTACCTGCAGCCACCCGCTTGTTAGTGACAGCTTTCGATATACCGACCGTATTCTTAAGCAACCAGCGGTATTTACTGGCGGAAAAATAAGGATCCAGAACCAGGCCGGACCTGCGTCTGACGGCATTTTCGTGTCCTGCTGTCCGCAGTGATTCACAGAATTCCGAGGTGCGCCTGCACTGCCATACGATGGCATTGTTAAAGGGCTCACCGGTCTGTTTATCCCACAGCAGAGATGTCTCGCGCTGGTTAGTGATGCCAATCGCGACTATCTCGCTGGGTTTGCAAATGCCCTTGCGAAAAATTGCACGAATCCCCTTTCCCACCGAAGCCCAGATATCAGCCGGTCGCTGCTCTACCCAACCAGGTCGAGGATAGATTTGCGGGAACTCATAGTTAACGCGCGCGCGCACTTTACCCCTGGCATCCATCAGAGCGACAGTACTTCCTGTCGTGCCCTGATCGATACCAAGAACAAACTTACTCATACCTCTACTTGCCGAAACCTTCCACTGCCTTGATCTCAAGAAAGTCGGTAAAACCATGGCTACCCCATTCGCGACCATTGCCCGATTGCTTGAAGCCACCAAACGGCACATTAAAACCGCCGGATGCACCGTTAATATGCACATTGCCGGCACGGATCCTCGAGGCCACTTCACGGGCGTGATCAAGGTCACCACTTTGCACATAGCCCGCCAGCCCATAGGGCGTATCATTCGCAATGCGAATCGCCTCTTCCTCTGTGTCATAAGGGATCATAGTGAGTACCGGTCCGAAAATTTCTTCCCGGGCGACGGTCATCTCATTATTGGCCTGAGAAAATATAGTCGGCCGAACAAAGTAACCCTTATCGAGTCCCTCGGGGCGACCTAGCCCCCCAATGACGACCTTTGCGCCCTCCTTAATACCCTGCTCGATCAGACCCTGAATCTTATTGAACTGCACTTCGGAAACCACCGGCCCCATAGTCGTTGTCTCCGCCGTTGGGTCTCCAACAACAACTGACTCTGTCACTTTAGCGGCAATAGCTTCAGCTTCAGCCAGCTTGGCCGCAGGCACCAACATGCGCGAAGGTGCGTTACACGATTGCCCTGTATTGGTATACATATGTCTGACACCGCCGGCGACTGCTGTCTCCAAATCAGCATCATCTAATATAATATTGGGTGATTTTCCACCCAACTCTTGCGTCACACGTTTCACCGTGGGCGCCGCGTTTTGAGCCACTAGAGAGCCGGCACGAGTCGATCCTGTAAAAGACATCATGCTCACGTCAGGGTGCTTCGACAGCGCCGTACCCACTACTGGACCATCCCCATTGACCATATTGAACACGCCGGCAGGCACGCCCGCTTCATGCATTACTTGTGCAAACAAATAGGCTGACAAGGGTGCAACTTCACTGGGCTTCAGTACCATCGTGCAGCCCACAGCCAGCGCCGGCGCAACTTTGCAGGAAATCTGATTGATCGGCCAATTCCACGGCGTAATCAAGCCACAAACGCCAATAGGCTCCTTAAAGATACGATGCTCGCCCAGGTCCTCCTCAAACTCAAAAGTCCGCAGAACCCTAAGTGCCTCCTCCAAATGTCCCTGCCCGGTATAGGCCTGCGCAGTGGTCGCTAGCGTGTGAGGTGCGCCCATTTCTTCACGAATCGCATCGGCAATATCAAGATAATATTTCTTGTAGACCGCGATACACGATTCCAGCAATTCAATCCGTTCCTGAGTACTCGTGCGACTGAATGTCTCAAATGCCGCCTTTGCCGCTGCAACTGCCTTGTCGACATCAGCCTCGGAGCCCATCGATATATGTCCACAGACCTCTTCCGTGCCGGGATTAATTACGTCAAAACTGTTGGGAGACACTGGGTCTACCCACTCACCGTTCATGTAAAACTGCCTGTTCTCGCGCATTGTTATTCTCCTGAGTTAGCCTTTGTAAAGTCAGCCCAGTTTAAGCACTCTCAGCGCCACTGACTAGTACCGAGTTAGTCCAACGGGTGGTTTTTGCAATTAGATGGCATCTGCCGTTGTCTATAGCCTGAAAATCACGCAAAATCGCCGACCTTATTCAGTCCCCCAGAGACCAATAACCATGGATAACGAAGAGTTGACCCTGTTTCGCGATATGGCACACCGCGCCCTAGAAGCGGAAATTTCCCCGCACATTGAGCAGTGGGAGGCGCAGCATAGCGTTCCCAGAAAATTGTGGCATACACTGGGGCAGGCTGGGTTACTGTGTCCCGATATGCCAGAAGAGTACGGTGCTGCCGGCACCACGCCTGAAGTCACCTTTGCCGTTATTGAAGAGATGTCTCGTCTGGGTTTTGGTGGCATTGCATCGGGTTATAGTATTCACAGCAATATCGTAGCACCGTACATCGAACATTTCGGCACTGAAGAACAGAAATCGCAATGGTTGCCCAAAATGGTAACCGGCGAAGCCCTCGGTGCCCTCGCCATGACGGAGCCCAGTGCTGGCTCAGATGTGCAGAGCATTCGCACCAAAGCGGTCAAGGACGGGGACGAGTGGATACTCAACGGCTCCAAAATTTTCATCACCAATGGCATGCTAGCAGACATTGTCATCGTTGCGGCCATTACGGATCCCGGCAAAGGCGCGAAGGGCACTTCGCTGTTTATTGTGGATGCCACACTACCGGGCTTTGCGCGCGGCAAAAAGATTGAGAAAATGGGGCAGCACACGTCCGATACTGCCGAGCTGTTTTTTCAGGACGTTCGCCTGCCCGCTTCCTCACTACTGGGTGAACTCAACAAGGGCTTCGTCATTATGATGACCGAGCTACCACGGGAACGTTTGGGTATCGCTGCCCAAGCCATTGCTGCAGCAGAAGGTGCGCTGGACATAACTGTAGATTACGTATTGGAACGAAAAGCCTTCGGCCAGACGATAGCCAGCTTCCAAAACACCCGCTTCACGTTAGCCGAAGTGAAAACTGAAATCGCCATCAACCGCGCGTTCTACGAAAAGTGTGCTGATGCGTATACAGAGCAAAGGCTGACCGCAGAAGATGCTGCCATGCTGAAATATGCCAGCACCGAAATGCAATGCAAAACTGTCGACCAGTGTCTGCAACTATTCGGTGGTTACGGCTACACCACCGAATATCCCATCTCCCGCTTCTACACCGATGCCCGTATTCAACGGATATACGGCGGCACGTCTGAAATCATGCGGGAGCTGGTCGCTCGTTCAATGCTAGGCCGCTAGGCGTAGGCCGTCACACCAGCCCCATCATCTGGACGATCCCGTGGCTATGGCCGGCCGTATAGCCGCCGTCAACTACCAGGGTATGACCCGTAACATAACTGGAGTCGTCTGATGCAAGGAAATAGGCTGCTCCAGCAATTTCCTCGGGCTTACCCAGCCGCCCCACTTTAGTCTCACGAATAACATCTGTCTTAAGTTCTGGCATTAGGTCCATCACACCATTAAGCATGGGCGTATCGATAAAACCGGGGCAAATCGCGTTGCACCGAATACCCATACGCCCATAGTCAATTGCGACATTCTTACTCAACAGAACCACCCCGCCCTTGGAAGCATTATAGACACTACCGCCTTCGGTGCCATTAAGCCCCTCGACACTGGCAATGGTGATAATACTACCGGACCGCTGTGCCATCATTGCATCAAGCACCGCTTTGATGGACAAAAAAGTGCCCTTCAGGTTGACATCAATCACACGGTCCCACACTTCTTCATCTAACATCCCCACGGGCCCACCATCGCCGAGGCCCGCAGCCGTGAGTAAAATATCGATTGTTCCAAATTCGCTCAAGGTGTCTGCAACTACCGCTCTTTGTGCTTCACCATCGGTCACATCGATCTGGTGAAAACGGGTAGCTGGCGCCTGCGCTTCAACAGAGGACCAACCACTAGACCTGTTCCTATCCATACCAATGACGGTTGCGCCTTCGGCTGCATAACGCTGTGCGCAGGCTAAACCAATACCGGAGGCCGCCCCAGTTACAATAGCCACTTTATCTTTCAGTTGGGACATACCAGCGCCTCTCTAATTTTCAAATTGATAGTCGGCGCTGTTCACTTCCTTGGTCCAGCGCCACATGTCGAGAATCTTCCACGGCCACAACAAGGTAACCTTGCCTTCAGCATTTTGATAAAAACTAGTTTTGATAGAATCATGCTCCCACACTAGCTGGGCATGCAATGCGCGAAAGCGCTTCTGGTAATCTCTGTGCACGTCTTCCTTACACTCAATGGAATTATGTTTAGACTGCATCAACGTCTTGAGGCACTCCATAATGTAACGAATCTGGCACTCGCCATTAAAAATGAGGCTACCCCCAAACGCTAGGTTAGTGCCAGGACCATACATACAATAGAAATTAGGAAAATCAGACACCGTTATTCCAAGGTATGCAGAAGGTTCAATGCCCCACTTATCGGACAGCAACTTCCCTCCTCTGCCTTTAATCTCCATCGGCCACAAAAACTTGTCGGTCTCAAAACCGGTGGCATAAATGACTATATCTGCAGGATAAAAAGTGCCGTCACTCGCCGTAACACCGCCTGCACTGACGCTCGCCACACCTTGGGTAACTAGGTCAACATTGTCGCGTTTGAGTGCTGACAGCCAACTGCCATTGTCCTGCAAGGTGCGCTTGCCCATCGGAGCATAATCAGGCGTCACCTTTTTCAGCAGTTCCTCATCGTCACCAACCTGCCCCTTAATATGATCAAAAAACATCTGATATACAAAATCGTTCATCTCGTTGATTGCTGTCTCTTATACACATCTCCGAGCCCACGAGACTAGGCATGATCTC
>CAJXTK010000141.1 GCA_913061115.1 uncultured Haliea sp.
ACGAGATCATGCCTAGTCTCGTGGGCTCGGAGATGTGTATAAGAGACAGAGCTTGAGCTGAATGTTGTACTCGAGGATGCGGTGCACGAGTGCATCCTGCAATTGCCCGCGGATAAGATAGTCCTGGGCTCCCAGTTCGCGCAAATGGCCAAAAGAAGCCTGCTCGGAGTCATCCAGCATCATAATAAGTGGGGCCGCGACATTGTTTTTGTTGGCCAGGCGTAATAAATATTCCGTTTGAGCCCCATGCCCCATAATCACGGCATCTATCATAGGATCCAGGAGCGCTTCGAGTGGGCGCTCCATGGCTTCTGAGGCTGCAAGCCGGAACCTCGCCGGTTTAGCGCGCGCCAAGCATTCTGCAAGAATAAGGTGATCCGCCTTGTTCTCCGATATGATCAGTACTGTATGCTGCTCCACTCTGAATCCCTAACGACTTGTTCACTGACGATTGGAGCGCGCTGGTTAGTCGCCTCTGGACCGCAGAAGTCGTCTCGCAACCAACTCCTTATTCTATAAATAACATAAGGTTATACGGAATTAATGAGTGGAACTCGAGTAAATGTTCATTGAAAATTACCAAAGCGGCGACACCCTTTCCAAGTCTCTCGATTCACGGCTCAATTCGTCGTCGCTATTGTGGCAACTGCACGGGCTATTTGCGACATGAGTGTGTTTCTATGGGGAATGGGGAATTAACACCCGCTTATTTTATGTTAGAATTGCCGCTCGTTTTTTCCGCCTTTAATAGCCACCTATGAGTCTTGCCTCCGAAAAACTGAAAACCATCCGGGATCAGGTGCAGTACCATCTCGATCGTGCCGAGCAAAAGCAGCTTACGCCGGAACAGGAACAGTCACTTAAGAACCAGATAAAAGCCCGATTGCAGGAAGAGAATGCTGTCATTGTGGCGCATTATTATACGTCCCCGGCAATCCAGGCCCTGGCCGAAGAAAGCGGTGGTTGCGTCTCGGATTCACTCGAAATGGCACGCTTTGGCCACGATCACCCCGCCAGCACACTCGTGGTCGCGGGCGTCAAATTTATGGGTGAAACAGCCAAGATTCTTACACCCCAGAAACGCGTTCTGATGCCAACATTGGAAGCAACCTGCTCTTTGGATCTGGGTTGCCCGATCGATGAATTTTCGGCTTTCTGTGATCAGCATCCCGAGCGAAAAGTTGTCGTGTATGCCAATACCTCAGCGGCGGTGAAGGCCAGGGCCGACTGGGTCGTCACTTCAAGCATAGCCCTTGATGTGGTCGAACATCTGACAGAACAGGGCGAAAAAATTCTCTGGGCGCCCGACCAATATTTGGGTGATTACGTAAAACGACAAACCGGCGCCGATATGCTCATGTGGGATGGCGCGTGCATTGTGCATGAGGAATTCAAGGCACGCGGTATCGCCGATTTGAAGCGAGTCTATCCCGATGCCGCGGTACTGGTGCATCCCGAATCACCCGCTGCAGTTGTGGACTTAGCCGATCGAGTGGGTTCAACCACTCAGATTATTCGGGCTGCAAGTGAAATGAACAACAGGCGCTTCATTGTAGCCACCGACCAAGGTATATTTTATAAGCTGCAACAGCAGGCACCCGATAAAGAGTTTATTATCGCGCCCACGGCCGGTGAAGGCGCCAGCTGTCGTAGTTGTGCCCAATGTCCCTGGATGGCAATGAATGATCTGGAAACACTGGCTCAGGTATTTGAGAGGGCCGATAACGAGATAAGTGTCGATCCCGCTATCGGAGAGCAAGCCATGATTCCTTTGCGCCGCATGCTAGACTTTGCCAGCGAACTTCAGATCACAGTCAAGGGCAACGCCTGAGGCCTTGGTCCCTGGGGAAATCCCGGCGAGAATTTAAAACTCCTCCATCCGCTCCTGCATTGTGGCGACATCCGCCAGACGCTGATGAATCTTAGCTGAAGCCAAGTAGTTGCCCTGAGTTAATTTCAACGCATAGGTAAGTTGTTTTTTAGCGTCGCCCAAAGACCCCTTGAGAATAAAATACTCCGCCCGAGATTGGTGCAGCTCTGCGATATTGCCGGACAAACCCTGTACCTCTGCAAGCAGATACCAAAGACTAGGATCATCGGGCCAGCGCTTGCTCTGCTTCACTAGCACTTCGGCGGCGATATGTGGCTGTTGATTTTTCATCAATGCTCTGGCGTAGCTCATGGTCAGCGGATGATTGCCCGGGGAGACCGCTAGCCTGCGAGCCAATTTTTTTGCGGCCTGATCTGGCTTATTACGTGCCATATCAATATCCGCATCGGCAATGATATATTCAAGACGATCAGGACTGGTTGACCAAATGGAGTCCAGCTCCAAACCGGCCTCATCAGCGCGCCCAGAAGCCGTCAGCGCAAGAACCAGCCCATAGGTAGCGGCTTCGCGGGAATAGGGCGTGCCGTCCAGTTCTCCCTGAAATCTGGCTACCGCCAGAACTGGGGTTTCGGACAGCTCAGTGATAACGCGGGCCCGCATCAATTGATAATTCAGGTCTGGGTCGCGCACTTTTTTGGGATATTTCCTCGCGCGATTGCGTGTATCGGCAATACGATTTTCGGACAGGGGATGAGAGCGAAGAAATTCGGGCATCTGTTCGCTGGCTGAATACCGCGTTGTGCGCAGCATACGCTCAAACATCACAGGCGCTGCGTGCGGGTCCATATCCGCATCTATTATCGTTTGCATACCAACGCGGTCAGCTTCTTGCTCATTACTTCGACTGTAACTCAGCGCCGAATTCTGCGCAGCCGCCTGTGTTGCCGACAAAGCCGCCATACCCACGTCTGCACCAGTGGTTGCCATCAACACAAAACTCGCCAACATAGCAGCGAGGGTCAAAGGCTGTAATTTTTGTTGATACTCTACCCCGCGCGAGAAGTGACGTTGGCTTAAGTGAGCAATTTCATGCGCCAACACAGTGGCAAATTCGTCTTCCGTCTCGGCCCATAGAAGCAGGCCATTGTGAATGCCTATCACGCCGCCGGGAACAGCAAAGGCATTCATTGTCGGATTGTCTACAATGACCAGATCTATGCGTCGGTCCTCCAATTTAGAATGACTAACCAGCCTATAGATAAGGTTTTCTACGTAATCAAACAACAAGGGATCGTCTATGGTGGGGACTTGACCGCGGAAAGCTCGCAACCAGGCACGGCCTAACTGGTACTCGAATTCGGATGAAAACATGCTAGTACTGGATTCACCGAGATTCGGTAATGTGAATTCCTCCGTGTTGGCGGAACCGGTATTGGCTAGCATTGAGGAGAATCCAATTGCGAATACTAGGCGTCGCGCAAGTACCATCAGCCCTGACAGATTAAACACAGTGTGAAACCACTAATTTATAGATTGATATGCATTATTGTACTGCATTCACGGCGTTTCCGGATAAACCGTTTCCTCCTGAATTTTTGCATTGATTCACCATAAATTGGTCAATGTGCTTGTGCGGTTATCGACTCGACAAAACAAATCGAATACAATTTTGGTAGGGTTTGGTGATCAAAGAGACATATGAGTGCTTTTGAACTTACTACAGTAGACCTTGAATCTCGCAACATAGCGTCCGACTGTGCCAGAATTGGCGCTCGAATTGAGTCATATCGCGCGCGTGAAGCCGTTTCTCACCCCTCACTCATCGTGGGCGAACAGCATGAGCCTGCGATACCTGCCGAGCGCTGCGTGCCAGAAATCAATGCAAATGAACTCACCATAGATAGCCTACGCGCGGCAATCTCCGAGCATGGCGCACTCATTGTCCGCGACATGTTTTCTAAAACACCTATGGATACACTCATCAAGGCTGCGGACAACGTAATCGACGCTTGCTTAGACTCGGGCTCAACTCCCGCCATGAATACCTACTACAATCCACCCGGCAACCTCAAAACCATCATGCCAAAGAAGGATAGAGAGCTTGGCAATACAAGGAGCTTTCACCGCGAGTCTGGATCAGCTATGTGTGTCGAAGCCCCGAGTGTCGCAGAGGCATTGTTACAGCTGTACGAAGCACACGGCCTAAAAGAGCTGATCGGACTATACCTCGGCGAGCCCCCATGTCTCTCTGTCAAAAAGTGGGTTTTAAGGCGCTCCAAACTGCCGGTTGCGGAGGCGGGTTGGCACCAAGACGGCGCATTTATGGGGACTAATCTCAATAGCCTTAATATGTGGATGCCACTGAATGAATGCGGCGGCACAACAGGTGCGCCTAGTATGGATGTTGTACCACAGCGGCTCAATAAAATTACCTCTGCGGCGGGGGCCCAATTCGACTGGTCAGTTAGTGATTCACAGGTGTCCAGTCGTCTGGTAGATAGCCAGCCACTAACACCCACGTTCAGTGCCGGCGATGTATTTTTCTTCGATCATTTTTATCTACACAGAACTCAATATCGCTCCGACTTCACCAAACTGCGGTATGCGGTCGAGACCTGGTTTTTTGGCGCATCAAGCTTTCCAAAGAATCAAATACCTATCGCCTGGTGAGCGCTAACATGCAGACCTTTTCGACGGCAATAGTGCCGCTTAACAACAGCACTGCTAGCTCTCATTGTTATCAGTAGCGCAGTCTTTCCGGCGCGTCAACGCGATGTTATAGGCCAGCTGTTGCTCATAGGCTTCGTCAACATGGCCTTCAGGCAACTCATGTAAGGCCTTGTCCCAGTGAGCTTCGACATAGTCCTTGTTCAGCCAGTAATATTTGAATGCATCTGACGTCCAATCTTTGTAGATCTCCTCCCAACTAAAACGATTAAAATGAGGCTGGAGGCAACCCTCGGTGAGCGCTTCGCCCTCCAGTTGATAGCGAAAGTCTACGGACAGACGCATATGCTCGAGATTGTGATTTTCCATAGCCTTGTGAACGGTCATTGATTGGAAGAGCACGATATCCCCGGCTCTGAAATCCGCACCCACCCAGCGACATTTCAGCACTTCCTTACTGAGCACAGCACGTCGATTACCGGCGCCCAAGTGAAAGGTTAACGGGAGCACACCATATTTATGTGAGCCCTCCATAATTGCCAAAGATCCATCCTTGACGGCACAATCCGCCAATGGCATCCATGCCGCAGTCAAATTTGGAGTGCCCTGATTGTTAGGAAAGTCTTGATGCGGTGGCGTAGCCAGTTCTGGGCTATCAGGAAATATGAGCCTGACAATACTCAGAGGCTGAGGGAAAGCGCTCTCGCCGAGCGCCTGTCGCATGACGTTTATCACATTGATTTCATGCGCCAGGCTATGAAAGGATTCAAGTTTTACGATGCGGTCGTGTGCTTGAAAAAACTTGGGGCTGCCCTCCCTGCGCGGCCGGCATAGTGCCTTGGCGCTCATTCGATCGCGCCCGCCTTCAATCCACCCCAGCTCGGCAAGAATTTCTGTTATCTCGCGCCTCAGTTGTTCTAACCGTTGCGTAGGGACAATATTACGGAAAAACAGGTAGCCGTCTGACGCCATCCGAGCGCGCAGTGCAGTGGTATTGCCCAATAATTCGTTTGCCTCATACATAGGCTCAAGCGTAATGTTATCGGCCATTGCGGGAAAAGCCTCTACCCGCAACTCAATCAGGCGCCGCATCAATTCCTCACTGCCGCTAGCCCGCGCTATCGGTTGTAACAGCGCGATACCCGCATCATAATCGCCGGCCTTAGTCAGTGTCTCAACCTGCTCGAGCACCTCGCGATAGGCGTCGAGTCCGTCTGCACCATCAGGACACGCACTGTCAATTGTCATACATACGCTTCCATAGCTGAAATTCACTAAACTCGCGGGCGTCACTGGCGTCGCCGACTCAATGCAACATACATTTCGCCAGCCACAAAAACAGACACAACGAGCGCGGACATATCGTCTCGGTGACGCTAGAAGACCACCGGTTGCTGCTTTAACGGCGCCGTTGACCCCGCGAAAAACCAAGATTCTATCGCATAACGATTATTCGTATGACTCAAGCCAAAGCCCGTGCGATGTAGATTAAAGTGGTCGAAGAAAAGTGCATCTCCCGCGCTGAATCTGGGGCACTGCACAGGGTTGGTCTGCGCTATCTCGTCCACAAGGCCCTGGCCCACTGTCCAATTAAAAGGAGATCCATGGGTGCCTGTTTCATGTATCTTTCTTTCCCCCCCACCGATGATTTCCAATCCCGGTGCATCGGCATCACCGCCACAGTCTGTGAGCGCGATCCACAAGTTTGCCGTTCTGATGGACGAGGCATCCCCAAGAAAGTAACCGTCCTGGTGCCAGCCTGAAGAAGCACCATTGTTTGGCGCTGCGCAGCGGACCACCCATTTGCGCACAGAAAGCACCGAATCTTCTCCAAAATAGCCGGTCAGTAGCGCGGGAAGACCGATCTCGCGGTAATATTCAATCAGCTGAAACGTTACAGGAGGACTATCAACACTCCACACCGAACCGACATTGGTGTAGCGCTCACCCCCACGAAACTGAGCGGGCCCGCCCTGCACGCTAGGGCATCTCCGGTACCAAGGGTTAGTGTGCGCGTCTGACTCTGCGCCCTGAGAAACGTCAATTCTGGCCTGTAACACGCGGTCGATGTTTTCCCGCATTGTTTTAATTCGAGCAGAATCCATTAACCCCCGCACAATCAGACCGCCCTTACCAAAAATGCCAGCCTTCAGGGCATCCGCGTCGAGGTCACCCGCCCCAATCTCAGGAAAGCCTTCTACCGATCCAAACCGGTTGTCGTGAACAGGGGGCCAATTACTGTGGGGTTGTGGCCATTCCATTTCAGGATACGCCTGTATACGCAACTCAATCAGTCGCTGCGCCAGCGCAGGATCATCGTACCTTCCCGCCGTTTCCAACAAAGCAATGGCAGACCGATAGTTGCCTTCCTGGACGAGTTGTTCTGCCTGATTCAGAAGTTTGTGATGAGCGTTCATGTGTTTATCCTGCACACTCCCTAAAGTGCTGTCAAATGCCACAACCTACTGCAGCCGACACGCCAAGGCAGCGAGAGGGCCTAACCATCGTCCTGTGCCACCAGCTTTCCTTTGCCTTGCCCGCCTTTCCTATTCCCCTTGCGGGACTGGCGGAAAAAAGCGGCCTGACGACGAGCCTCCAAAAATAGTCCGGCATGCACATAAAACTGCCGCAACCGCTTTTGTGTCTCTTCGTCTTTTGAAAAAAGAAGATTCAGCAGCGGCTCACTGCTGCCTTCACCACCTGGCTTCCTAATCACTCCCAGACCAAACCCATGATTAAACTTGAACACCTCGTCATGTTCTTTTTCGAGCTCTTCAAAATACTTCCACGCCCCAAAGTCCTTTATTTTTGCCATGACATCGTGAAATAGAACAATGCCACCGGGCTTCACTTTAGGATACCAATTGGTGAAATCCTCCTTAACTGCATCGTAAGTATGCAAGCCGTCGATATGCAATAAGTCCAAGGAGTTCTCATTAAAGTGCTGCAGCGCCTCATTGAAGAACATACGTAAAAGATAGGAATTCCCGCGGTAGTACTCTCGCGCATGATCACTAACGTCTGTGTATATAGAGTCATCGTAAGCATCGGTATGGTCGTCACCTTCCCAACAATCGACACCATAGGCCACGCCATCAATGTCATGTTCAACCATGGACTGACAAAAAGTGAAAAAAGACAGTCCATTATAGACGCCAAGTTCAACTATTAATTCAGGGCGAATGGCAGCGACAAGGTCATATGCAAAAGGCAAATGGTCAACCCAAGTACTAAAAACCATTCGCTTGGGCTCAAACCGTTGAAGTGATGGCGGGAAATATAT
>CAJXTK010000142.1 GCA_913061115.1 uncultured Haliea sp.
ATGAAGCATCATCCAGACCGAAATCCTGACGACCCTGCCGCAGAGGAAAAATTCAAGGAAGCCAGCGAGGCCTATGAAATCCTTACGGACGCCCAGAAGCGGGCTGCGTACGACCAGTATGGCCATGCCGGCGTTGATTCGGGTGGCGGCGGTGGTGGCTTCGGCGGTGGTAATTTCAGCGACGTTTTTGGCGATGTGTTCGGTGATATTTTCGGTGGTGGCGGCGGAGGGCGTGGCCGAGGTGGTCCTCAGCGTGGGTCTGATTTACGCTACACTCTGGATATTTCTTTGGAGAATGCGGTCAATGGCACTACGGTTGAAATCCGCGTACCCAGTCTGAGTGCCTGTGATACCTGTGAAGGTTCTGGTGCGAAAAAAGGCAGTTCTCCTGCTAACTGTTCCACCTGCGGTGGCGTCGGTCAGGTGCGCATGCAGCAAGGCCCTTTTCAGGTGCAGCAGGCCTGCCCGAGTTGCCGAGGGCGCGGCAAAACTATTTCTGATCCTTGTGGTACTTGCCGTGGCCAGGGCAGGATGGAGAAAACCAAAACGCTGTCAGTCAAGGTGCCGCCGGGTGTCGATACCGGTGACCGCATTCGTTTGTCGGGTGAAGGAGAGGCAGGGCCAGAAGGTGGGCCCTCCGGCGATCTGTTTGTTCAGATGTCAGTTAGGCAACACCATATCTTTGAGCGCGATGGGAAAAATCTGTATTGTGAGGTACCCATTACGTTTGTGGAGGCCGCGCTGGGTGGCGATTTAGAGGTTCCCACACTTGAAGGTCGGGTTAAATTGAAGATACCGGCTGAGACGCAGACGGGTAAACTGTTTCGTCTGCGGGGCAAGGGCGTAAAACCCGTGCGGGGCGGGGGTGTGGGCGACCTACTGTGCCGTGCGGTGATCGAGACACCGGTTAAACTCAATAAGGAGCAAAAAGCATTGCTGGAGCAACTACGCGGTAGCCTGGGAGAGGGTGGACAAAATCAATCTCCTCGACAGACAAGCTGGTTTGAAGGCGTGAAGAGCTTTTTTGATGATATGAAAACATGAAAACATGACAACACGGATTGGTATTACAGGCGCCGCGGGGCGCATGGGTCGGACCCTGATTGAAGCGATTGGGCAGGCTGATGGTATGGTATTGACTGCGGCCATCGAGCGTCCCGAAAGCACGCTGGTTGGTGCGGATTCGGGTGAGTTGTCTGGGCAGGAAAAAAACGGCGTAGCCGTTGTCAGTTCACTGGCAGACGTGATCGGTGATATTGACGTGTTAATTGATTTTTCAGTGCCCGATGCAACGATGGCTAATCTTGCCCTGTGCAGTTCCAGCGGCGTTGCCATGGTGATTGGCACCACCGGATTTACACCCGAGCAGGGGCGCGATATTGAGCAGGCTGCGAGCCTTGTGCCAATCTGTAAGGCGTCCAACTTTAGCACGGGCGTTAATGTGTGTTTCAAGCTACTGGATATGGCGGCCCGAGTGCTGGGCGACGACGTCGATATTGAAGTGTATGAGGCACATCATCGGCACAAAATCGATGCGCCTTCCGGCACTGCGCTCAGTATGGGCAAGGTGGTGGCCGATGCGCTGGGTCGTGATTTGGACAAGGTTGCGGTGTACGGACGTGAAGGCCAGACCGGCGCGCGTGATCGCAATACCATTGGCTTTGCCACCGTGCGTGCTGGCGATATTGTGGGCGACCACACCGTCACCTTTGCGGCCGATGGAGAGCGTGTAGAAATTACCCATAAGGCTTCCAGTCGTATGTCCTTTGCTCGTGGAGCGGTGCGCGCTGCTGGCTGGTTGGTAGGGCAGAATCCAGGTTTTTACGATATGCAGGATGTACTGGGCCTCTAGCAGAGAGACACTCCCGAGACGACCCCGCACGACCCACACTTGGCTGCCAGTGCTTTTAATCGCGTTAATTCAGCGAAGCCAAAAGGTATAATCGAACATTCAGAGGGAGAGCAAGTGACGGATTACATAGTTAACATAGATGAAACTAACGCCTCTGCGCTCCTCATCGAAGAATCCCATAAACGCCCGGTAGTGGTAGATTTTTGGGCCGAGTGGTGCGAACCCTGTAAAGTGTTAATGCCCCTGCTGGAAAAAATTGCCACGGAATATCAAGGTGCTTTCTTGCTGGCTAAGGTGAATGCAGATGAGCAGCAGGATATCGCTCAGCAATTAGGTGTGCGCAACCTGCCCACGGTGATGGTGATACAGGGCGGTCAGCCCGTAGACGGTTTTTCCGGGGCTCAAACGGAATCGTTTATTAGAGAAATGTTGGCGAAGTATCTGCCCAAGCCTTGGGATGCACTGGTGCAAACCGGGTTGGAGGCGATGGAAAGAGGAGAGTTTAACGAGGCTCTTATGCCGCTGCGTCAGGCATGGACTGACTCTCAGCAGAGTCATGATATTACGATGACTTACGCCCATGCCTTGATCGAAAGCCTGCGATTGGATGAGGCAGAAGCATTATTAAAGGGTGTGCGTAAGGCAGATCAGGACGCGGCCTACGAGCAACTGCAAGCGCAGCTAGACATCAAGCGAGAGGCCGCAAAGTCGCCCGAGATTGAGGCGTTGGAGCAGCAGCTAGCCTCTAACCCGGATGACCTTGATGTCTGCTACCAGTTAGGTGTGCAATACATAGACACTGGGCTGTTTCGTGATGGCATGGAACATTTTGTCAGCATACTGCGTAAAGACCTTAATCATGGCGACGGAGCAGCAAAACGCATGCTGTTGGAGTCGATTGCATCACTGGGCAAAGGTGACCCGTTGGCTGTAGAGTACCAGCGGAAGCTCTACAGCCTGTTGCATTAAGACTTTCATTGCGGATACAGTGTGCCGAGCCAAATGATTCACCGTGTTTTTGGTCGGCAGCGCGAAGCACGTTTTGGCAATGACGGCTGCTATGAGGCACAATTCGCTGTTGTTTTCGATGGTTAAATGACCACACTAATTTAAGGCTGGCCAAGCATGGCTATTATTGGAGATTATCTATGAAACTGGGCTTTCTGCTGGGCTATTCCGGCAAACAAATTCATATACCCATGGAACTGATACATCAGGCGGAATCGATGGGCTTTGATTCTGTGTGGACAGCGGAGGCTTACGGTAATGACGCTGTGTCCACTGCCACCTGGATATTAGCGCAGACCAAAAAAATCAGGGTGGGCACGGCAATTATGCAGATGCCCGCTCGATCTCCGGCTATGTGTGCGATGACATCAATGTCGCTGCACCAGCTGTCAGGCGGTCGGTTTATTTCAGGTCTGGGTGCTTCCGGGCCGCAGGTGGTTGAGGGCTGGCATGGTGTTCCCTATGGCAAGCCCGTCACCCGCACCCGCGAATACATTCAGATCATGCGTAAGATAATGGGGCGCGATGGCCCAGTGGAATTTGATGGCCAGGTTTACCAGCTTCCCAATAAGGGGCCTGGCACTACTGGGCTTGGTAAACCCTTGAAGTCGATTTTGCAGAGCAGTCCTGAGATCCCTATTTACACCGCATCTATCACGCCTGCAGGACTCGCGTGCGCGGGTGAAGTTGCCGACGGCGTGTTTCCTGTTTGGATGGATCCTCAAAAATACGACATCATAGGCGAGCATTTGGACAAAGGGTTCGCCAAAGCGGGGAATGGCAAGAGTCTAAAAGATTTTGATGTCGCACCCTTTGTTATGGTTGCCGCAAACGACGATCTGAATGCGGCCTTTGATTCTCTGCGCCCGTGGCTAGCGCTGTATATTGGAGGCATGGGGGCTAAGAATAAGAATTTTTACCACGACTATGCCACGCGGCTTGGTTACGGTGATGTTGCCACACGGATACAAGATTTGTATCTGAGCGGTAAAAAGGACGAGGCTCAGGCTCTGGTGCCGAATGCGTTAATTGACGAAGTGTCGCTGGTAGGGTCACACGGAAGAATCATTGAGCGACTGGCGCCCTGGAAGGAAGCCGGTAAACGCGGTGAAGTGGGTTCAATGCTGTTGAGTGTCGCGAATCCGCAGATCCTAGAGCTATTTGCAAAGGAAATGCTGTGAGCCAGTTAGTCGCCTCATTAGTGGCTGCGTTCTATGCGCAGGTGTTTCTGCTATCCTGCAAGTTGGCTTGCGAGCAATAGAGGTTCTTATAACCCCACGTGGATACGGTAGAGCGCTTTGCGCGCACCATACTGAATGGATTCGAATCTTATTTCGCAGAGTTCCAAAATATAACACTGGCGACGCGAACTCGCTTTGAGAATGCCGACTGGTCTGGAATACAGCAATCATCAATCCAACGCATTGATCTCTATAAAGCTAAAACCCGTCAAATATATCAGTGCGTGGAACTGATCGCAGGGCAGGATCTTCGCGATTTTCAGTTCTGGCGGGAAGCGCGCGCGATATACGCGCAGTTGATTGTGGGGCACAATAACTTTGAAATAGCCGAAACATTTTTTAATTCAGTTTATTGTGCAGTATTGAAGCACCGAAAGATTCGTGACGAATATGCTTTTGTATTTTCGCCTAATGCCGATATGCCATCTGCGGATGTGGAAAAAGTTTACCGCACTTACACGTTGGAAGGGTCTCTCTCCGATGCTCTCCAAGTATTACTCAACGATTATGCTTTTGCGATCCCTTATGAAGATATGCAGCGGGACATTGAAAGTATTCAAGAGGCGATGCTTAATAGTCCGGAGCTAGGTTTCGATGCGACAGAAAACACCCAAATGCAGGTCCTTGAACATCACTTTTTTCGTAACAAGGGTGCCTACATAGTCGGGCGTATAGTGTCTGGTGATCGATCAACGCCTTTTGTTCTGCCCATTCTGCATAATCAGGGGGGTGCAGTTTTTGTCGACGCTATTCTATTTGGTTCTGATAAGGTCAGCGTGCTGTTTAGTTTTACTCGATCCTATTTCTTGGTAGATGCAAGCAGGCCCGCTCAGTATGTTTTATTCCTCCAGGAGCTTATGCCGGCAAAACCCATTTCCGAGATTTACAGTGCCATGGGTCACAATAAGCATGGAAAAACCTATTACCATCGCTGTGCTTTTAGGCATATGACGAATACCAACGACCAATTCAGTGTCGCCCCGGGGATTAAGGGCATGGTGATGAGTGTCTTTACTCTGCCATCCTACGACTTTGTCTTCAAAATCATTAAGGACAAGTTCACGCCTCCCAAGGACATGACCCGCGAACAAGTGAAGGCTAAATACGCGCTGGTGAAAAAATGGGATCGTGCTGGCCGGATGGCGGATACGCAGGAGTTCACTAATCTGGCATTTGCGCGCGAGCGTTTTTCGGATGAATTGATGCAGGAGTTGCGTGAAGTAGCGCCTTCTGTGATCGAAGAACACGGCAAAGCCCTAATCATTAAACATGTGTACGTAGAACGTCGCATGACGCCGCTCAACCTGTATCTTCGCACTGCCACCGACGAGCAGGTAGAAGAGGTGATGGATGAATACGGTAATGCCATCAAGCAGTTGGCCGCCGCCAATATTTTTCCCGGGGACATGCTCCTTAAAAATTTCGGCGTGACACGACACGGTCGAGTAGTCTTTTATGATTACGATGAAATTGTTCCGCTGACAGACTGCCACTTCCGTATCCTCCCCAAGCCGCGCACGGAAGAGGAAGAGATGGCCAGCACACCCTGGTATTCGGTAGGCCCCAACGATATTTTCCCAGAAGAATTTCCGCTTTTTTTCTCCGGAAATCAGCGCGCGCGCAGAGTGTTTGACACGCTTCACAGTGATATTTATGAGGCTTCATTCTGGACGGATTTACAGGACAAGATACACACGGGATACGTTGAAGACTTCTTTCCCTATCGACGAGAGTTTCGCTTTAATCGTCAACCCAACACTATTTTAGAGAGTGTCTGATGGCCACTATTTATCTCGTGCGTCATGGTCAGGCATCCTTCGGTGCTGAAAACTACGACAAACTGTCTGATCTAGGGTGTCGGCAGGCGGCGGTGGTAGGTGAGTATTTTAGTGATCAAGGTATACACTTCGATGCTGTTTACAGTGGCGACCTTTCGCGGCAGCGCAATACAGCGCGATTAGCTATTGCCAGTCAGCCCGCAGACGTCCCTCACCATATTGATGCTCGCTTCAATGAGATTCAAAATGACCAGCAGTTGAAATATCTTGTGCCTGAGGTGATAAAATTCGACTCGAAGATTGAGGCGATGGTGGATAAGGGTTTGAGCTCGAGCAAGGACTATCAGAAGGTGATTGAAGCCGTATTTAATTACTGGGTTTCTCCTGCCTGTGATGATGCGCGCCTCCAAAGTTGGGCAGATTTTTCCGGGGGTGCCCGTCAGGCCATGGCAGATGTGATGCAAGAGCAGGGGGCAGGTAAAACCATCGGTATTTTTACCTCTGGTGGTACGTTAGCCACTATTGTTGCCCAGATACTAGGGCTAGATGGCGAAAAAACCTATCAACTTTATGAGCCTATCGTTAATTGCTCTGTTACACAGCTGTTTTATAGTCGCTCGAAAATTTCACTGTCTTATTATAATGATAGCTCATTTCTGCAGGTGCTAGGTCAGCAACAGGGCGAGTCGCTAATTTCCTATCGCTAATTCATCGCTAGAGACACTATGGAACTATTCCTGATAAGGCACGGGGAGGCGGCGGCAAGTTGGGGCGAGTCTCCTGACCCCGGCCTCAGTCATCTCGGTCAGCAGCAAGCCGAGGAGGCCGCTGAATCCCTGCAACAGCATGTCGGCAGTGACACATTACTATTGAGTAGCCCCTTGCAGCGTGCTCTTGAGACCTCTGTGCCTCTGGCCAAGTCGTTGCGGCGCGATGTGATTATTGAGGATGTGTTTCGAGAAATACCATCGCCTGTGCCGCTAGCTGAGCGCCAGGTTTGGCTGCGTCAATTTATGCAACAGCAGTGGGTGGAGCAGGGGGATGAACTGATTGCTTGGCGGGCCGCGGCGTTGCAGCGGCTTCTAGCGTTAACTCAGCCGGCAGTAATCTTCACCCATTTTTTGGTCATAAATGCCGTGGTCGGACAACTGCTTGATCGGCCTGAAACGCTTTGCGTCTGGCCAGCTAATGGCTCTATTACCCGACTGCGCCACAATGGTACGAGTTTAGAGCTGCTCGCTCTTGGAGATCAAATAGAGACGACTGTTAACTAGGTGTGCGTATACGCTGCAAAGACTCCTGAGCAGTAGAGGCTACTAGAATCCCATCGCGCGTATAGAACGAACCCCGACTAAACCCCCGCGCTCCGGCCGCAATTGGGCTGTCCAGACAGTACAGCAAGTATTCGTCTGCTTTAAACGGTTGATGAAACCATAGCGCGTGATCAAGGCTTGCCGCCTGAAGATCGGCGTTCATTCCGGAGTAGGGGTGGGGAAGCAGCGCCGTACCGAGTAAACCAAAGTCTGATAGAAAAGCCAGGATGGTCTGATGCCTCGAAAGATCATCGCCAAGGTCGCCCAGCGCGCGAAACCAAATTTGCTGCTGAGGCTCCTGTGGCTGCGGGTTGAGGTAGTCTCGCGGCCTCACAGGCTTGCGTTCAATGGGCTGCAATAAGGGCGGATCTATGGTGTCAGGATTGTCCTTCGCTAATCTGGACCAGCGATCAAAATCAGATTCAAGTTCTTCCGGTGGTGGCACCTGCAGTGCCTCAAACTGATGCGATAGGCCAGGTTCTTCAATGTGAAATGAGATGGACGTACTGAAGATAGCCTGTCTCTTATACACATCTGACGCTGCCGACGAATAGAGAGGTGTAG
>CAJXTK010000143.1 GCA_913061115.1 uncultured Haliea sp.
ACATCCAGAGCTCATTGATTCTATGGTCGCGGAGACCATCCGCTGGCAAACGCCTTTGGCGCATATGCGTCGCATCTGCAAGGAAGATACGGAACTGGGTGGGCAGCATATTAAAGCCGGCGACAAAGTCATTATGTGGTATGTCTCGGGCAATCGGGACGAGCGCTTTATGGAAAATCCTGACGCCTTCATCATTGATCGTCCAGACGTGCGTCGTCACCTGTCCTTCGGATTTGGCATCCATCGCTGCATGGGCAACCGACTGGCAGAGCTACAGTTGCGTATCTTGTGGGAGGAAATCCTACTGCGCTTTGAACGTGTTGAAGTGGTGGGAGAAGAGCAACGTACGGTGTCATCCTTTGTGCATGGATTCACCGCCATGCCAGTAAAATTACACCCCCTAAGGCGTTAATCTGCCAACTGAAACGTTGTCTCTCAGGCAGTTTGCCGAGGCCACACTCTGCAGACCTCGGCATCAGCACACAGCCTACAACTGGGGGATTTCTGCCTGATCGATGGGCAACTCGGTCCGCCCAATACGTGCCGCGCGTTCATGCAGCGTGACCTCAGCTTCCTCAACCCGGATCATAATGACAAAGCGCTTTTCCAGTATACCTTGCAGGCAGTAACGAGCCAGTTCATCCAGATCCTGAAACTCCAAATCCCAGCCTGCTTTTTCAGCGGCAACCTTGAAATCTTGAACGGTTGGCACTGGGTCATAAGGCTTCTCTCTTGCCAAGTCCTTCGGACGATTACGATCAGTAGTCCAAATTCCAGTATCGAGTAACCCACCTGATGGATAGAAGATCGAGGCGGAAAGATTGGTACCCTCACTTTTAAGTTGTGCCTCAAGACACTCGGTAATGCACGATACCGCTGCCTTGCTGGAGGCATACACAGACTGGTAGGGCAGCGGTGAGACACCGCCATCCCCAGAGGAGGTATTGATCACATGCCCCTCTTCACCTGAGGCAATCATGCGTGGCACAAAAGCCTGAATACCATGAACAACACCGTGTACATTAACGCCGTGAACCCATTTCCAATCGTTATCCGTCGTTTCCCACACATTGGCCGAGGGTGCGGCAACCCCAGCATTGTTGAACAACAGATGACAGACACCATACGTATCAAACACCTTGTCAGCCAGTGCATTAAACGAATCAGAACTGGACACATCGGTAACGACACCGAGCACTTCACCACTGCCCGAAAACTCCGCTAATACGCGATCAAGCGCCTTCTGCTCAACATCACCTATGACGACTTTGGCGCCTGCTGCCAATAATTCTTTGACCAATGAGCGGCCAATACCGCTGGCCCCGCCAGTGACGACTGCAACCTTTCCAGTAAAATCCTGCATGTATAACCTCCTTCCGTTAACTGAGCTTCTTTTATGCCACAGTTTGCAGCCTGACTCCAGCGCTGACGGATAGTGTAGTAAACCGTTTGCTGCTTTATGTAGAAGGACAGATAAAGTAGGATAAAACACTCACGCAGCGACCCGGCTTTCCCGCAAGGCTGCAACGCCGGGAGAGGTTCTTTATCCAGCCACTAGCCATTGCTGACCGCGCTGAACTGACACATCGTCTACGACGATGCCTCAGCAGGGAGTGCATTATCGAGGAGGCTGAATCACAGCGCCCTTTTGAATGTGACGCTCTGTCCCTCTATTCGGACCTCCCGTTGTTGGTAGTGCTGCCAGAAACAGTGAAACAAGTACAACAGGTGTTACGTGTTTGCCATCAGCTCGGCGTCCCGGTGGTCGCAAGGGGCGCAGGAACAGGCCTGTCCGCCGGCGCCATGCCGCACCCAGAGGGCATATTGCTCTGCCTCAGCAAACTGGATCGAATTCTGGACATCGATGTTCTTGCCCGCACTGCACGCGTCCAACCAGGCGTCAGCAACCTCTCTATTTCAGAGGCCGCTGCCAGCCACCGTCTTTACTATGCTCCAGACCCCTCTTCCCAGATAGCCTGCACCATCGGAGGTAACGTATCGGAGAATTCCGGCGGCGTGCACTGCCTAAAATACGGATTGACGGTGCACAATATTCTCTCCCTTAACGTGTTGACCGTCGAAGGGGAGACACTCAGCATTGGCAGTGGGGGTCTAGACAGCCCGGGTTACGACCTAATGGCACTGTTGACGGGCTCCGAAGGCTTATTGGGTATCATAACGGAAGTGACTGTACGCCTTTTGCCTTTACCCGAACTGGCGCAGGTGGTGATGGCGGGCTTTGACAGTGTCAGCACAGCGGGTGATGCGGTCGGCGCAATCATCGCGGCAGGCATCATACCTGCAGGTCTGGAGATGATGGATCGCCTCGCGATTCAGGCGGCAGAAGATTTCGCGCAAGCAGGTTATCCCAGAGAGGCGGCGGCCATCCTGTTATGCGAGGTCGATGGTACATCCGAGGAGGTGGCACAGCACACGCAAGAGATTGCACGCCTATTTGATCAACACGGGGCGACCTCTCTCACAATCTCCCGCGATGAAACCCAACGCGCGTTGCTATGGAAGGGGCGCAAAGCTGCATTCCCTGCGATCGGGCGCCTCTCACCTGACTACTATTGCATGGACGGCACCATTCCGCGCAGTCAGTTATCTTTCGTACTGAATGAAATTTATCGTCTATCCGAGCAATACGCGCTGCCGGTCGCCAATGTTTTCCATGCAGGAGATGGTAATCTGCACCCGCTAATCATGTTCGACGCCAGTGACCCGACGGCAATCCACAGAGCTGAAGAATTCGGAGCAAAAATACTGGAGCTGTCAGTCAGTGTCGGAGGCTGCATTACCGGCGAGCACGGCGTGGGTGTCGAGAAACTGGGGCAGATGATCAGCCAGTTCACAACTCAGGAATTGCTACAGTTTGAGGACATAAAACACGCCTTCGATCCGGCTCTTAATCTCAACCCCGGCAAAGGCATCCCTATTTTGA
Organism: uncultured Haliea sp.; assembly: GCA_913061115.1. Taxonomy (GTDB): domain Bacteria; phylum Pseudomonadota; class Gammaproteobacteria; order Pseudomonadales; family Halieaceae; genus Marimicrobium. The sequence continues at coordinate 2,945 of CAJXTK010000143.1, forward strand.
AACGCTGCCAGGAATATAGAGCACTCCCGGCCCGGCATCAGCATGACTGACCAACACCGTCCACTTCAAAGCGGAAACCGCAGTGAGCAGATTATCGATGCACTGCAACAAGCACGCGAGACCCGCAGTCCTGTCTATATCAATGGTGGAGGCAGCAAGCAGCACCTGATGGGTCGCAACTGTGACTACACTGTGCTGGACGTTTCCGAACACCGGGGCATTGTGGACTACCAGCCTCAGGAGTTGGTTATCACGGCACGGGCCGGCACTCCACTGGTCGATATTCTTGCGATCCTTGACGCCGAGGGACAAACGCTGTCTTTTGAGCCACCACTGTTCAATGGCATAGCCACTCTGGGCGGAACACTCGCGTGCAACCTGTCCGGACCTGCCAGACCCTGGAACGGTTCCATTCGGGATATGGTCCTCGGTGTCCAGTTGATCAACGGCAAGTGCGAGCGACTCAACTTCGGCGGAAAGGTCATTAAAAATGTTGCTGGCTACGACGTATCGCGTCTGCAAGCCGGGGCACTTGGGACACTCGGCGTCCTGTGCGAGGTGAGCTTGAAAGTACTGCCCCGGGCGGAAAAGACGCTGACCCTATGCTATGACATGTCAGCCCCAGAGGCGGTGCGCCATATGAATCAAAGAGCAGGTCAACCTAAACCCCTATCCGGTGCTGTCTGGCTCAACGGTCAACTGCATCTACGCTTGTCCGGTGCCGCCAGCGCAGTAGACAGCACCGTAGTGCAATGGGGGGGAGAAATTCTGGAAAGTGGCGACATTCTATGGGAACAGTTACGCGAGATGACACTACCGTTCTTCAATGATGCAGGCGCGCTGTGGCGCTTTTCAGTGCAGTCATCGGCCGAGGTCAGACTCGACTTCGGTACAACACTCATAGACTGGTGTGGCGCCCAACGCTGGGTGCACGGCGAGCACCCAGGCGAGGCACTGCAACAAGCGGCGGTCGAGGCAGGGGGGCATGTCTCATTGTTTCGGGGGGGCGATCGCAACGCAGAGGTTCGATCGCCGCTCACTAGCGTCGAGCAAGGTTTACAGCAACGTCTCAAAAAATCCTTCGATCCGGACGGCATTCTCAACCCCGGGCGACTTTACAGTTGGTTGTAGGAGTAGGTATGACATGCATGTAGAACTGCATCCAACATTTGCAGATACCCGTTCTGGTCAAACGGCCAAGGCACTCACCAGCGCCTGCGTGCACTGTGGCTTGTGTCTGGCGACATGCCCCACCTACCTAGACAGTCGAGATGAAAGAGACAGTCCACGCGGGCGTATTTACCTGATAAAAAACCTGCTAGAAACAGGTGAGGCCAGCAGTCAGACCCAGTTGCACCTAGACCGTTGTCTCACCTGCCGTAGCTGTGAAACCACCTGCCCATCGGGCATGCAGTACGGAGAGCTCGTTGATATAGGTCGCGGCCTGATGGAACAGGCAGCGCCCAGACCGCTAGGATCCAGAATACTGCGTTGGCTTTTACGATTTATTCTCTGCCGACCACGATTACTGGCATTGGGTTTAGTGGTTGCTCAAGCCCTACGGCCGTTGCTGCCTGTTCGTCTGCGCCAGACCGTTCCTCTGCGCCAGATCCAAAAAGCGCTGCCGGCGCAGCAACACGCTCGCAAGATGCTGATACTCGAAGGCTGTGTTCAGGGCGCAGCAACGCCCAACACCAATGGCGCGGCACGTCGGGTACTGGACAGACTGGGCATCTCGCTCATTGGGGCACCGAAGGCAGGATGTTGCGGTGCCGTCAATTACCATCTGGCGGCACACGCAGACGGGCTAAACAACATGCGTCGCAATATCGACGCCTGGTGGCCTCATCTGCAAAATGGCGCTGAAGCGATTATCAGCAGTGCCTCAGGCTGTGGCGCTATGCTGGTTGACTACGGTCGCCTGCTCGCTGATGACCCTCACTATGCGGACAAGGCGAAGCGCGTTTCGCAACTCAGTCGTGATATCGGGGAGATACTGATGGAAGAGGACCTCACCACGCTGACAATCGACACGCAGGTGGGAAAAGTCGCAGTTCACAGCCCCTGTACTCTGCAACACGCCCTGCAGCAACCCGACCTAATAGCTACGCTACTCGGGCGGGCAGGCTTTGAGATTGCCATCACCACAGAAAAGCTCCTGTGCTGTGGTTCAGCCGGCACCTACTCTATCTTGCAATCCACAATCAGTGAAAAACTGAGGGCAAAGACCTTGCACGCGCTAGAGCATGATCAACCCGCTGTCATCGCCACAGCCAATGTCGGATGCCAGCTCCACCTGCAGGCCGCAGCGGGAGTAACGGTAGTGCACTGGATAGAATTACTGGACGCCTAGGCCGCCTCTAGCCGGGACGCAAACCGGTGGATTGACATCTCGCGTGGGAAGATCAAACCTACACTTTCTTGACGAACTGTGACTTCAGCTTCATCGCACCGATGCCGTCGATCTTGCAATCAATGTCATGATCACCGGTAACCAAGCGAATATTTTTTACCCGGGTGCCCACTTTAACCACAAGCGATGAGCCCTTGACCTTCAAATCCTTAATGACGGACACCGTATCACCCTCTTCAAGCACATTGCCATTGGCGTCCGTCACTAGGGCCGCATTATCGGCAGTATCGATCACTTCGTCCTGAGACCATTCATGTGCGCACTCAGGACAAACGTATAAGTTTCTGTCCTCATAGGTATAAGTCGATTCACAAACCGGGCAGTGCGGTACAGTACTCATCGTTGAGGCCTGTCAAAAGTCAATATTTCAAAAAATTCGTTATATGCGTGGCACTGTTCAGAACAAAATAATCATCGACTTATAAGCTCAATTTTGTTTTTATTGAAGCAGTGCCTTGGTGGCACTCATCGCTGTATCGCTTTACCATTTGACAAGCTTATACGCGCACCACATTGTTACATAAATTGAGCCTCCAGAGGCACTGCGACAAGTTTCGCCACCTCCAGGGGCAAAGTTTGCATCGGAGCTTACGATATGAGAAGACAAAAACGTGATATGAATTCGAGGGCATTTGACCGGGGTTATCAAGCCGGAGTTGGCGGGCGCAGTCTCGATTTCTGTCCGCATGTAGAAGAGGGACAGCGGCAAAACTGGGTGACAGGATGGAGGGAAGGCCGCAGCGATCAGTGGGATGGCCTCACCGGTGTATCCGGAGTACACAAAATACGTGCGATTTAACGCGTTAGCGCAGGCGTATTAGCGGCCTCGATCGTCGCTTGCGCAAAACCCTGAGAGTGCTCGCCGGCGTGCGGGCTTTCGCAGGCATTACGCTCTTGCGACATCGAACGCCGCCTAACACATTACTTATTATCGACCATGATCGGGCGATTTGTGTTCGATCAACCCCCGCACGTATATTACACCCCGCACATGATGAGATACTCCGTGGAACTTTTTACCCGCGGATCAGTCACAGAAATCGTATTATGTAGCACCGCAAAAGCATGAACAGTGGACTGACCAGTATCTTCAGCTACAATGCGGTCGCGGTAAGACACCGCTTCGGCAGCGTTCGAAGCCGATAGCCGCAGAACTAGTTATTAACAAACCACACAGGAGCAATCGTGGCGAACGCAGACATCAGAGCACTCGAGGACTGGCTTAGTGGGCAAATTATCGGCCAAAGTCATCTCGTTCAACGGCTGGTTATTGCCCTCCTTGCAGACGGCCACCTATTGGTCGAAGGCGCGCCCGGGCTTGCCAAAACCAGAGCCATTAAATCGCTGGCAGAGGGCCTAGAGGGCAGCTTCCATCGCATCCAGTTTACCCCTGACCTGCTGCCAGGCGATGTCACTGGGACGGAAATCTACCGGCCTCAGGAAGCCAGCTTCCACTTTCAGAAGGGCCCCATTTTTCATAATTTGGTGTTGGCGGATGAGGTCAACCGCGCACCTGCCAAAGTTCAGTCAGCTCTGCTGGAGGCGATGGCCGAGCGTCAGGTCAGCGTCGGCAGCACGACGTACCCATTACCCGACTTGTTTTTGGTCATGGCGACCCAGAATCCAATCGAACAGGAAGGCACCTACCCACTGCCCGAGGCACAGCTGGACCGGTTCCTGATGCATGTCAGTGTGGGGTATCCTGATACCGCCGCTGAAACCGAGATTCTCAGACTCACACGCGACGAAGCAACCGGCGGGACTGGCAGTCCGCCCATACCCTTAACACAAGAAAGCGTGTTTGCTGCCCGTCAGGAAATACTGGCACTGCATATGTCTGACGCAGTAGAGCAGTACATGGTACAGCTGGTAATCGCCACACGCTCTCCCGCCCGTTACAGCGAAGAACTGGCGGGCTGGATTGAATACGGTGGCAGCCCTCGTGCCACCATCGCCATTGATCGGTGTGCCCGCGCCCATGCCTGGCTCAAGGGCCGAGATTTTGTCAGCCCCGACGATATTCAAGCCGTCACGGCAGATGTACTGCGTCACAGACTCATATTAAGCTTCGAAGCAGAAGCCAACGGTGTTACACCAGACAGAGTCATAGAGGAGCTGCTGTCCATCGTTCCAGTGGGCTGAGATCAAGTATGCACTTGGCCGACATTAACGCTCCTGCCCGCGGCGCCTATGTGGAGCTGAACGAGCTCATTGCGCTGCGCTTTCCGGCAAAGCAACTCAAGCTTGGACGCAAAAAGCGTGCTCTGAGCAATCTGGCCGGGCCCAACAAAACCAATTTCCGCGGGCGTGGCATCGATTTTGAAGAAGCTGTCTCTTATACACATCTGACGCTGCCGACGAATAGA
>CAJXTK010000144.1 GCA_913061115.1 uncultured Haliea sp.
GCCTAGTCTCGTGGGCTCGGAGATGTGTATAAGAGACAGCTGCTGCCCTGAGTGCCTTTAGCCGCCTCTGTGCCGGTTGTGCCCCCGCGTGCATCCTCTCGATACTTTTGTTCACTTACGGCCATACCTCCCCCTACCAGATCAATTTCAATTGCATGGAACATTCTGGCGCGAGACAATCACAGATGGAACACCAAATACGTGCAGGTAGAAGAGCGAGATAGTATTATGAGAATACATTTTGACAAAAATTATCTACCATCGGTTTACAGCAGCTGCTAGGCAGATATAGTATGTTTACCGTAAAATGCTACTGCGAGCAAAATATTTTCTAATGCATTTTCAGTTGGTAGACAATTCAAATTTATATGAAGCCACGCACATCCTTAGCGAGGCTTTTCAGCATGACCCTGTGATCAATTGGGTCTGCAACAATCCGCCTTCACTTGAGCCATTTTTTCAGTTTACGTTGCCTGTCTTAGTCTGGCATGAACTGAGTTATCTGGACCCTGCGGGGCGAGGCGCCGCGTCATGGCTGGGGCCGAGCCAGAAGCTAAAATGGCCACTAAACCTATCGAGCGCAGTCACTGCTCTGAAAGTCGGCGGTCTCGTTGGTATATATCGTCTGCTGTTAAGCGCCATCAAGACAGAACGATATCACCCAAAACGTCCCCACTATTATCTCTTCGCTATCGGTGTAACGCCTGAAAACGAGGGTCAGGGCCTAGGTACCGCACTCATCAGTCATATGTTAAAGCGATGTGATGCCGAGGGAATGCCCGCCTACCTTGAGAACTCAAAGGAGGAAAACCTACCGTTTTATAAGGGGCATGGTTTCAAGGTGCTGAGGCAGATCCGGTTTTCTTCCTCTGCACCACCCTTGTGGCTAATGTGGCGCGATCCTATCGAGCCACAGCACTAACGCTTCTCTAGCATCCAGTCTACCGTGCAAACTGCATTCAAAGACCGCAAGCGCTCAAAAGAAGCACGCCAAAAAGCATCCGGGCGACAGGTTACTTATTCGGCATCCATTATCAGTTCTACCGGACGATTTAGTCTGCGACCATCCGCCGTGCGATTGTTTGCTATCGGCGACTCTTCGCCGCGACCCACAGCCGTAACCTGCGGCGACTTCACTCCATACTGGTCAATGAGTAACTGGCGAACAGCCTCTGCATGTCGCTGGGACAACCACAGATTATATTAAGGATCGCCGATCGAGTCAGTATGGCCTTCCACTGCGGCACGAGCGTCAGGGTTATTCGCGCAACTGCCTGATCAAGGTCAACGCCCTGGCTCACGCCACCTCCAGCACGCTCAGCGATCTGCGCACGAATCGAGCGATGAACCTGTAGATTGGCTCTGGCGAAGGCCACCAGGCGTTGATACTTCACCGCATCAAGGTAGGTCACCGCAACTTCTAGAGCGACCTCTTCAGAGGCCCGCTTAAAATTGTAGTACTGGGACAATTTGTCATAACTCAGACGCGCGACTTCGTCACGAATGGCAAAGCCTGGGCGATTTCGCCGCTCTCATCCCACCCTTTCAGCAAGCAGGCGCGTTCACCCTTAAGGATGACCACAGCGGGCAAAAGTGCTGGCTCGATATCAGTAATGGTCCGGTAAACAATTCTACTGGCCAGTCCTACTCTACCTGCAGCGCGCTCAAACAAAACTGGCGCCAGCTTCCCATCCCTCAATGGCAGGCCTGCGTATATTGCTGCCTCAGCAGTGCCGACTGCGTGGAAGCGACACAGGGTGAGCAAGCACTGCAGTAATGCGTCTTCCGAGTTGGTCATTATTAGTGCTCCAATCCCACGCTGAATTCTCCAAGCATATCGACTGAATGACTTCTAAGCTACTGAATAATATGTAAAAATTATTTTATGGCATATAAATAGAGGATACTATAAAACATTTGGCCCTCTCGAATAACCCGTTCTATGCCATGTCATTGGATCCATCGCCCATTCACTCAAGCTATCACAATGACCACAGAGCACTGCTAGCAGCTCCTTCTGCATCGGCGGCGAATACTCAGATTCTACTTCAGTGACTACGGCATGGCACAGACAAGTGTACTGCATTGAAAAATAGACAGAGTTGCCGTTTGTACCAACTTGTCAGGCACCCAGCCACTCCAATACACTTCACAACCTCCACAGAAGACGATATGGGATAACCAAGCATGTCTAAAGTTGTAATGATCAGTTCAGATTGTCACGCTGGCGCGCTACCAGACGGCTACAAACCTTATATGCCAAAAGAATTCCACGCCGCCGCAGATACCTGGTGGCTTCAATATGCGCGCGAAATGATGAAGCGTATGGGTACATTTTTTGATCAAGAAGCCGCTGAAGAGTTTAATAGTCGCTCCGGAAACCAGGGGGCCGGACGCATGGACCCAGAAGCGGCATCCACTGCGGCACGTGCCAGTGACACCGAATTATGGGATTTTTTGTGTGACCCAGACAGCATGATCGCGCCACGCCGCGGCGAATATGAGCCCGACGTCCGTTTGCGTGAACTGGAAGACGACGGCATCGCTGGAGAAGTTATTTTCCCGCAAATGGCGCCTTTTGGTGCGGGCCTCATGCAATATCGCCACGAGGTCACACCGGAACAAAGTCTTGTTGGCAACCGTGCCTACAATCATTGGCTGGCAGATTTATGCAGCGTAAACCCAGGTCGCCATGCCGGCGTTGCCATTATCAATGTCGACGACATTAATACAGCGGTGCGCGAAGTCCGTGACGCACACAAAATGGGTCTATTCGGAGGCGTCCTATTACCGACCAGCACAGGGCCAAATCCGTTTTACCATGACTATAAGCGCTACGCCCCACTATGGAGTGCCTGCGAAGAACTCAATATGCCGATCCATACCCATTCTGGCTGGTCACCGGATTACGGTGATGTCCCCAGTGCCACTATGATGTTCATCAGTGAAGTAGACATGTACGCCCACCGTCCCTTCACCGCGTTGCTCTGGTCCGGCGTATTTGAAAAGCATCCGAAATTGAAAATGGTGTTTACCGAAACCGGTTGCGGCTGGATTCTCGAGACCCTGCGGGTACTGAAATTCAAAATCGACAATCCCATCTTCGCTCACTTCATGAAGGATCTATCCCTCACTCCAGAAGAGTACTTTCAACGCAACTGCTTTATAGGGGCCTCATTCTTGGCACCACATGAAATTGGCAGTCGCCACAACATCGGTGTCGACAAGCTGATGTGGGGATCAGACTATCCCCACATGGAAGGCACATGGCCTAACACCGAGCACAAACTGCGTGAAACGTTTCACGATGTCGAGGAAGGTGAGATTCGACATATGCTCGGCGAAAACGCCATCGACGTGTTTGGTTTTGACCGCTCGTTGATGGAAAAGACAGCAGCTCGCATAGGACGGCAGATCAGTGCGATCAAACAACCTGTTGCCTGACGATGATGCACAACCGCAACACAAAGAGGTTTTAAGAAAAGCATGGATATCGATTTTGACGGGAAGGTTTACCTCATCACAGGCGGCGCTTCGGGTATCGGCGCAGCTGTGGTGCACTATCTCGCACGGCACCATGGCTGCGCAGTCATTGCCGATATCAATGACGAGGCAGGTAATGCACTGGTCGCGCAATATCCACAACGAGTGCGCTACCGGAACACCGATGTCACGCAATTAGCCCAGCTGGAAGCCGCCTGCGAACTGGCAGAGACAACATTTGGAGGACTCGACGGTGCCGTCAACAGCGCTGGCATTGGCAGTCTAGGCACTGTTGCGGACATGCCCGTGGACGAATGGCATAAGGTCATCAACGTCGATCTGCATGGGGTATTCTATGCCTGCCGAGCTTCTATTCCGCTGTTACGCAAGCGCGGTGGCGGCAATATCGTTAACATTGCATCACTCAGTGGTGTGCGCGCTGATTATGGCTTTGCCGCTTACAATGCCGCCAAGGCTGGCGTAATCAACCTCTCACGAACAATTGCTCTGGATCACGCCCACGAGCATATTCGCGCCACCGCCGTGTGCCCTGGGTATATCGCAACACCACTGACAGCTGCCGCAGGCTCAGTTGATGCTATCCACAATGACTGGTTACAGCGTATCCCCTTGCAACGTGAAGGAACTGCCGAAGAGGTTGCTCAACTGATAGTGTTCCTGCTGTCCCCAGCCTCCAGCTATATCACGGGTACCGAAATCGTGATCGACGGAGGGCTAGGCAGCAGCAACAACCAACCGAATATTCCTGGCATTTTCGCGGCCCTGTAAATTGCTGGGTCTCATAGCAACTGGCGCTGCGATCGATAGCGGCCTGAGTGGTTCAACACCATACCCATTAAAGGAATTCATATTCCAGCGCGATGCCATAGGTGCGAGGGTCGCCAAAAGTCGCCACGCCACCGATAAACCCTAAATCATCGAATGCGCCCTGGCGAATCGAGCCAATAGTGTACTCCTCATCCGTCAAGTTCTTACCCCATAACATGACTTTAAGGTAACCGTAGCCCGACCCCAGTTCGATCTCTGAAAGTGACGTAGTAGCCCCCAATAGTGTTCGCGTGTCGAGATACCCGGTAGGGTTAATGATGCCGGAATTGGTCTTGCTCTGATACTGTGAATTAATATTGGCAGAGAATACGCCATAAGATACCGAGCGCGTGTAATCTAGAGACACTGTTGCGCTGTGGCTTGGGGCCAGCGCTAAGTCGTCTGTCAACTCATCCGTTCTCAACGATAGGCCATCCAGCGCATTTGCATCGAGCCCTAGGTAGCTAATCAAATTTGGGCCAAAACTTGAATTCAAATAACCATAGTTGAAGCTACCGATAAGTCGTTCCGTCACGGCTACACTGAGATCAAATTCAAGACCGTAGATATCTGCACTATCAATGTTAACGAAGTCACGCTCACCAGGCGTGTTTCCGGTCGACACACTCTGCTGATAGCCATCGTATTGCATATAGAATACTGCTGCATTGACCCGCACTCGGCTGTCCGCCAAATCCCCCTTGTAACCCACTTCGTAGGAGGTCAAATCCTCCTCGTCGAAACCCCTCTGGAAATTGATTAAACTGGTAGAACGCTGACTGGTGCCGCCCGACTTGTAAGCAGTCACCACTTTGGCATAGACATTAGAAAAATCGTTGAGGTCATAATCAACAGTGAAGGCGGGATTGAACTTACTGAAATCCTTGTCGTAATTGGCCTGAAATGATGGGATGCCATTTGGCACTCCACCAAACCCATAGGATATCCTGTTGTTATCTCGGAACGCTTTGCGATTATCGTCGGAATAGCGGGCACCGAAAGTAAAGTGCCAACTGCCTCCCAGATGCGGGGGCGTCCAGGTCATCTGACCAAAGGCCGCCAATGACTTATTCTTGGTCGACGTATAGTCGATGAGTACACCCGCGGGAATCGCCTCAGATCCACTACTGTTTCCATTATTGGTTTCTTCAGATTCATCTTCGTAGTAAAAAAGACCACCTACCCAGTTAATCGTGTCGGAGTCTCCCAGCAGCTGAAACTCCTGAGTAAACTGATTGAATGACGTGTCCGGGAGACCGTTTGTGATGGAGTAGATACCCAGCAAAGAGGCCGTCGGAACCTGGGAATTCTGGGTGAACGCATTCACATCCCGATAGCCGGTAATCGATTTGAATGTCATCATTTCATTGAACTGCCACTCATAATTAAGAGTGTGGGCATGAATCTGAACATCTCCTTTTTGCTGTTCGTCAAAGGCTGTCGCCTTATCCAGTCGCTTATCTGTCGCCTCTACCGGGATGCCATTCGCATCGACCTGTGGATTCTGAAATACAATGAGGGAAGCGAGAGGTGCGTTAGGGTCAAACGCCAGGGCCTGAGATAAACGCGAGGTATCCTTGATAGAATTTTGCGAGTACCGGTAGTTTAATGCCTGTGTATCGCCGATGTCCCAGTGAAAGTCAGTGGTAAATGTTTCGCGATCCTCAATAGCGAAATTGTCGCCATTACCAATATTGTCCACCCATCCATCACGGTCATACGAGGTGTAGGCCAGTTTGACTGCCGCGACACCCATTATAGGGACATTGATCAAGCTGGTAGACCGAAACAAACCCAGGTTGCCAACGTTAAAGATCTGCTTGATTCTGAGTCCGCTGGGGTCGGCTTCCCGGGTAATAATATTGATCGCGCCACCGGTGGCATTGCGGCCGTACAGTGTGCCCTGGGGTCCGCGCAGGACTTCTATACGCTCAAGATCTGCTGTTTCAAACGCTGTTCCCACAGAAGAGCCTATATAGACTCCGTCCATGTACAAGGCAACGGACGGATCCTGCGTCACCTGCACGTCACCCTGCCCTACTCCCCGAATGAACAAACGTACGGTTGTCGATGAGCCGGTAAATTCTCCTATCTGCACGTTGGGAACTTGCGCTGCGAGATCTTTGATGTCAGATATACCAAGGTTTTCCAAAGCGGCCTGATTAAAGGCAACGATGGATATTGGCACGTCCTGCAGTGACTCTACGCGTTTCTCTGCAGTAACGAATACCTCTTCAAGAGCGGGTGCGGCATATGCAGTTTCAGCTGCACCAAATAGCACGGCAGGTGAAGAAAAAAAGATGAACCACATATTACGATTTTTCATGAATAAAAATGCTCCTGAATCATTATTTTTATCGCGTCAGCGATGCATCCACTCCGCAATTTCTGCGTCCGCTGGGCGATCATTATCATGAGAGACACGGATGTTCAGTTTTCAAATAGCACGTTACCCTTCCCGTTGGGCGAAGCGAGACTAGAAAATACTGTCATTGCTTTGCCGGATCTCTTGCCATCAGAGTCGAGGCCTTGATGCTGAACACCAGCTCATCGTGTTGATTAATGAGTTGTGTATTGTAAGTTACGATGCCACGGTCAGGCTTACTCTTCGAAAGCCTTGCCGTCTCTACAATAGACAAAGATCGGAGCGTATCACCGGCGTAGACAGGCTTATGCATGCGCATCTCATCAAAGCCAAGCCCCGCAATGACCTGCTGCACAACACCACTCTGCCAGCGCTGACTGGTAATACAAAAAATAGAAAATATATGGGCTGAACAGGCGGTGAGGCCGCCAAAAATAGAAGTGCTGGCGAACACTTCATCGATGTGCCAAGGCTGAGGGTCCCACGCCTGTGCAAACTCGATTATCGCCTGTGCCGTAACGGTATAACTTGCAGCCGCATGTTTTGCACCGACCACGAGATCGTCAAAATAAAAAGGCTTTCCCTGCTGGTCTGACGACATTTACAACCTCACCCGGTTACTCATTGACAGTAACCTTCGGGCAATGACTCGCTGCCAAATGGCCGACATGAACCATCCACGTAATCGCGTCAGAAAATGTCTCTTCAGTACTGCGTAAAGAAAGCTCACGCCGCGCGAGCTCATCGGTGTTTTTGATATTGGGCCACAGCGTTGCATAACGCATGGTTTCTGCCGAAATAGGCGAATCAATCGTCTTGAAGTATCTAAGAAAATCCGTCATTCGACCAACCACGCGAAGCTTCCACCCCTGAGCAGGCATACGGTGGAGCTGGCAACCCGACACCGCTTCGATGATATCAGCCAGCTCGGTCCAACTGCAGTAAACACCCGGCATCAGGAAGCTGTCTCTTATACACATC
>CAJXTK010000145.1 GCA_913061115.1 uncultured Haliea sp.
CCTCTCTATTCGTCGGCAGCGTCAGATGTGTATAAGAGACAGGGCATGCAGTACAGCGCCATTGATGACAGGGTTGTGATGGGCCCAGCGGATCAGTTCGGCGATTTCTTCGGGTTCGATAAGGCGGTTGAAGCTGTTCATCGCGGCGACGCCTGCCTCAATATCAGGATCACTGCCTAGGTGTGTGCGTAACATTTCGGTGTCGGTGAAGCCGGGGCAGATCATTGCGGTATGAAGACCACTGCCCATCAGGTCCTGGCAAGTAGCGCGCATCATCCCCAGTTGGGCATGCTTGCTGATGACATAGCTGAAGGAGCCGGGTACGGCTTTTTCTGACAGCGTAGAACCGATATACAGTACGCTTGACGATGTCGGCATTAGCGGCAGCAGGTGCTGATTAAGGCTGTTGACGGCAATCACGTTGGTTGCCATCACTTGGTTCAGACTGTCGCTGCTGCAGTCGCCCACGCTGTCTTTTTTCATCTGACTGGCATTGTGGATTAAGGTCGCCTCAGAGCAGTCTGTCAGGGCTTTTTTCAGCGTATCGCAGGCAGTATCAATGGATGTTTGGCTGCTAAGATCGCAACGGAGGCTAGTAACCCCGTCGATCGCACACTGGCGACGAGCGAGATTAAATACGGTAAAGCCCTCATTGAGGAATGTTTGAGCTGTCGAACTTCCTATGCCCACGCTGGCACCGGTAATTATTGCTACTTTCATTTTCTATAATCCTTAACGCCTGATACGGTGTTCTACCGTCAAGCTGTGTTCGCGAAATAATGAGGCTCCGTGATTTCTATCGTGACGTCAAGCTGCAGCTCCGTTAAACTACCTGTATGGAAGAATTAACAACTTTGTACATCGATAAGGAAAGCCACAAGTTTTCGGCAGCCCATTATACTATTTTTTCTGCGACTGAACGTGAGCGCTTGCACGGGCATAATTATTCGGTCTCGGCAAAAATTGTGGCCCCGATGGGCTATAACGGGTTCTCTGCAGATTATAACGTATACAAGAACCGACTCGCGGTGCTGTGCGACGCATTGGATGAGTATACGCTGCTGGCCGGTGAGTCTCCGTATCAGGAGGTGGTTGAGTCCGGCTCGTGCTATTGCGTGCGATATGACGGGCAGGAGATACTTTTCCTGCAAAGCGACACACAAGTCCTTCCAATTCGTAATGCCACTGTGGAGGAGTTTTCTCGCTATCTTTTGGGTAAATTACTCGACGAGAGTGCGGGGGATGACTTGCGCGAGGTTGAACTTTGTGTCGCCTCTGGGCCCGGGCAGAAGGGCTGTACCCATTGGCACAGCGACTGACAGGTGCCGCTACGATTAGCCGCTAATACCGCAGTGCCGAAGCAGTGGCTTAATGCTCGGCTCGCGACCTCTGAAGGCAATAAATAATTCCATCGGCTCTTTCGAACCGCCGGCCTCAAGAATACTTGTTCTGAAGGCAGCGCCGGTCGCGGCGTTGAAGATGCCGTCTTCCTCGAAGCGGGAGAATGCGTCCGCTGACAATACTTCTGCCCACTTGTAGCTGTAGTATCCGGCGGCGTAGCCGCCAGCGAAGATGTGGGAGAAAGCATTTTGGAACCGGTTAAATGCCGGGGGTGAGGTTACAGCCACCTGCTGTCGTATCTGATCCAAAAGGCTTTGTACGGATTCAAAAGTGCCGCTTCCCCATTCTAGGTGTAAGCGGAAATCGAACAGAGAGAACTCCAGTTGTCGCATCATCGTCATGCCTGATTGGAAATTTCGCGCCGCCAATAGTTTATCCAGCAGTGCCTCCGGCAGCGCTTCTCCTGTCTCATGATGACCTGAAATAAATGCTAAAGCCTCGCGTTCCCAACACCAGTTTTCCAGAAATTGACTGGGCAGCTCTACCGCATCCCAAGCAACGCCATTGATACCTGACACTGCTGCTACCGTTTGGCGCGTCAACATGTGATGCAGCCCATGGCCGAACTCATGGAACAGGGTAGTGAGCTCGTTGTGGGTGAGCAGTGCTGGGCTGTCCCCTACCGGAGCCGTAAAATTACACACCATATAGGCAACCGGAATTTGCAGACCCTCGGGAGTCTCACGTCTTACCCTGCAGTCGTCCATCCAAGCTCCGCCGCGTTTATGTGCCCGGGCATACAGATCAAGAAAAAAGCGGGCGATGACTTCGCCATCGCGCAGCAACTCGAACAGTTTGACGTCAGGGTGATAAGAATCGAAGTACTCTACTTCGTTAACATCGACCCCATAAAGACGCCTCACCACCTCGAACAGGCCGGGCAAAACCCGGTTCACCGGCAGGTAGGGTCGTATGTCTTCTTGCGACACTTGGTAGAGGTTTTGACGTAATTTTTCGCTGTAGTAGCCCACATCCCAGGATTGCAGGTCAGTCAGGCCGCTATCATTGCGCGCAAACTCCACCAGCTGTCGCCACTCCTCTTTCGCCTGCGAGAGGGACTGCTCTGCCAGCTGCTGCAGGAAATCCACAACGCTAGCCGCAGATTCAGCCATTTTTGTCGCGAGAGACAGTTCTGCGTAGTTTTCAAATCCTAGTAGCTGCGACAGTTCGCTGCGCAGTTGCAGCGTGTCCGTGATGAGCGCGGTGTTGTCCCACTGGCCACCGTTTGGCCCCAGTTCTGACGCCCTTGTGCAGTGTGCGGTGTAGACCGTTTCCCGCAACTCTCGATCATCGCAGTAGTTCAGTACGGGTGACAGTGACGGGAATTCAAGATTGATCAGGTAGTCCTGATGTCCCGCCGCAACCGCTGCCTGCTTGGCACTGGCCATTGCCGTCTCAGGCAAGCCACGCAGTTGCTCTGCCGTCACCTGCTTAGACCAGGCACTCGTAGCATCGAGTACGTTTTCTCCGAATGTACTGCCCAGCTTGGATAGGCGCTGTCGTAGCTCGCCGTAATCTTTCTTCTTGTCTGGTGGCAGGGCAACCCCCGCAAGTCGGAAGTCTCGCAGCGATTGATTGATGGATTTTTGCTGTGCCGTATCCAGGGTTGCGAATGCTTTCCCGTCGACTATCTGCTGGTAGGCGGCACACAGGTCACTATGTTGTCCCATCCATGTGCTGTATTCAGACAGCAGTGGCAGGCAGGCGTTGTAGGCCTCGCGCAGTGCTTCGCTGTTGCACACGCTATTGAGGTGCGACACCGGAGACCAAGCCTTAGCCAGTCCGTCTTCAAGCTCTTCTATTGGCTGCAGAAGGTTGCCCCAGGTGTAGCCCTTATCGGTAGCCAATAGTTCTTCAATGCGGAGTTTGTTGGTCTCGATCAGCTGTCTGATGGCGGGTTCCACGTGCTCGGGTTGAATGCGTGAAAAAGGCGGTAGCAGGTGTGGTTCAAGTAGGGGGTTGGGCATAGTGTTATTTTCCAGCTGACATTCAGTACATGAGTCTAAATCAAATCAGAAATCACTCGCGCGGTTTCTTTTTTTTCGGTGGAGTGAAGCCGTCATTGACGACAACGGTTCCGTCTGTTGCTTTTGCTCGACGCTTACCAATATTCTTTTGGTTGCGTGTGCGTGTTTTACTTTTCTCGGTAGTGGCCTTTTCCTTCTTTTTCTTGACGCCTGACGCTTTGCCAGAAGATTTTACTTTTTTAGGCCCGCTGTATTTCGCCTTCAGATCGGTCAGAGTGCGTCGCTCAAAACGCAGGGCGAGATAGCGTTCAATGCCGACCATCATGTTCCACTCTGATGCGTTCGCCAGAGAGACGGCTAGCCCCTTTGCGCCTGCCCGACCGGTGCGTCCGGTGCGGTGCAAGTAATTGTCTCCGCTGTAGGGTATGTCGTAATTGACCACCAAGTCGATACCACTGACATCGAGACCTCTGGCGGCCAAATCGCTG
This sequence comes from uncultured Haliea sp., assembly GCA_913061115.1. GTDB lineage: Bacteria > Pseudomonadota > Gammaproteobacteria > Pseudomonadales > Halieaceae > Marimicrobium. Next base: position 3,857 of record CAJXTK010000145.1, read on the forward strand.
GCGCAGACGATATGGACTTTGCCGTCGTGGAATTGATGCATGACATGTTTACGCTCTTCCGTACTCATTTCACCGTGCAGACACCCACAGCGCAGATCTTCATATCTGAGCAGGTTAGACAGTCGTACCGCCGTGGTACGTTTGTTGCTGAATACCAATGCGCGATGAAAGCCGCCTTCCTTTATTAGCGCGGTCAGCAACTTGTCTTTGTGCTCCTGACTGTCCGCCAGTATCAGCTGGTGCGTAATGCTGCTGTGAGGCTGGCGTACTTGGCCTACCGCAATCTGTTGTGGCTCATGTAGCAGTGTTTTCGCGATGTCACCTACGCCTCGGTGTGAAAGTGTTGCGGATAGCAGCAGCACCTGTTTGCTGTCAGCGCTGAGCTCAGCAATTTTGAGCACGTCTTCACGAAAGCCCATATCCAGCATGCGATCGGCTTCATCGAGCACCAAAGTCTGAAGCCCGCTGAGATCAGCACTGCGTTTCTGACAGTGCTCCAGAAAGCGCCCAGGTGTCGCCACAACGATTTCTGGATCCTTGCGCAGTTGTGCTTTTTGATACTTAAAATCGGCTCCACCGGTAATGGCTTGGGCCTGTATTGGCGACATGACCAACAATTGGCGACACTGTTTAAGCACCTGTCGTGCCAGTTCTCGGGTAGGAACGAGAATCAGTGCCAGCGTGCCTGTCTGCCTTGTAGAGCTCACGGCAAGAATTTTCTGTGATAAGGGAATCAGGTAAGCCAGTGTTTTTCCGCTGCCGGTCTCGGCACTGACCAGCAGATCTTTGCCCTGCAGTGCCATAGGAACGGTCAGTTTCTGGACTTCGGTGGCTTCAGTTAGCGCAAGAGCATCAATACCCAGACGCAGGTGACGGTCAAGCTGTAGTTCTTCGAACACTCTATTGCGCTCCACGGGTAACGTGTATGTGTATGGCTGGTTCCATTCTGGCTGGAACGAGTGGTACTTTAGACCAGTTGTCACAGGTTGAACAGGGAGAAGGGTTTAATGGTGCAGGCGATAAGAATTTCTGAGACCGGCGGCCCCGAGGTGATGATGCTGGAACAGGTGCTGCTGAATGCGCCGGGTCCGGGCATGGTGACCGTTGAGAATAGGGCGATCGGCCTTAATTATATCGACACATACCATCGCAGTGGACTGTATCCCCTTCCGTTGCCCACAGGAATAGGTCTGGAAGGCGCCGGGGTAGTGCAAGCTGTGGGGGAGGGTGGCACGCTTGCTGAAGGTGATAGGGTTGCCTATTGCTCGGCGGGCTTTGGCGCTTACGCGCAGGCATTGAACCTGCCGGCTGCACGTCTGATAAAAATTCCTGCTGGGATCAGCTTTGAACAAGCGGCGGCGTGCTTATTAAAGGGACAGACCACGGAATACCTACTGCAGAGAGCGTATCCCTTGTCCTCCGGCGAGACCTGTCTGTTTCACGCCGCGGCGGGTGGAGTTGGGCTACTATTCGGGCAATGGGCTAACAGCATCGGCGCCACGGTGATTGGCACCGTGGGTTCCAAGAAAAAAGCCGAGCTGGCCCGGGCTCATGGTTTCGCCCATGTCATCAATTACCGCACGGAAGACGTGGTGCAACGGGTGCTGGAGATTACGCAGGGCCAGAAGGTGCCGGTGGTTTACGACGGTGTGGGTTTGGATACCTTCGACAGGTCATTAGATTGTCTGCAGCCTCGCGGACTGATGGTGAGTTTTGGAAACGCCTCAGGGCCACCTGCTCCACTTGATTTGCAAACGCTGGCCAACAAGGGTTCTCTGTATATTACGCGCCCCACGATGGTCACCTATACGCGGTCGAGCGAAGAGCTGCAGCAATCTGCTGACGATCTGTTCGCTCGTGTGCTGAGCGGTGATGTGCGTGTCGCAATTAACCAGCGTTATCCGCTGGCCGATGTACAACAGGCACACCGTGATCTGGAAAGTAGAAAAACTACCGGTTCAACGATTCTCTTACCGTGACGAGATGTAGCGGAGAGAGCTCATGATGGACTCGTCAGCTGTAAACCCCGAGGATGTGAACCGGGGTAGGGCGATGTATGCCCTGATCGCTTTATTGCTGGCGTATATATTGTCTTTTATCGACCGCAATGTGATGGCGGTTTTAATCGGTCCTATTCGAGCTGATTTTGCAATCAGTGATTTCCAGTACAGCCTGTTACATGGGTTTGCCTTTTCTATGTTCTATATTTTTCTTGGGTTGCCTATTGCGCGATTGGCGGACAGGGGAAGTCGCAAATGGGTGATTACCATCGGGGTTCTTTTTTGGAGTCTAATGACCTGCCTATGCGGGATAACACGCAGTTTTAGCACTCTTTTTGTTGCCCGCGCCGGTGTGGGTATTGGAGAAGCGGCGCTGTCACCGCCCGCTTACAGTTTGCTGAGTGACTATTTCAGTGAGGGGGATTTGCCCAAGGCGATGGCGGTTTACACGCTTGGAATTACCATAGGCGGTGGTCTAGCCTATATTATCGGCGGTGGCGTCTATGAATATTTTACCGAGTACGGTGCGCTGTCATTGCCATTTGTGGGAGAACTACGTCCTTGGCAGAGCACATTTTTTATTGTCGGACTGCCAGGATTTTTGCTCGTGCTGATGCTGTCGCTCATCGCAGAGCCGCCGCGCCGCGGGGATTTGCCTGAAGAAGCTGGGGACTATAGTGTCTCCGAAGTGAAGACACACCTGCGTCTGCACTGGCAAGCCTATGGTAGTTTGATCATGGGAGTATCGCTGCTTGCCGTGCTGGGTTATGGCACGATGGCGTGGTATCCGGAGTTTCTGGTGCGCAGTCATGGTATGGATCGGGCGGAAGCAGGGTCGCAGTTTGGTCTGATCTTTATTGTCGCCGGCAGTGTCGGTGCACTGCTGGGGGGTTTCAGTGCGAAGCCTTTGCGTGAGCGTGGTTTTGAGGATGCCAGCATGCGCTTAATCGTGTGGATTGCTCTGCTGTGGTTGCTGCCTGCTGCGCTTGGCCCCCTGTCTTCCAACAGCAGCTTGGCACTATGGGCAGCGGTGCCTATTGTGTTTTTTCTTAACAGCTATTTTGCGTTGGCAATTTCGGCACTGCAAAACATCACGCCCAACCGGATGCGGGCCCAAGTATCTGCTCTGATGCTCTTTATGACCAACCTATTAGGGTTGGCCCTGGGGCCCAGCGTGATTGCCGCATTGACCGACTTTGTTTTTGCCAATGACGCTGACTTAGCCTATTCATTGAGCCTGCTACCTTTGCTGGTTTGTCCTCTCGCAGCAGCTTTATTGGCATGGGGCCTAAAATACTACCGTGCTGCGCTATTATACTGCGCTCATCATCCAGGAGAGTAAGGCATGTTACTGCGCGTCACACCGGTTGTATTGCGGGGGAAAGAGGTTCGCTTGGAACCGTTGGGGCTTATCCACGCCCAGGGGCTATACAACCGTGGCCGGGTAGAAGCCGACTGGACTCACCTGCCTCGCTCGTGTTTCGCTGATCTGGCAGATACCCGTCATTGGATTGATGAATCTTTAGTTGTAGAAGGACAATTGCCCTTCGCTATCGTAGAAACAGCCAAGGACAAGGTGATAGGCAGCACACGTTATCTGAATATCAGGCCAGAACATCGTTCGCTGGAGATTGGCTGGACATGGCCTGGACAGAATTGGCAACGTACAGCAATTAACACCGAGACAAAACTGCTTCTGTTGTCTCACGCATTTGAAAAATTGGGCTGTGTACGCGTAGAATTTAAGACCTGTCTCTTATACACATCTCCGAGCCCACGAGACTAGGCATGATCTC
>CAJXTK010000146.1 GCA_913061115.1 uncultured Haliea sp.
AAAAAATGGTTCGTTTGAGCGTATAGGAAGGATTAATACCCCCTGATTTTGCTCAATCTACTACAAGGCCCCGACTGCTGGCAATCGACAGGCTGTTATTAGGCCCGCAACGCCCAGTAGCCAGATAGGGCTGGTTGGGACGGGTGGGTTCACTGGTATCGTAGCGGATTGCGAGGTGGACTTCCCAGACATTGCAAGCCGTCTGTAATTCAGCTATAAACTTTGGAATATACCGACTCAGTTTTAATGAGATTTTTATCTATGGGCACTTATAAAACACTGCTTGACGAAGCGGGGATTGCAACTGATTACCAGACGGCACTGGTTCGTGGGATACCGCAGAACCCGATGTTTGATGTTGCCGCCTTTGAACAGGTTATTGATCAATTTCAAACAAAAGATGGCGATGCCTTTGTAACCACCTATGTCAAAGCAGGCACCACATGGGTGCAGCAGATTGTCCACTGCTTACTTCACCAGGGCGCTAACGCCGGTCAATATGGCGAAAGCGTACCTTGGCTTGAAGCGTGCGGGTCTTCGCCAGAGGTCATCGGGCCACGCGAAGCGCCCAACTGGACGATGGCGGCTATTAACGCAGCAGTGGCACCCCGCTACTTCAAAAGTCATGCCACGGTTCGAGATCTGCCGCGCGGCCACGCCAATATCAAGGTGATTTATGTGGCACGCAATCCTAAAGATACCGTCGTCTCGCTGTTCCATCACGCACGCAATAAACCCGAGTTTCAGTTCACGGGTGACTTCGCGACATTTCTGCAGATATTTTTGGCAGACCTCGCGGAAAATGCCAGCTGGTTCGCGCATGTACTCGACTGGCATGACGAATGCCAGCGCAACGCCGACACACACCTCTTTTTGAAATACGAAGATATATACGACGACACCGCGCAGTATATTGAACGCATTGCCCAGTTCCTCGACATACCCACAACAGGAAAAACGCTGGCGGACACCCTGCGCAATACCAGCTTGCAAGCAATGAAAAAACACGCCTCCATTGGTATGAATCATATAAGAAAAGGCGGATACGGTGGTTGGCGTACTCTGTTTACGGCCGACATGAATGCGCAATTTGATGCCATTTACAAAGCCAACATGGCAGGTAGCGGATTGCAGTTTAATTTTGGTATAAACCCTGATGGCGCAGATGTTATTTTTTGAACTTCAGCGCGCTAAACTCTCCCGCATTTTGAACCTTGTGCAAGCCTTGAGCGCGCTCCATTCATTTACGCGAATGCTCCGGAGGGTACTGACAACTTAACTCGCCGTAATTGGTAGAATCGACCAATGAATACATATAAACGTCACCGATTCCCACCTGACATCATTTCCTACGCCGTCTGGCTCTACTATCGCTTCAATCTCAGCCACAGAGACATCGAAGATCTACTTGCCGAACGAGGCATCACTGTCAGCCGAGAAGCGATTCGTCTCTGGTGTATCAAGTTTGGTGCCCTATACGCCCGGAGACTACAACACCTACATTGGACTGTGTAGGATAGTGCGTTAGGGAAAACCCTACGATTGAGGCTTAATCCCACTGGGCCTTGTGTCTGCTGGCCTCTCTCGCCAACAAAAAATCCGCACCGGGTGTGCTTGGGAAGGCTCAGACTGTGCCTATCCGACCATTGGTAGCCAACTGTGCAAAACTTGAGGACTTGCCACAGAGAGACACGGTATCAGTAAGTCAACGACATAGATCATATTATAGATGTCTGAGATAGCTTGTGCGCACCGGCGGCGGCTGCTATTTTCCGTACAGCATAAACCAAGCGTTTCATAGGACAGCCCGTGGTCTATCAGCATTCTCATGATAGCGATGAAGTTATCGTCGCCGAACCCAACCGATCCGCCAGTTGGGAGGTAAACAAGATGGTATTACTCGCCATGTGCTGTTTGTCGGGCGTGATCGCCGGAGGCTTTGCATTACTTGGCGCTTGGCCTATCCTGCCATTTGCCGGTCTGGAAATGCTCGCTCTGGGTTCTGCACTTTACTACGTGTGCTGGAAACTGAGATATCGGCATGTTGTGACATTGAAAGCTGACAGCGTGCTGATTCAAAAAGGGCATTATCATCCGCGCCAGCAGTGGCGCTTTGATCGCGATAGCACGACGATACAGGTAATGACCCAACCACATCCGTGGGATGCACTGCAGATCAGCTTCTGTAACTGTGGAGAACAAGTGAGCCTAGGTGAATTTCTGAGCAAAGAGGATACAGAAAAGTTGTTGCATCTGCTGCGTGAACAATTTCGCATTCAGGCTCACTCAGAAAATGGACAGAGAGATTTTTAATCGTCGCGAAGTGCAGGAAAAATAAACGGGCTGTTCAGGAGATTTCCTCACTGATACTGCCGACTGAACTGTAGAAATTCGCGAAATGCACGGTAATCTAATCCCGATTCTCACTCGTACTCCGTAACTCGAATTTTTTCCAAATCTTCACTGAGTAGTTCATGGCCCGCTAGGCACCGACCACATTCGAGCCCGCAACAAACCTGTCCTCCAGATACCCAATAATATGCCCCGACTCATATAGCCACTCAAGCTGCCCGTCGCCACCTTCAACCCGCAGACAGGGCACCTTCAAATCCCCGCCGCCCGCCAATAATTCTCCCCGGGCAGCCTCTGACCGTTTCACGTCCCGCGTCTCAATGCTCAACGATTGCCGCTTCATCGCACGACGCACTTTCACGCAGAACGGGCAGGCCTTGTACTGATACAACGTCAGACTGGCGGTGTGGAGATCAATCTGGGCCTGCTGCTTTGGACGTCGCTGGATGCCCTTAGGCGGAAAGGCCCAGTTGAAGAACAATATCAGTTTGCCGAGGATCAGGCGGATGATGACCATGGTGTCTCCAGTGAGTTGGGATGATTGACGGCTCTTCGTTATGAACGGGGGACGCGGGCATTGATTACACGGATGTTGCGACGATCAAGTCAGTGGAGAATACCGATGTCCTACGCCGGATATTATCCCGGCTGAACACGGGGCAGTCCACTTACGCCTCCAAGCGGATCTCCACCAATATCAACTGTTCAGCGATTGTTGCCAGGCTTGTCTCGACGACCTCTTTATTAGCATCCAATGCCAGACCGTAGACCTTCGCATCTCTGGGTAGAGCATGGATGAAACGGCGCACCCCCTCCCGCAATGCCTCGCTATCACCCTCCAGTAATACTGCAGTGCCTGGATAGCGCTGCCGGGCAATTTCCATTTCAACCGCGACTCCCTCCCCCCGGAAGTTCAGCCACCACTGGGTATTTCGGCTGGACAGCAGGCGCACAATATTGCCCTCCTGGGTGTAGCTCAGTGGCGTGCTGAGCTTACGGCCGCTTTTGCGTCCAGAGAAATGGACGATACCGATATTGTGGCTGGTAATGCCATGCAAAGGCGAGCGGAGCAGGCTGCGCATTACCGGATTGAGGCAGTAGCGATAAAAGCGGTTGCTGGCACTCATGATGCTGTCACCCCTGACCTGCCGACTCGGGTCATGGAGAGTCGCCCCTATGCCCGGCAGAGTCGGATGCTCACTCTATGCATAACGCTATGATGTCTATAAAAAATGGTGGGCCCAGAAAGATTTGAACTTTCGACCTGCCGATTATGAGTCGGATGCTCTAACCAACTGAGCTATGGGCCCCAATAAGGAAGGCGCTATTATAGATAAGAAAGGCTCTGTGGCACAGACCCCAGCCCAATTTTTATTATTCGATAGAAAGCGGGTCGAGAAACATAAATTCCCCGTGCGGGTCCTCACCTGCTAACTAGAAGTTTGTGCTTTCGATTTTCGTAAATGCACGACCTTTATTTATCTCCCGCCGACAGCAATTCGTTGAACGGTTCGTAGGAATTGCGTAAGCGCTGAAAGTCCCCACTGTTGACCAATAGCAGTTTGGTGTCCTCTCGTGCGGTGATTTTTCCGTGTGTCAACCGGTGTTCCTTGAGTGCTCGTGCCCCCCAGCTATCGCCAACACGTAACTCATGATACTCGGGTTCGCCGTCAGGTCTTTCGAGTTCTTGTGTGGCACTGCCGCTTAATACGATATAGAAACCGGCGGGCACCTCATTCGCGTGCTGTACGACTTCACCCTTGGAGTAATCTAGGTAGCGTGTTGCGGGGCGATCATTCTCTGCCATGTAGACAATGGTGCGTGGCATAAAAAGGTCAAAGAACCAATCGAGTGCCACTCTGATTTTGGTGGCCAGCCCCGGGAGCATCCCTATATAGGCGGCTCGCCAAATAAGCCAGGCGGTAATGCCGGTTACACGTCGGCCGTAAATTTCTGCCACTCCGCGCCCTCCGCCGAGCGACGCCATGATACCTGCCGCCTTGTGCGTGAAGGTGGCCAGATTCTGGCCACGTGTGCGATGCAGAATGTTGTGAGCCAGTACTTCGGCCTGTGCCACGGCAAATTGCGCGGTGGGGGGTGCGTAGAGCGGGCTTTCCTGATCGGTGTTGAGGGGCACCAGTGCTGCATCGCCAATTGACCATACATTTGAAAGCCCGATCACCTCCAATTCTGCGCTTACAGCAATGCGTCCGCGCTGCAACGCTATGGGTAGAGATTTCACAAATTCCGAGGGGCCATTGCCGATTGTGGTGACGATTGTGCGAGTAGGGAGAGATCGGCCATCGTTGGTGTAGACGGCGTGTTGCGTCGCCGAGTGAATGCCCGTGTTCAGCCAGACTTCAACGCCATGTTTCTCTAACTGATTGAGGGCGTACTCGCTGAGGTGTTCGGGTAATTCGGGTAATACGCGATGGCCGATTTGAATGATTACCAGACGTATTTCATCGCGCTGGATATTGGGATACTCGGGTAAAATACGGTCAACCATTTCTGCCAGTTCGCCCATGGTTTCCACGCCAGAGAATCCGGCCCCACCCACTACGAACGTTAGGGCGCGCTGCTTGATGTCGGGAAATCGTGTGACATCGGCCATTTCCATGCATTCGATAACACGGTTGCGTAGCCGATAGGCGTCGGATAAGTCTTTCATGGTCAGGCTGTGATGCTCAAAGCCCGGGAACAGCGACAGGTTGGCAACTTGCCCTGTGGTAATCACCAGGTGATCGTATTCGACCCGCTGCAAAATTTTCCTTTGGCCTTGCAGCAAAACAACCTGCTTTGCGTCGAAGTCGACGTCGGTCACCTCGGCAAGACGAACCTGCACACCTTTAAGCAAATTGCGCAGCGGAGTGACCGCATCCTGAGGGTTGAGGGTCCCTGCGGCGACTTCAGGTAACAGTGGTTGGTAGACGAAATAATTGATCTTACTGATGAGTTCGATATCCAGGTCACCCTGAGATAGCTTGTGCAGCTTTTTGGCGGTAAACATGCCGCCGAAACCGCCGCCAATAATGACTACTTTTGGTTTTTGCACGTCCAGCTAACTCCCTGCCTTCTGGGGCGGCTTCGCGCAAACTGGCCCCGCTTGACGTGCTGCCGGATTAGTTTTCGTCCAGGAAGCTACGCAGATAGTCTGAGCGGGTTGGGTGGCGTAGTTTGCGCAGTGCTTTGGCCTCGATTTGGCGAATACGTTCTCGAGTAACATCGAACTGCTTGCCCACTTCCTCGAGGGTGTGGTCTGTGTTCATGTCGATACCGAAGCGCATACGCAGCACCTTGGCTTCCCTGGCAGTGAGACCAGCCAGTACTTCCTTGGTGGCTTCTTGCAACCCTTGGCCGGTGGCTGAATCCACGGGGGAGTGGATAGTGTGGTCCTCAATGAAATCGCCCAGATGAGAATCTTCATCGTCCCCAATGGGGGTTTCCATGGAGATTGGCTCTTTGGCGATTTTCAACACTTTTCGTACTTTGTCTTCTGGCATTTCCATGCGCTCACCCAACTCTTCGGGGGTGGGTTCTCGGCCCATCTCCTGCAACATCTGTCGGGAGATACGGTTGAGCTTGTTAATGGTTTCAATCATGTGCACAGGAATACGAATGGTGCGGGCCTGGTCAGCGATGGAGCGAGTGATGGCCTGGCGAATCCACCATGTGGCGTAGGTGGAGAACTTGTATCCGCGGCGGTATTCGAACTTGTCGACGGCCTTCATCAGGCCGATGTTGCCTTCCTGTATGAGATCGAGGAATTGCAGGCCGCGGTTGGTATATTTTTTGGCGATGGAAATAACAAGACGCAAGTTAGCCTCTACCATTTCCTTCTTGGCACGGCGTGCACGGGCTTCGCCCATAGACATGTTGCGGTTGATTTCCTTGATCTCGGTGACGGTTAGCCCGGTTCTATTCTCTAAAATTGCGATGCGGCGCTGGAGGCGTTGGATCTCATCTTTATTGGCTGCCAGCTTTGGACCGTAATCTTTTTTGCGGCTGTAGCGAGAAACCCATTTGGCGTCTGTCTCGAAACCCTGGAATGACACAATAAAGTCTTTGCGCGGCATGGCGCAGACCTTGACCACTAAACGCATGATCTGACGCTCATGGTCGCGTATGGCTATAAGAACAATTCGCGGGGACTCGGTTATTGGATCGGAAATTCGCGGCGTGAACTTGAAGAACTTGAACAACTCACCCAGCTTTTCCATTTCCTTGATGGAGGCCTTATCTAAACGCCCTTTATCGGCCAAGATCTTTTCAGTTTTATTATGTTGGCGCTTGAGGGCGCTAAAACGTTTTTTGGCTTCTATCGGATCTGGTCCGGTGTCTACTTCTTCGTCATCGTCACTATCTGACGGGGGGGCTGCGGCGGCAAGCTCGGCCACTTCTGCAGCAGAAGGGACATTCTCTGCCGGGTCTAGGTAACCGACCATAATATCGGAGAGCCGCTTTTCCTCTTTCGCCACCAGATCGTATTCATCTAAGACATGCTTTACTGATCCTGGAAACAGGGCTACGGCAGCCAGCATCTCACGGATACCTTCCTCAATGCGCTTGGCAATGACGATTTCACCTTCGCGAGTAAGCAACTCGACGGTCCCCATCTCGCGCATATACATGCGCACCGGGTCTGTGGTGCGTCCTACCTCGGTCTCTACCGCCGCCAAAGCAGCAGCGGCTTCTGCCGAGGCGATATCGTCTGCCGCCGAATCTCCTTCGGTCATTATTAGGTCATCGGCATCCGGTGCGGATTCAAATACCTGAATCCCCATGTCATTAATCATCTGGATGATATCTTCAACCTGATCCGGGTCGGAGATATCCTGCGGCAGATGATCATTGACCTCGGCATAGGTTAGGTAGCCCTGCTCCTTACCCTTGGCGATGAGGTCCTTGAGGCGAGACTGCTGTTTTACGACGTCTGTCATTGATCGGAGACCCTAAAAAGTAGACAAAAAATTAGCCGAGTATTATAACCAGAAAATAGCAGCTTACCTATAGTAAAGTCAGGAAACTTGCCGATTGTGACCTCTGCTTGGCCTGCAATGAACTCAAAAGGTCCCCCGGCATAGAATTGGGGGCATTTCGGCAGTTTTCAACCGGGCCGAGCATCAATAAACCGAGACTCTTGGTTGCGAGATGATAATAATTGCAGTTCACCCCTTGGGCTTATTGCGCAGCGCGTCCCGCTGCAGTTTCTCCTGCAGTAGGTCTTTAAGTCGCTGTTTTTCCAATTCACTCATTTCAGCCTGTCTCTTATACACATCTCCGAGCCCACG
>CAJXTK010000147.1 GCA_913061115.1 uncultured Haliea sp.
CGAGATCATGCCTAGTCTCGTGGGCTCGGAGATGTGTATAAGAGACAGAGTCTATTTTGAGAAGCCCCGCACCACCGTGGGATGGAAGGGACTGATTAATGATCCTGATCTGAATAACAGTTTCGACATTAATAAGGGTTTGCATCTAGCCCGGAAGTTGCTGTCGGACTTGGCAGATATGGGTTTGCCGTCTGGCACTGAATATCTTGATTTAATCAGCCCGCAGTACTCTGCGGATCTCGTGTCTTGGGGCGCTATCGGTGCGCGCACCACCGAAAGTCAAACGCATCGCGAGCTGACGTCTGGCTTATCCTGCCCTGTGGGTTTTAAAAATGCCACAGATGGGGACATTCAGGTGGCAGTAGATGCCATACGGTCTGCTTCTCAGCCGCATCATTTTCTATCGGTCACCAAGCAGGGTCATTCTGCAATATTTGAAACCACGGGAAATGAGGACTGCCATATTATTCTGCGCGGAGGCAAGCATCCCAATTACGATATGTTTTCGGTGCAGGATGCAGAGGCGATGCTGACCAAAGCGGGCCTACCTGCGCTGATTATGATTGACGCCAGTCATGCGAACAGCCGTAAGATCCCTGCGCGTCAGGTCGATGTCACCCGGGATATTGCCACCCAGGTGGGTCGCGGTAATCGGAGTATTTTTGGTCTAATGCTAGAGAGTAATCTGGTGGAAGGCCGTCAGGATGTGGTCGAGGGTGAGCCATTAACGTTTGGACAAAGTATTACTGATCCCTGTATGAGTTGGGATGACACTCTGCCCCTGTTACAGGAGTTGGCCGCAGCTGTCCGTCTGCGCCGTTCTGTCGATAAAATTGTAAAAAACTAAGCGAGGTAAAGCGCATGCATTTGGGATTCAGTTCAATGAACACGGCGGACGACCCCGCTCCTCATATCCTGGCAAAAACCTTGGAAGAGGCTGGGTTCGAGTCGTTGTGGTATGGCGAACACAGCCACATTCCCGTTTCTCGGTTGACGCCGTATCCACCCGGCGGTGAAATGCCTGACCCCTATAAAAACATGATGGATCCTTATGTCTCACTGATGGCCGCGGCCTCAGCCACCACCCGGCTTAAGTTGGGTACCGGCATCGCGCTGCTGATGGAGAGAGAACTGTTTTCCCAGACAAAAACGATTGCCACGCTGGACAGGTTGTCTAATGGCCGAATGATTATCGGGTGCGGTGTGGGCTGGAATAAGGAGGAGTTTGAGAATACAACCAGCTTGCCGTTCGATCGTCGCTATCTTGGATTGAAGGAAACGGTGCTTGCGCAGCGCGCCTTGCTGACCGATGCGGAGCCCGAGTTTCACGGCAAGTTGATCAACTTTGATCCGGTGTGGTTTGACCCCAAGGCAACACGTCCAGGCGGGCCACCGGTTATTTTTGGCGCAATGGGCCCGTTGGGAATAAAGCATGCGGCCGAGTGGGCGGATGGCTGGATGCCAGTAGATGTGGCGATGCAGGATATTGAGCAAGATATCAAGGCGTTTCGTCAAAATGTGCAGGACAACGATCGTAATCCCGATAGCGTTGAAATCACGCTGGTGGTGATGGCGCCGGTGACAGCCGACCTTTTAAAGTCATACAGAGATATGGGCGTCGATCGCTGTAATATCGGCGTGGGTATGGAGAATTGGGGCAAGCCGGAAATTGTTATGCCCATGATTGAGCAATTCTCAAAAATCATTCCAGAGCTTTGAAGTCAATGGTGCTGGGGTTTTTGTTGCCCGAGATTTGAGATAGCTAATGGCCGCTGTTAGGCGAAAGTCACCGCAAGCCAAACGGCTCGACTGCACCGTTGATAGAACGCTTCGAAGTGGTGTTTGATCAACGCCCATGAGACGTACAACGAGCACTAAACGAAGCGTTATATGACACCGATTTTACTCACTCACCCTGATTGCCTTGTCCATGAAATGCCTCGCCATCCCGAACGACCGGATAGGCTTAGATCTGTTTTGGCAACGCTGCGTGAGCGTGGTTTAACGAGTGACATGAATCAAGGACTCGCCAGTGAGATTAGCCTAGACCTGATTGAGCAGGTGCATCCTCGCCGCTACATCGACGACGTCCTATCCTCTGAACCCCTTGAAGGCGTGGCCAAATTCGAAGCCGACACCTACATGAATCCTGGTAGTAGTCGAGCTGCAAGACTTAGCGCTGGCGCTGTAGCGGAGGCAACATCGAGAGTGCTAGCCGGCGAGAGTAATCGCGCCTTCTGCGCTATAAGGCCCCCAGGTCACCATGCAGAGATCGCGGCCGCTTTTGGCTTTTGCCTGTTTAACAACGTTGCGATCGGTGCATCAGTCGCATTACAGGACCCATCAGTGAAACGTGTGGCGATCTTAGATTTCGATGTGCATCACTGCAACGGCACTGTTGATATCTTTAAAGATGATCCAAGAGTCATGGTCTGTAGTAGCTTTCAAGAAGATTTTTATCCGCACCGTTTTCTCGACTACGAAAATCGACATATCATCAATACGCCGCTAGCAGCGGGCACATCCGGTGGTCAATATAGGTCGCTGATAGAGTCGACGTGGCTGCGGCCAATAGAGGTGCATAAACCGGATCTCATCTTTATATCTGCTGGCTTCGATGCTCACCGAGATGATCCACTTGCAGAAATACAACTCATCGAAGACGACTATCGTTGGATAACAGAGATGATTGTTTCACTTGCCGAGACCCACTCAAAAGGTCGAATTGTCTCCACGTTAGAGGGAGGTTATAACCTGCAAGCATTGGGTAATTCGGCCGCAGCCCATGTCGCAGCCCTTGTTAACTGAACAAACGAGTCGCTCAGCGGTAGGCTGAATAAAGAGGATTTTTACCTTCTGAGTCGTGCAACCTGCCCGTCAAGTTGAGATGGCTTCGGTGTGGATTCATGCTAAACTTTCTTTGACGCAAGGATCGGGTGGCAGGCTGTCCATATTGCCTGTAGCAGTCGTGGTGACAATAAAAACAGCGGTACAGGAGTTGAATGCATGGCGCTTGCGCACGCAATAATGACCGCTCTGATTGATGACGATCTCTCGGGCATTGAATTGGCCAAGGATTTCGAAGCCTCACTCGGCTTTTTCTGGCATGCATCACACCAGCAGATCTATCAAGAACTGCACAAACTCGCCGACAAGGCATGGCTGAATAAACGGGAAGTACATCAAAGCGGTAAGCCCAATAAAATAGTCTATGGCATTACTAAGGCCGGGCGGGACGCCCTGGCTGAGTGGGTGTACGGCGTCACCAAAACTCAGTCAGCCAAGGATGAGCTGGTGATCAAGTTGTACAATCTTAGCGCTGAAAACGCGGCACATTTGGCGACGGAGATTGGCGATCGCAGGGAGGAAATGATGCGTATGTTGTATGTCTACGAGAAAATTCGCGTGCGATATTATAGTGATCCGGAGTCCCTGCCAACTCGCAGTAAAGGCGTGTACCTAGCGCTAGCGCGCGGACTTGGGCATGGTCAACAGTTTATGGCTTGGTGTGACGAGGCCATTGCCTTAATAGCCGGCACCGAAGGCAGTTAGTTTCCACCGCGTGTGGGATGTCTCTGAAGCCTTTGTTTCGCCCTCTGATTAGGCAGCGCCGCTGCTTCCAGCCTGGCGTGTGGTCAGTCTTCTGCCCCCCATAGCTGTTCTAGTCTTTGGTCTCGGCCGCAGTTCCAACGGTAGTACTTGTAGCGCACGGGATTTTTCAAATAGTAATCCTGGTGATACTCCTTCACCGGCCAAAACTGCCCTCGATCCCTGATTTCGGTGTAGACAGTCTGCCCACTGAAACGTGCAGTCACCTTCGCTTTTGATTGCTCAGCAAGGACTTTCTCTGACTCGTTGCCTGGAAAAATAGCGCTTCGA
Organism: uncultured Haliea sp.; assembly: GCA_913061115.1. GTDB lineage: Bacteria > Pseudomonadota > Gammaproteobacteria > Pseudomonadales > Halieaceae > Marimicrobium. The sequence continues at coordinate 3,880 of CAJXTK010000147.1, forward strand.
TAACTGGGACCCTTGTCGCAAAATTGGCCCTGATTGTCGAAGGGGTCAACATTTTTCCAAAACACGTCTAACAGTTCGGCGTAATCAACGATGGCTGGATCATAGGTGACCTCAACGGCTTCAAAGTGACCCTGATGGTTTCCAGAGTAAGTAGGGTTGGGGAGTGTGCCACCGGTAAAGCCAGAGACAACGCCCGTGACGCCTGCTTGCTTTTCGTAGTCGGCTTCCATGCACCAGAAACAACCGCCCGCAAAAATGGCTGTGGCTGACTCTGCCATAACCGGAGAGGTCATGGCGAATAGAACGATGAGGAGCATATTTTTACAGCGCATTTTAGTGTGTCCTTGGGGTCATTGACGCGGTCTTATAGACCGCCATCTGTAATGAAAGTTCGTTGTTGCTGCGGTAGTCCCAATAGTTTCTTTGCTGTGAATACTGGCTTATTGGCTTAAAATAAAGCGTTATTAGCCCTCTAATGGTTGCTGTGACCCGTCCGTGTATCGAAAAACGCTGAGGTATTTGATCTCAGGACAGCCCGCTGCTGGGTCTGGCTCATTCTTATACCCAACGTAGCATTGATAGCAGCGCTTGGGCATAATACCAGAAGATAAAACGCTTGGGTGTACTGGTTTCGACTGAATGTATTATCAATATTTTGGGCTGACTGAAGCGCCATTCTCCATAGCGGTTAATCCCCGCTATCTGTTTATGAGCGCTCGCCACAGGGATGCATTGGCGCATCTGCTCTATGGGGTGGGTGCGGGCGGTGGCTTTATCCTGCTGACCGGTGAGGTGGGCACAGGTAAGACTACAATAAACCGCTGCGTACTGGAGCAACTGCCTCAGGACACAGACATCGCCATTATTCTCAATCCCGCTCTCAATGCCATCGAGTTATTGGCCAGTGCCTGTGATGAACTGCGTATTGAATACGATCATGACAAACACACACTGAAAACGCTGACTGATAATCTTCAGCGCTTTTTGCTCGAAAATCACGCTAGAGGGCGTAAGACAGTTTTGTTAATCGATGAGGCGCAGCATCTCGATTTTGATGTGCTGGAACAGATCAGGCTACTGACAAATCTCGAAACCGATAGCGAAAAATTGTTGCAGATTATTCTGATCGGCCAGCCCGAGCTTGCCCAGATGCTGGCGCGACCGGAGCTGCGGCAGTTAAACCAGCGTATCACCGCGCGTTACAATTTGGGGCCACTGAATCTCGATGAGACGGGTGCGTACATCCAGCATCGGTTGCAGGTGGCCGGGATGATCCCGGGAAGGGTGATCTTTCCGCCCTCTGTCGTGCGAAGCATTTACAAGGCTTCAGGGGGAATTCCTCGGGTGATCAATGTCTTGTGTGATCGCATGCTACTGGGCGCCTATGGGCGCAACGAATCCAGCGTGAATCAGGCCATGTTGAGATTAGCGATGCAGGAGGTCTTGGGCGATGTGACTGTCGTCACGCCGTTGTGGCGATGGCTGGGAATTGCTGTGGTGTTGCTGCTGGTCATCTGGACTGCGGGTTGGCTGCTGGGCAAATACATGGGGGGCAGCGCAATAATGACGCCATCTTGGATGGATATGCAGCTAGAGCCCGACGCGATTGAATTATCCGGGGAAGATCCTGCAGCGGATGCTCTCGTTACACTAGAGGCAGAGCCTCTACCTGATACGTTACTGGATACATTGTCGGCGCCAGCCGTATTAAACACGGTAAATGCGATGCAAGCCCCTAGTGTCGCTATGACAGAGCTGTGGGCACTTTACTCTGCTGAGCCTGCGCCCGACGAGGTTTGCATGAGCGCAGCGCAAACGGGTTTGGCTTGTCTGGAGGGAGAGGTCTGGACTTGGGATGAATTGGACGTTTTTAATAGTCCTCTGTTACTGGAGATGATCACGCCGCAGCGATTTTCGGCCGAGGTGTTGCTGCTAGGCATGGATGAGCCAATGGCCTGGGTGCTGGTGGAGAACGCTGTCGTATCCGTACCTTTGGCGGAACTAGCACCCTATTGGACCGGGCGTTACCGTCTGTTATGGCACCCACCGGTAGGTTTTGAGAAGTCTCTTGTGCTGGGAGATGACAGCGCTGTGGTCGCACTAGTCGCACAGCTTTTCGCCCGCTTAGATGCGCAACCGACCCCTTTGGCGGGCCGACGTTTTAATAGAGCGCTGGAGCAGCGGGTACGCCTATTTCAGCAGCAAAATACGCTGGTAGATGACGGTGTCGTAGGCGTGCAAACACTGCTGAAGCTGAATGAACAGCTGGCGATTGATGTGAACGCAGCGCAGGCCAGACAGCAACTGCAGGCCGCTGCAGAAAATGGGTTAAATCAATGACTGTATATGTTTCTCCGGTGATGGATATAGGAGCGTACCCGTGTCGCTGATTCTTGATGCGTTGAACCGCTCCCGCCAGGATAGAGATTCGGTGCCCAATCTGGCAACGCGTCATACTTTTGACAAAATGGCATCAGGCAAGCGGCAGTATCTGCCTTGGGTGGCGTTCTCCGTGGCAGTGGTGATCATTGGCTGGCTAATGATAGAGCGATTATTCGCGACTCCCGTGTCTGACATTGAAGTTGGCGCTCCTACTGAGCAGGTGTCGAAAAATATCATCACTGCGAGTGAGTCCAATTCTACTGAGGTTAAAGAGGACGCCGCAGTTGAGGAGCCATTGGTTCAACCGGTTGCGGACAGCCAGACATCGGAGCCAGTTGCGGTAGCGCCTGTCGCGAATAATCCAGAGCCAGATATTGTGACGATTGCGGTTGCGATGGAGGCAACAACGTCGATTTCGGCTCCAGTGGTGGAAAATCCCGCGGTGGCGCAGCTCTATCAGAATCGTAATGTGATGGACGATGCTGCGGCCCCACAGCGAACGTCATCCGCCGCATTGGACCTATACGCAGACTCCGGCAATGAAGAGCCTATCGATATAGCGAGGGTGTTACAGTCTGCTCGTGAGGAGATGAAGGATGCGACTCTTGACGAGCATCCAGTACCTCTGCTGTCCGCTTTGTCTCAGCAAGTCAAAGACGATATTCCTACGCTATATTATCAGCGCCACGACTATTCAAATAATACGTCCATCTCGACGGTAGTAATGAATAGCAAAACCCTAAAAGTTGGTGGGAATCCGGTGAATGGCGTCAAGATTGAGGAAATTCTTCCTGATTCAGTAGTGCTGAGTTATCAGGGCACGCAGTTTCGATTGCGGGCTCTGAACAGCTGGGTGAACTTATAACACTGACTGCTGACCGTCTCAGAGCCCCAGGTAGTCGCGGACAATCTCAAAAATCTGTGGTTGTTGCACAAATGGCCCTACTAAGTCTAACCCTTCACTATTACTAAAAAGTGGTACCGATGCGCCTGTGTGCTCCTCCATCATGAAGTTGCTCGTCGCATAGTTTATTGACATATGGCTCCCTTCGGGCGTAATCACTCGGGCTACCATACCCGGCGTGGAGGTTGGGATGGGAAAGGCATCAAATAGGCTGACGTAAGGAATGAGCTGCGCTGCTTGTGAATGATCTGCGGTCACCAGTATTAATGTCCGTGGATGGGTCTCTGCAAAAGCCAAAGCGCTGGTCAAGGTTTCTTCCAACTGCTGCACTTCACCGATTGAGCCACAGGGCTTGCGTTCATGAGACTGCTTGTCGATA
>CAJXTK010000148.1 GCA_913061115.1 uncultured Haliea sp.
CGATCTCGGAGCCAATATTGATCTCGTTATCCGAGCCAACCAGTCGCAGCTCTTCAATCTTAACTTCCAGCTCGGCGATAGGCTGCTCAAAGTCTAGGTAATTGGGGTTCATCCGTGGGCATTCTCGACTGATTGTTGTAGCGCGTAGTGTACAAAATTAATGCGCCCCAGACCAATACGGGATTCACTTTGGTCACTAGAGGGTCGCATCGTCAGACAACCAAGGGCCAAAGAGTGCAATAGGGTGGCAATCAGGTCGTAGAATGACCCTCGCCGGACTGAGGGAATGCTTCGTTACAGTGGTTGCTGTAAGCTATTGGTCTCAGACAGCTCAGGGACTGCGCTCTCCGAGAGAGGGGCCGCCGCACAAGCGCTTGCGGACCGGCCTGCGCTTTGACCCCCACGCCACGCCATTCAATGAGACACAATGCAGGAACTACCCCCCTATCTTGTTCCACACAGTACAGAAGAAATAACCATACTTCATGAAGATGGCGATCTCCTGTTGGTGCGAAAACCTCACCTGCTGCTCAGTATCCCGGGCCGCCACCCGCTGAACAAGGACTGCCTCATCACCCGGCTGCAAGAACGCTACCCCACGGCAAGTATTGTGCACCGGCTGGATCTGGATACCTCAGGCATCATGGTAATACCCCTTAACAAGCCGGCTCATGTCCACATCAGCCGCCAATTCCAGCAGCGCGAGGTCAAAAAGGCCTACCACGCTGTCGTGTTCGATGTGGTGGAGCAAGATGAAGGCCAAGTGAATCTGCCGATTACCAGCGACTGGGAGCGACGCCCGCTGCAAAAAATCTGCTACGAGCGCGGCAGGTCTGCCTTGACCCACTATGAGGTCTTGGAGCGCGGCAGTGACCGCAGCAGAATGTTGCTGAAACCCGTGACCGGGCGCTCGCACCAGCTGCGCATCCATATGCGAGAGCTAGGCCACCCCATTCTGGGCTGCGATATGTACGCTCACACCACGGCATTGAACATGGCTGATCGGCTGATGCTCAATGCCAGCGTGTTAGAATTTACCCACCCCACCAGCGGCAAGTGGCTGCGCGGAGACTGTCCCCCCGATTTTTAAGGTCTTTATAGCAGCAGTGGATGATCGGAGGGTAGTTGCCTGGACATCCACAACGCCAATTTATGTTTCATATTCGGTTCATTGTCCTGACCCTTAGCAAGCGGCTGAATAAGCTTGTCGTGCACCAACAAGCGATAAAGGTAGGTGACTTTTTCCTTTGCTGAGTCAGTTTCCTCGAATTGACCCACGCCGCGTTTTTTAGCATACACCGCGCCGACACGCAGTGCTTGGACCACCAGTTCAGCTTCATGCTTTAGCTTCTGCATACCGTCCTCCGGCCTTGATTACAAATACATACACCAATCACTCCAGCTACCGGGGTATAAGGTGGCGGTTGATATCCCAGTGCGCGCATCAGCCACCATAGCCGAGCCGCAAGGCAAAGCGGGAATCATCGTAAGCAACAACCACCGCGCTGTGGCCTGCCAACAGCTCCCCTGATTCGATCAACATCGCACTCACCTAGGCGTTCCTCATGCGCTGTAAAGTAGCTTAATTCCAAGCCATTTCAAAGGCCGAAATCGCTGTGCCGGACTTTACTCCTTAAGATTGCGGCCAACGCCTTTAGTCAGTCAGCAGAACCTTATCCAGCTGAACCAACTACTGCGACCAATCGTTGCATGCAATAGAACATCCAAGCTCGCAGCACCCGCGCGGGCTATTGATCCTAATGGCTACGAACGTTTCTTAGGATGTAAATTAACCTTTAAATCCGCAAGAATCGCATACATTTTTTTAATGACGGCTCTTAATTTATGCCTTGATGGAGCACAAATACTCGCGCGGTCGTTGTACACTGGCGCTGTGATCGTAGCTATCCAAGGAACCCGCTATCAACATTGACCTCAACGCCTGCTTCAAACGCAACCCAGAAGCCGTTTTCAGCGAACTGGATGGCGAAATCGCACTGTTTCAGAGCAAAACCAGCGATTATCTCATCCTCAACGACGAAGGGTCGGCCATCTGGGATGCACTCAGCCAACCGCAATCTCTGGATGAGATCTGCACTCATTTAGTGTCTATCTATTCGGTTGAAGTTGATCAATGCAGACTAGACGTCCAAGCTTGGCTTCATCAAGCCTGCGCAAAGCGTGTTGTTGTGTTGATGCCTTAAGCGTTAGCGGATTAGACGCTGAACCCTATTGCCAGACGCGACACCAACACGTTAGGCTTTATCGACACCCTCGTAGTCAAAGCGCCGCATGACCGCTGGCAAACCCTCTGCCAAACGCTGGCGCTGTTCAAGCGTTAGCTGCTGTGCACCTTCGCCAGAGCGCCCAGAACGGAAAAAGCGCTCAGCACCTTTGGGTTTTTCTGCAAAGCCGCCCACCTGATCTTCGAGTTTCTGCAGGCTCTCAATCGAGGTGTTAAGCAAGGCCTGGTTGACCAAGCTCGGGTCATCCGGCAACCCGAGAAACTGGGTCAGGGTAAGGAAGGTTTCGGGCCCTTTCACCAGCATGTCTTCATAACGCATCACCAGCACGGGCAGCTGCTGCTGGTCTACCCACGAGCGTACATGCTGATCCCAGCGGCCCATGTGCTGCCTCACCTGATGACCGCCATGCCGTTCAGAGGGCACCAATGCCGCCGAAGGGTCTAGCAAAAAATTGACGCAACTCTCCAATGGCCAAGAGAAGAAATGGCTGAGAGATACTGCCACATCCTCTGGATGGCGCAGGATGTAAACCACTCCGAGACACCCCGTCGTACTCACCACCGGACGGCCGCGCGAATCCAGTGATTGAAAGGCGTCGTGCACCTTGTGAAAGCGCTCACCCTCGGCAAACAACCAAGCGCTTTCTCCGGCACGACCGCGCAGGGGATCAAGCTCAGCAAAGCTAAGATCACAACTGTTGATTCCCAGCTGATCATCCAACCACAGGCGCGATGAGGCGATGGCGCCTGTTTCCACGTCTCGGTTGAGATTGAGCTCCTCGGGTGTCTCTTCTCCTGCCAGCCGCTGTAGCTCGGTAATAAACACTCGACACCAGGTGTTCCCTGATTTCGGATATGACGCTAAATACCAATAGCCGCTGTCTTGCGTGCTCATCGCGCTTCCTCTTGCGCTTCTGCCGAAGCGTCTAATTCGACGGCAGGCTTAGCTTCCAGACTGCTTGGCGCCAAAAGATCTACTTTTTCAAGCGCCTGTTGCATAGGTTTCACGCCATCGGACAGCTGCAGGCTATAAATAGGCACGCGTCGCGCCAAGGCGCTTGCCTGAAGAAACAAGTTGGCCTCTTGATCCATGCCTCGATAGACCCGTGGTTGATAGGCGTTGTTGCGCAGCCTCAGCAGTGCAACCGCCTGCCTCTCTAAGCGCCGAGTCTGGATGTCAGACTCCTGTGCGTCCTTCCTATTGTCCCGCCTGCTGATGATATAGATCATCTCCAGCGGGGCGGCCTGAGAACTAACCTCTGCTTCAGGCGGCAGCAGCGCATAGCGTTTCAAACCCCGGCGAACCAGAGGCATCTGGGCCCAATCCAGGCCCAGGGAAGCCGCGCTGTCATGCCAAAGCTTCAGCTGCTGAAGCCCTGGCAATACTAGCCCCTGTTCATTCATCACACTCAATTCACTGCTGAGAAGCTTCCAGCCCTCTTGTTGCAAACAGCAGGCCAGCGTCGATTTACCACTGGCCGGTGCGCCCAACAGCATCACCGCTTGGCCATCTCGCACCACGGTAGTGCCCTGCAGCACCAAAGCTCCGCGTTGAATCAGCAGGGCAGCTAAGCCACTGGTCACTAGAAACGTGCGCACGTCGCGATCGCTGACGCTGTCGTCCCAGCGCTCATAGCTCAGAGTTTCGCCCGCATAGGCACGAAACCAGCCAATGCCCTCTAGTTCCAAGCGCCAATCCCCCAGCGCCATTTGCAGCGATGGCGTACTGTGTTCATTTGCCACCAACGGCGGCCAATCCTCATGGTTCGAAGCCGCAATGTGCACTGCCAATGGACTCAAATCTGTGCCGGCATGCACCGGCAGCTCAGGTAGCAGCATATCGCTGAGAATGTTAAGACCAAAGGCCTCGTAGTGATGCTGATACGTCGTGAGTTCGCTCATAAGGCCACCGAGCTAAGCGCTCATTTTGCTAAACATGATAAGGGTGCAATGCTGCTTCCGTTACATCAAAGCCTGCGTTGAACGCTGGCAGGCTGAAGTATAAGACAGATAAAAAGGCTATGGGAGACATTTCCTTTTAGTATCCCGATGCGTTACAGGCATTGGAACGGGCGATGGCCATCAGGTGTACTGAGTTCACGCTTGAATTGGTGCACTTGCAAATCCTTGGTGTTGGTTTCCATCCCACCGATGCTTGGGGTAAGCGCCCCATGAAACCAGGTCAGATTGACACTAGACTGCCATCGGCCTGACGCCTATCATCATGCAACGCGACACTATGGAGAATAAAAAATGACGCACAAGAAAGTCTTCATGACAGGCTGTTTGACCCTCGCCCTATGCGGCTGCTTCGATTCAGGAAACTCGCTTAATGACAGGCAAACAGACGAGAGCTCGGGGCTGGCTGGCGCAGCACGCGGTGCCAATACGCTGCTACCGGCTAACGAGGAGATTCTGACACTGCGGGCCGCGCCTAACCCCGACCGTAATGCCTACTTTGGTGACCTGCATGTACACACGGCGTATTCGTTTGATGCCTATGTTTTTGGCACTGTAAGCAGCCCTGACGACGCCTACCGCTATGCTAGGGGACAGGCTCTAGACCACCCCAGCGGCTATCAGGTGCAATTGCAACAACCCCTAGATTTTTACGCCGTCACTGATCATGCGATGCTAATGGGCCTGGTAAAAGAGGCTGCCGACACCAGCAGCGAGTTCTCGCGCTATGACGTGGCAGAACCGCTGCATGACATAAACGCACCGAACAACATGAATGTTCTCAGCCTAATCGCCCGCGGACAAGCCTTTGGCACCTTTATCCCCGGCGTGCTGAGCGGCCTGCTTGATGGCACGATCGACGCACCGATGGCGGAGGCCGTCACCAAGTCAGCGTGGCGCGACACCATCCGAGCAGCAAACGATGCATATGTGCCAGGCAAATTTACTACCTTCGCCGCCTTCGAATATACGTCGTCCAGCGATGACCAAGGCAACCTGCACCGCAATGTCATATTCCGCGACACAGGACGCTTACCCGCTGTTCCCTTCTCGCGCTTTAACTCGCAAAATCCAGAGGGCCTGTGGCAGTGGATGGACGGTCTGCGCAATCAAGGAATAGAAAGCCTAGCAATTCCTCACAACTCCAACGGCTCTAATGGCCAGATGTTCAAGTTAACCAACTGGGCAGGCAATCCCATTGACGACAATTATGCAAAACAACGCCAGCGCAATGAACCGCTGGTGGAAATAACACAGATCAAAGGCACGTCAGACACCCATCCTCTGTTGTCACCGAATGACGAATGGGCAGACTTTGAGATCACACCGTTCCGTGTCGCCACCAAACTCTACAGCGAGCCCGCGGGCAGCTACGTGCGCGATGCCTATTTACGCGGCCTGCAACTGCAGGCCGGTGGCGTGATCAACCCCTACAAATTTGGCCTAATCGGCTCCAGTGATACCCACGACGCCGCAAGCTCTGAAGATGAAGAAACCTTCTTCTCCAAGGCCGGCATGCTAGACGGCACTCCCGAGCTGCGTGGCTCTATCCCCGCATCCTTTCTTTACGGTACCGCGATCAAATATATGGACCCCGGATTAGTCAAAGAGGTCGATGGCAGAGATTATCTCGCCAGTTCCGGCTTTGAATTCTGGTCGGCGTCCGGCTTGGCCGGTGTCTGGGCGCAGGAAAATACGCGCGAGTCGATTTATCAAGCATTCCGGCGCAAAGAAACATTCGCCACCAGCGGCCCGCGCATCAAGGTGCGCTTCTTTTCCAGTTATGACTTTGACCCAGATCTGCTGCAAAGCCCACAGCTCACGGCACTCGCCTATCAACAGGGCGTCACAATGGGCAGCGACCTAGCCGCTAATGGCGACCAAATACCCCAATTTCTGGTGTGGGCTGCGGCTGACCCTATTGGCGCTCCCTTGCAGCGCGTGCAAATCATTAAAGGCTATCTGGAGGGCGGCCAACACCAAGAGCGCATCTACGATGTTGCCTGCTCCAACGGGCTAGAGGTTGACCCAAAGACAGCGCGCTGCCCCGACAATGGCGCGAGCGTCAATATGGATGACTGCGCTACCACTGGCGGCGCCGGCGCCAGCGAGCTTAAGGCGTTGTGGCGCGACCCTGATTTCGATTCAAGTCAGGAGGCTTTTTACTACGTGCGCGTGCTGGAAAACCCGACCTGCCGCTGGTCCACTTGGGATGCGATTCGCGCCGGTGAACAACCGCGTTCAGACCTGCACAAAACGCTGCAGGAGCGCGCTTGGTCCTCGCCCATCTGGTACCGCCCGGACACAACAGAAGTCCTGTAAAGAAAGCGTCATTAACGCGAAGACAATTCGCAAACCAAACGCAATAAAAGGAACAGATCATGATTGTCGTCAACGCCGTTGTAACCAGTAAACCGGAGGACATCGCCGCACTGCAGAGCGCAATCCACACCATGGAAGCAGCCAGCAGGGAGGAGTCCGGCTGTAGTGACTACACTTTCAGCGTGGAATTGAACAACCCCAATAAGCTGAGAATAACCGAAAAATGGCTGAGCCTCGAAGCCCTCAAGGCGCACATGGCGACTCCGCATATGGCGGACTTTCAGGCGGCTATGGGGGCTCACCCTCCGGCCTCGCTGGAGGTTACGTTCTATGAAGTGACAGAGATTCAACCGTTTTGATGTTCTAGCTCCGAAATAGCGGAAGCCGGATAGACAGCTCGTCTTCTGTAAGACGCAGTAAGCCCCTTAGTGTGCTACTTCAATAATTGACTGAAGTTAAACGTTTCGCTGTAGCCCCGATTCGGGAGTGCAGTTTTAAAAACTCTTTATGACATTGACCTTACCTGATAACCTGATGGCAAAAAGGCTTAGCAGACGGTTCTGCCTCGGATGGTTCACGGCACTGATATAGTGCGGCTTCGAAGGGAAGTTTATCGATATTATTCCTATTCCTCGCAGCCTTTATGCTAAAATGCGGCATGAAGAGAGAGCGTAGCTCCTCGCTACGATGGTTGCTAAGCGCTTAACTTTAATTACGCGCCAAATTGAACAAACATAAAATGACATTTACTCAATATTATAATCTCGTCGATCTGCAAGCCCGGATGTCACTAAAAGCAGATGCTGCCAACTATTTTTTTGGCTATATTTGGTGGCTCTTAGAGCCTCTAATATATGTGGTTATTTTTTATGTAGTATTCAGTGTCATCCTTAAGACTCGATCAGACGATTTTCTGGTTTTCCTACTGATTGGAAACCTGCCTTTTGTTTGGTTTTCTAAGAGCGTTAGCCAAGCATCGAACGGTCTTATCGCTAATGC
>CAJXTK010000149.1 GCA_913061115.1 uncultured Haliea sp.
GGTGAGGGTGATGATGGCAAAGGCATTAGGGCCGGCCTGGAAGCAGAAATTCCAAAAATCGCTGAAGCGGGTGTTGGCCTTACCTCTGACCAGGCGAGACAGAGCGATAGTCACTTCGCCGGTAAAGGACAAGGATTCCCGTATATCGAGGGTGACTGTGCGCAGTAAGTGTCGGGGATTGAGGGTTGACCACCAAGATGGTGAGTCCTCTGAGGTAGGTTGATAGGGTTGCACTGCTGTTGCTACAGCTAGCAGTTTATCAACTCCCGCAGGCATATTTTGATTTTGGAGTGCGATGCCCTGAGTATGGCAATAGTCGTGACATCGCAGCAAAAATGCCATAAAAATGGAATCCCACGCCCCTAGAGATGATCCATCAATAGTCAGATGACTGGGGCGGCTACTGCGCAGTTCAGATTGTAAAATACTGAAGCTTGCTGTGTTCTTACCTTGCACCCAGTCCCCGGAAAATGACAATGTAGACGTGTCCATTGCGTCGGGGGCAAGCTTGTATTCTGGCTGCAGTGAATTCATGGAGTGTTGATTGTCGACTATAGGTGTTTAGTTTAATGGCTAGTACCTGTAATTGCTATGCCCTACTGAAACGGAAAAGCAGATGTGCTTTTGGCGATAATATTGGACGCCTGTTGGTAAATTTCGACGACGGAAGTCTTGTTCCCCGCTTCCCTGCGCCTGGCAATCATGGTGATTGGGAAAAGAAGGATATCGCTCTTCTGGTAGCGCAGGGCACGGCTGCGGCCGACATTGTCTTCATAGAGCACCCAGCGCCTACCTAGTTCGGCCGCGAGCCGGTCGCCCATAATGACCCCCATGGCTTGCAGTTCGCGGACCTGGTCCGGTCGCACCAATGGCTTGTCCAGCAGCGCCTGCAGTAGTTCTAGGTCGAGCTTGCGGTCGCCATTGAATTGCCGACCGAGGTTCATCATAGCTAAATCTTGCATAGTCTCCTGCTGCTGAGCCATAAATTGCCAATCCACGTTGGTCAGATCGCCCATGCGCGTTGGTTCCTGTGCCAGACTCCCAGGCGAACCCCAGCAGAGCAAAAGCAAAAGCGCGAGCCTGATGTTTTTTGGCGGTGTCATCTAATGACCTTCATGAGCTAACGTTGTGATGGTATTGACAGTAGCAGCTTTCTGTTCATTTTGACCTACAAGGTTGTCATCCTGCTGCCGTCATTTATAATGATGGCCTTCAATTTGGGCGCTTGGGCCTACCCCACAGACCATGATGCGGAGACAGCAAATGATTACCGGCAGTATCGTGGCCTTGGTTACCCCAATGCAATCCGATGGCAGTGTCGATTGGCCTGCCTTGGCGCGGCTTATGGATTTACATTTGGAAGCTGGCACGGCGGCAATTGGCGCAGTAGGCACCACTGGTGAGAGTTCCACACTCGATGCTGCAGAGCATTGCGAAGTGATCAAGTATTGTGTCAAACACAGTGCGGGCCGTATCCCAATAGTGGCAGGAACGGGCTCTAATTCCACGCGGGAAGCGGTCTACTTTACCAAGGCGGCCGCAGGGGCTGGCGCAGACGCCTGTTTGTTAGTCACTCCCTATTATAATCGTCCGACCCAACGCGGACTCTACGAACATTTCAGGACCATTGCCGAGGCGGTAGACATCCCTCAGATTCTTTACAATGTGCCCGGGCGCACTGCCGTCGATCTGGCCAATGATACGGTAGCCCGATTGGCAGAACTGGATAATATTGTAGGAATCAAGGATGCGACGGGAGACGTCGCGCGGGGCAAGGCGCTGATAAAGCGCTGTGGTGATGTTATTGCGATTTATTCGGGAGATGACGCCACGGCGATGGAGTTGATGCTGGCCGGGGGCAATGGAAATATTTCGGTCACCGCTAATGTGGCACCATCGCTGATGTCGCAGTTGTGTGTGCTGGCGTTGGCAGGCGAGCGAGAGCAAGCCGAGGCGATCAATCGTCGCCTATTACCCTTGAACCAGGCTTTGTTTTTGGAGCCCAACCCCATTCCCGTCAAGTGGGCTTTATGTCAGCGCGGCTTGATCGGGGAGGGCATACGGCTGCCTTTGACAGCCTTGGATGAGCAGTATCAGGCCCAGGTTCTTAAGGCCCTAGAAACAGCGGGAGTTTGATAGTTATGCAGGTGAATAGGGTGAAAGCGATATTGGTGGGCGGTTTGTTGCTGTCGACTATCGGTTGTGGGGCGATATTGGGAGACCAGGGTGTGTTTCGCGATAGCTCCCAGGATTACAAAAAGGCGGTGGAAACTCCCTCGGTTATTTTGCCTGCAGGGACCGAGAGCGTACCTCTGCGAGATATTTACGTGATTCCAGAGATCGATGACAAGTTCCTATCACAAGGCGACTTCGAGGTGCCCAAGCCGGTACCTTTGTCCGCCGGAAATGGGACGGAAGTGGTTCGGTTACAAAAGCTCGGCGACGATAGTTGGGCCCTGATTAGTCTTGCGCCAGGTCAGGTGTGGCCTCAGGTGCGTAATTTTATGGCAGCCTCAGGGATGCAGATTGTCCGTGCTGATGCACGGGCTGGGGTCATGGAGTCTAACTGGCTGACAGTGGAAGGGCAGCCTTTGGCAAGCCGTTTCCAGTTTCGTATGGAGCAGGGTGTGCAGCGTGAGACGAGTGAGTTGCATGTGCTGCAGATGCAGCAGACGGGCACGGTAACTGCGTGGCCTGCCAAATCTGATGATCCCGATCAAGCCTCTGAAATGCTGAGAGCAATCGCGCAGTTTCTAGCGGATAGTGCTGACTCTGCGCCGGTGTCAATGATTGCCGAGCAGGGGATTGCCGCCAGTGGAAAAATAAGCATGCAGGAAGCGCCAAATGGCTATACTTTTTTGCGACTTGAACTGCCCTTTAATCGAGCCTGGGCATCCCTCGGTCGCGCATTGGAAAAGTCTTCGTTTGAAATTACTGATCGCGACCGCAGTAATGGCACTTACTATATCCGTTTTCTTGAGGGTGGCGCAGAAGATGAAGACGGATGGTGGGGCGATTTTTGGGACAGTGCTGACGATGAAACGTTGTTCGATGAGGTGTTAGTCGTCTTTCTGAAAGCTCTACCAACGGGGACGACGATGACCATTACTATTCAACCTCAGGACGTCAGTGTTCCCTTCGGCAAGCGTAAAGCACAGGAACTGTTGTCCCTCATAAAGGGCAATATAAACTAACTCGTGCAGTTTGGAGCGAGGAACTAGCGAGTGCAATTCGCCTCTCTCGGATCGGGGAGTAAAGGCAATGCAACTCTGGTTCGGGCCGACGACACTCTGGTTATGGTCGATTGCGGTTTTTCGGTGCGCGAAACCGTTCGGCGAATGTCCCGTTTGTGCGTTGATCCGAGTCAGCTCGATGCCATACTGGTCACCCATGAGCACTCTGATCACAGTAGTGGTGTCGCGGCACTGTCGCGCAAATTTCAGATACCGGTATACCTGACTCACGGCACGTTCAGTACCGGTCGCTGTGATGATAGCTTTGATCAGTGCTTATTTGATTGCGAGGATGATTTCAGTATTGGCAGTCTGTCAATCAAGGCGGTTGCTGTGCCTCATGATGCAGTGGAACCCTGCCAATATCGTTTGAGTTCGGGGGGTTACACCTTGGGGATCCTCACCGACCTAGGCAGCATTACACCCCATGTGATTGATAATTTCCGTGCCTGCCACGGCCTGTTGTTGGAGTTCAACCACGATCTTCCACTGTTGATGGGGGGCCCTTATCCGTCACACCTGAAGCAGCGGGTGGGTGGCGATTGGGGGCATCTCAATAACCAGCAGGCCGTTGATTTATTGGCTCAAATACACCATGTGGCACTGCGTCATCTGGTGGTAGCGCATATCAGCGAAAAAAATAATAGCAGGCAGCTAGCAGAAAACGCTCTGTTGTCGTTACTCGATTCTCTCGATGGTGTGATTTTTGCCGATCAGGTTGACGGTTTTGATTGGTTGGATCTAGCCTAGAAAAACGCTTTTCGGGTTGCTTAGCGACAGTGCTGTGGCAGTATCATGGATGTCACCTGCGTGAGGCTTCTCGGTTTTGGACACTGCAAGTTTGGATTGCCGGATAGATCGAGCTCACGAAGTCCGGCCAAGCCATAAAGCGGCACGGGGTCAATGATTTGGTTGTCATCAAGATAGAGGGCCTCCAATGTTGCCATCTGGCTGAGTTCGACCAAATTGCGGACTTGATTAGCCGATAGACGCAGCGCTTTTAGGCCTGTGAAGATAGAGAGTCCTTCGAGACTTTCGATACCGGCAAAACTGCAGTCGAGGCTCATCAGCTGTGGCGCAGTCGTGATAGTCCCATCATTGATCGCCTGTTTCACGCAATCATTCAAACCTGTGTCGGGTATAGCGTAGTCGCGAAAAAGTGGCTTTGGTGCGTAAACGATTTTATCGTTGACCTTAAAGTCATATTCCTGGCAGGCGCTAAGGATGAGAAAGGCGGGCCCTACAAAACAATAGACTAGACGGCGTAACATGCCTGGCACTCCCCTTGGTTATCTGAGTCGGTAAAGTCGGCGGATTTGGTGAGTTGAGCATAGCTCCCACGCGGACAGGCCTCTATAATGCCAGTAGTTGCGATGCACTTCACTATTCTTAAGACATTAAACGACGAGTACCCAGATGTCGACAACAAGCGATGCCAGCAGGCCAGCACGGGAAGGTTTGGCGCTGCAGGCCGCCGCCACTGCAGACGAAGTCTGTGCTGTTCAATTGGCGCAGAGGCTCAGTTTGCCTTTGCTAACGACGGGCATAGATCTTGCCTATTTTACCCTGGCAAGAGCCGTATTGGTTGTCAGTGGTCAGGCACTCTATCTGCAGCAGACCGGGAGAGGAGTGCCGGGCCCTGTGGCGGTGAATTTTGGTAGTCCAGGCATGCGCCATCGCAGTCGCTCAGGCACCAGTGAGCTACTGGGCAAGGCCGTAGGGTACGGTAAGAAAACACCTCTAAGGATATTGGATGCGACCGCTGGACTAGGCAGGGACGCGTTTGTGCTCGCTGACCTGGGTTGTGAGGTCCTGATGTGTGAGCGCGAGCCCGTCATTTTGGAGATGCTGCGTTGCGGCTTGCAAAGTGCAACTAGCAGCAGCGATATCTGGTTGTCCGGTGTTGTCCAGCGCATGCGCTTGTGCTCACAAGATGCGCGACATATGCGTGCGAAGGAGGTGCAGGGTATGGATGTAATCTATCTAGACCCAATGTTTCCACAGCGGACTAAAAGTGCCGCCGTAAAAAAGGAGATGGCCCTTTTTCAGCTGTTACTGGAGTGCTCGGCAGATCCGCAGGATGCAGATGCATTGTTGACCTGGGCATTGGAACAGGACACTGCCAGAGTGGTAGTCAAGCGTCCCTCCAAGGCGCCAAATCTAGCGACGCTGAAGCCATCTCACTGCATCGAGGGCAAGTCAGTGCGTTATGATGTTTACGTGCACCGCAAATTATTTTGAGCCGCGGCGAGCGGAGCCGTTTTTTTACCGTGTTATCGTGGCACAGTTAAACTAAGGGTTGCACAGGCGGCCACTTTAAAAAGGTTGGGAGATTTCATGTCTGAGCACAAAGTTACTGCGTTGGTTACTGGCGCCTCGGCGGGTCTGGGTGCGGAGTTTTGCCGTCAGTTGGCTCCGCTGTGTGATGTCATCATCGCAGTGGCACGACGTAAGGAGAAGCTTGACGCCTTGGCAAGTGAATTAGCCGATTCTGCGGAGGTGCACTGTCTAGAGGCTGACCTCGGTACGGTCGAGGGGGTGGCCATAACCATGGAGGCCATACGCCAGCAGGGTCCGGTCGACTATCTGGTTAACAATGCAGGTTTTAGCACCTTTGGTCATTTCGACCAGTTGCCGATTGATGGGCAACGGGACATGGTGAATCTGCATATTGACGCTTGCATAACCCTGTGCCGCGCAGCGATTCCTTTTATGCGTGAGCTTGGTAGCGGCAGAATTATTAACGTGTCTTCACTGGGGACATTTTTTCCGGGCAAGGGGATGGCGGTTTATGGCGCGTCTAAGGCCTTCCTCAACTATTACTCACAGGCTTTACAGGCGGAGCTGGCAGGTTCTGGGATTGAGGTGCAAGCGCTTTGTCCGGGATTTACACACACGGAATTCCACGATTCTATGGCAGAAGGTGGCTTCGATCGCAGCCGGATTCCAAATCAGATGTGGATGAATACAGACGCCGTTGTAACGGCCAGTCTCGCAGCGCTGGGTAATGGGCAGGTGCTCGTTGTGCCCGGCGATGATAATCTCGACTTCGCGAGGTCGGGCCTGCAACAGCAGTTAGACGACTTATAGCAACAACCGCGTCAGAATACCTTTGTAGATCGCGGCCAGACGTGGCAGGTCAGAGACCAGCACCTGTTCATCAATCTTGTGGATGGTCGCATTGACTGGGCCCACTTCCACTACTTGAGCTCCGGTAGGCGCAATAAAGCGGCCATCAGACGTGCCCCCGGCAGTCGAGAGCTCAGGTGCCTTCCCTGTGACTTCCAGTACGCTTGCTATGGCGGCGTCCAACAGCTTTCCATTAGGGGTTAGAAATGGCTGCCCACTTAAATTCCACTGTATAGCGTAATCAAGCCCGTGGGCCTGCAATATTGATGCCGTTCGCTGGCGCAGCTCATCATCGCTGACCTCCGTAGAAAAACGGAAGTTAAATACGACTTCTACTTCCCCCGGAATAATGTTGGTGACTCCGGTGCCTCCCTGAATGTTTGAAACTTGCATCGACGTGGGCGGAAAAAACGCATTGCCCTCATCCCATACTTCAGAGGTTAGCGCATGCAGGGCGGGAAGAAGTCGATGGATGGGGTTGTCTGCCAGGTGTGGATAGGCGATATGTCCTTGCACACCACGCACAGTCAGTGTCGCTCCGAGCGAGCCTCTGCGGCCATTTTTAATGGCATCGCCTAAAGTGGAGGAACTTGCTGGCTCTCCTACTACGCACCAGTCTATCGACTCGCCTCTTTCACGCAGATAATCCAAGACTTTGACCGTGCCATCCACCGCCGGACCTTCTTCGTCCGACGTGATCAGAAAGCCAATCCGCCCTGCATGGTTTGGTTGCTCAGCTAAAAATTCTTCACACGCGATCAGCATAGCTGCGAGGCTGCCTTTCATGTCCGCGCTCCCGCGACCAAACAGTATGCCGTCGATCACGGTAGGCTCAAAAGGAGGATTGCTCCAGCGGCTGGCTGGTCCGGGCGGAACCACGTCAGTGTGCCCCGCAAAAACCAGCAGTGGACCCTGATCGCCGTGCTCGGCCCAAAAATTACTGACGTCACCGCAGGGAAGTTCAGTACAGTTGAAATTAAGCGCGTGCAGTCGTTCAATCATCAGCGCCTGGCAGCCGGCATCCTCAGGGGTTACTGAGGGCTTACGGATGAGCTCGCAGCATAGTTCCAGCGTTTTTTCCATGTTGAATGTCTATCCTTGGGCTTAGTTGTGAGAGTGC
>CAJXTK010000150.1 GCA_913061115.1 uncultured Haliea sp.
TCAGATGTGTATAAGAGACAGGCACGCTGCTGGCAGCGCTGGTGGTCTGGTTGTTTTTGCTGAACGTTCCGGCCACCGCGATTATTGCCACGGCGATACCGGTGTCACTCGCTGGTGCAGTGGTGGTGATGTTTTTCGGGGGCTATACCTTCAACATTATGACCCTGAGCGGTTTGCTGTTGTTGATCGGGGTGGTGGTTGATGACGCCATTGTGGTGCTAGAAAATATTCACCGCCATATCGAGGCTGGTGAAACGGACCATGAACAGGCAGCGATCGACGGCACCAATGAAGTGGTCTTTGCCGTACTGGCGGCCACCCTAACCTTGGTGTGCATTTTTGCCACGGTGGTTTTTATGGAAGGCATGATTGGTGTGTTCATGCGCTCCTTTGCAGTGGTGGTGTCGGTCGGTGTGGTGGCGTCGCTGTTTGTATCACTGAGTTTGACCCCGGCATTGTGTGCACAATTTTTGAAGCGCGAGACGCGCGAACCGGGCTGGTTGGGCAAGCGTATTACCAGGTTCCATCAGGGGCTAGAAGCGCTGTACCGACGGCTACTGAGCTTTAGCCTGAACCATCGCGTGATAGTGCTGGGGCTTACTGCGATGCTGGTTTTGTCCACCGGGTGGTTTATGGGACAGCTTGGCAGTGAATTTTTCCCCGGCGATGATGAATCGCGTTTCCTCGTCAAGTTGAAGACGCCGCTGGGCTCCTCAATTGACTACATGGAAACAAAAATTGATCAGGCTGAATTGATGCTCGCCGATGTGCCCGAGGTACAGCGGGTACTGAGTACCGTCGGTAGTGGTCATGGCAGTGAGGTGAATGAGGCGACGCTTAATGTCTCACTGACGGGTCAGGCTAACCGTAATCGGTCACAGCAGACAATTATGAACGAGGTCCGAACGGCGGTGCGGCGGGTGCCAGGTGTAGAGGGCTTTGTCAGCGCCTACTCTATGTTCGGTTCTGGCGGCGAGCCTTTTGTCGCGTTTATTACCGGGCCAGATTTATACCGCGTAGCGGAGCTTGCCGGCGAAATGGAGCAGCGCATGAAACGAATACCGGGTATGGGCGATGTGCGCATGGAGCTAAAAATGGATCGGCCGCAGTTATATTTTGACGTTGACCGTAACCGGGCCCAAGCGCTCGGCATCAGTGCCCAGCAGATCGGCGACACGGTGCGGGTACTCGCAGGCGGTGCTGATATTGCCAAGTACAATGCACTGCCTGGCGATGGTGAGCGTTACGATGTACGTCTCGCCGCGCGGCGTGACAGCATGCAGCAGACCCGCGATCTGGAGAACGTCTATCTGCAGGGGCCGGCCAATCAATTGCTGCCCCTGGGTTCCGTCGTCGAGATTAAAGAATCACTGGGTCCGGCTACTGTTAATCGCTTTGACCTGGCCTTTGCCGCTGAATTTAACTCGACCCCGGAGATGGACTTGGGACAAGCCGTGAATGAGTTCAAGGCTCTGGGTGAGGAACTGCTGCCGCCGGGGTATCAAGTGGCCTTGGCAGGACAGGCCGAAGAACTCGGCAAGTCAGTTAATGCCATTTTATTTGTGTTCGCGACCGGTCTCATCCTGATCTACATGGTACTGGCCAGTCAGTTCAATTCTTTCCTGCAGCCGGTGCTGGTGATGCTTGCCCAACCGTTGGCCATTGTTGGCGGGGTAGTGGGATTGTGGGTGGCAGGCCATACCCTCAATATTTATTCGATGATTGGGTTGGTACTGCTGATCGGCTTGGTGTCAAAAAATTCCATTCTGCTAGTAGATTTGATCAACCGTTATCGCAGGCAGGGCATGGATACTGCAACGGCTATTCAGGAAGCGTGTCCGCGCCGCATGCGCCCGGTGTTAATGACGTCTTTAACCATTGTGCTGGCGATGCTGCCGGCTGCCATTGGGGTGGGCGAGGGCGCGGGACAGTACGGCCCGCTGGCGGTAGCGGTGATCGGTGGGGTGGTAAGCTCCACACTGTTGACACTCCTGGTGGTACCAGTGGCATATTCATTAATGGATCGGTGGTTGGTACACCAATCGGTGGTAGCTGTTCAGGAGGGGTAGGGCGCCGGGGTACCGCTTTACGGTATGTTTGCATCAGAGCAAGCACCCCGGCCGCGCCGCTGGCCCTGAAAAAACTTGATCATAAGGATCTTTCACCCGCTTCTATCAGTGTTGCAGTCGCGAGGAGGCCAGCGCAATAGGGAAGCTTGGATGCGCCTCTATTGCCCGTCAGGCACAATAAGAACCTTGCCATTTCTGCCCGATTGCGCGGCGCGTTCGACCGCCTGTTTAATCTCACTAACGGTAAAACGTGAGTCCACATTCGCTTTGAGTGCGCCGCTAATGACCAGAGGGATTATCTGTCCGAAGGCCGCCTGCTTTTCTGTCATTGCTGCTGTCTCGAACCACTTAGATAGCCAAAAACCACGTATCCGAATGTCATTAAAAATCAGCATTGCTGGATTCAAGGTCACCGGCTTTCCAGACATCACGCCATAGGACACCAGCGTACCTCCATCGCCGAGGCTTTGCGCCAGGCGAGTAAACGTTTTGCCGCCAACAGCATCTATCCCGAGTGCAATCGGTGTGTTATCGGTAGCACTGGCGATTTGTGCGACAAGGTCGGGACCGTCAATCAACACGACATCGCCACCTTTTGACATCAAGTCTTCTGCTAAGCCTTCACGACGCACAACATTCACCGTCTTTATGCCGCGTTGCTTGGCGAGCTGGATAATGTATCCCCCGACAGCGGAGTTCGCGGCGCTGTGCACAAGCCAGTCACCTTCCTTGAGATCGACAAAAGACGTCAGCATCAGGAGTGCAGAAAGAGGATTAACTGCGGTCATAGAGAGTTGCTCAATCATCTCAGAGCTCGGCGTGCCGAGATCCGGCAAGGGGATAAAGCTCGCAGCGGGGGCGACAATTTGATCGCGCCAAGTCCCGCCGCCGACTAAAAGTACCCATTGGCCGACAGCCAGGTGCGTCACTTCTGCGGACGTCTCTATGACTTGTCCAACGCCTTCGCTACCCGGGGTGGAAGGTAATTCTGGGGCAATGGCATACATGCCAGAAATCTGCAGTAAATTTGAGGGGTGAATGGGTGTCGCCAGTACCTTTACCCTAATTTCACCGCTTTGTAATGCACGCGCATTATCTACTTTGACTTCCAGTACTTCTGCAGGATTCCCCATTTGGCTAAATTCGACATACTTCAGCGAGGAACTGTCCTCAGGAGATGTGGCGCTGTTACTGTCTTCCCCCAGAGCAACAGGCGCTGTGCCTAGAACAAGGGCTAAGATTGAAACGATAGAAAATATTTTCATACTGCTGCTCCGAAGATAAATGTGCGTGATGGTGGATCGTGTTTGAAACGTTGATTAAGTGGGGAACTTGTCATCCCGCTCGAACCAACGACCGAGGTATAGTGCTACTAGCGTCCACAGGGCAGCTATGCCGGCCCCAACGAGCGCGACTGACGCCAACCCCAGCCCAAGACCCTGTGTGAGCCCGGTGAATAACCAGGCCATAATGGTGTCTCCCCCCCGATAAGCGACAATGTCAATGACCGGCTTGGCCTTAAAGCGTGTTTCCCGGTCAACCCGAGTGAAGAGCATTTCGCGAGCAGGTCTGGTGACCGCGTAGTTTCCAGCACGCCGTAATATCTGTAAGCCTACCACAACCGCCATGACGGGTGAGATCGCTATCACAATCAAGCCAATACAAATAAGCACTGGAACGAGTGCTATCGTCACTGGCATACCAAATTTGCTCATAATACGGCCGGTGGCAAATAACCCCGTGGCGATGGACAGAGTGTTGACCGCTAGGTCCATCTGCGCCCACACAGCTGTTCGCTCTGGACGGCTGAAATCGGCCAGCAGATTCTTTAGCTCAAAGTAAACGAACGAGCTGATGCCCGTATAGAGGAAAATGAATAAAGCGATCGCCAGCAAATAGGGGTTTGAAAAAAATAATTTAAAGCCCGCAAACGGGTTGCCCCCAATCTTCGCTGGTGCATTTTGTGAAATGAAGTCCTCATTATGTAACGCTGAAGACTTCAGCGATTGTAAATAGAAGATGATGGGTATTGGCAGCAACAGCATACCGCTCGCAATCAACATCAAGTTGTCCGTGCCTAAAGATTCTGAGAAGAATGAAGGTATAGCGGGACCAATCAGGCCGCCGACACTCGCGCCTGCCGCAATGATCCCAAAAAGTCTGCCAGCTTGTTCTTTGTTGAACAGGTCCGACATAAAGCTCCAGAACACTGAAATATGTAACAGACTAAACACGCTGACCCAGACATAGAACGCTTTATCGATTAATATCCGATCGACAGAGCCTGACGCGGCCACATAGAAAACGACAAACGTCAGGGCAAAAAAACCGTACACCGTGGGCACCAAGAGCTGAAAGCGAAACCGTGATACGGCAACACCATAAAGCGCAACAACAGCAGTGCTGATAAAGAAATTTATTGTCCATAACCAACTGACTTCTGCATCTGACCAGTCACTGGCCATCGCATCCCGCACGGGACGTAGGATGTAATACGCCGACATCAATATAACCACAAAAAGAAAGGAGCTGAGGGTCGCGTTGACCTCATGAGCTTCAATTCTTGAGACTCGTTTAAGAAACCTGCTAATCGGGTTGCTGGTGCTAGGCACAAATGAGCCCTCTAAAGGTTTTCTGGTAAAGTCATGGACGATTCACCTGACTCAAATAATCTAATAAATAGGTTGGCCGCAAGTGGAGTGCGTGACGAAAAATTCAGTTTTTCAGTCGCGTAGCGGATTCTGTGAGCAGTCAAATTAAACCGTTAAATGATTGGCTTGGGTGTTGTCTTTTTCAGTCAAGTTCTCGAGGTCCTGGTAGCGCCATCGCGCGAAAAGAAGGATTATCAGAGCGCAGATCACAGTGACTTGTGCTATCTGAAACAGATCAATGTAGTGAAATCCACGCGACAATAATGCGGACATTGCATAGCTCCCGGCCGCCATGCCCGCACCGAAACCCAGCGCCATACCACCCCAAAAGTGAGCGTGCCGAGACAGTCCCACTATTTCAAGCGTGCGGATAGATGAAAGCGCGACAACTCCAAAAAGGGAGACCCCGATCAAAAATGCCGAGCTGGCGACAACGATAACGGAGTCGAACAACAAGACCATAGCGATGGCCGCCGTCGCCATCATGTAGTTAATCGACAAGCCCCAGCGGGTGCTGACTAACCGGGTTAATGGGCCGACATAAATCGCTCCGACGGCACATCCCGCACCAAGGATTGAAAAGAGCGAGCTGCTATCGCGAATACTCAGTCCTAAATCGCGGTGCATATAGTCCGCCAAAAATAACGTGTGAGGGACCACTGCAATGCTCATTAACGTATAGGCCGCTGTTATCAATAGCACCAGACGCCTCCGCCTGGGTGCAAGCGGTTGGATTGAATCCGCGCTAGGCTCGCGCTCATGCGGCGCCATCGAAACAAAACGCCAAGCAACTGCAGCGACCAAAAACGTAATTGCGGCCTCCACGAACCAGCCGCCGCTCGGGCCCTTGACGATAAAAAAGGGCAACACCAAGCTGATAATGACGATTGCTATTCCACCCCCGCTAACGGCAAACCCAAGACACATGCTTTTTGCCTTAGCACTGACACTTCTCACCACTAACGCTGTCGTGTGAACCATCAAGGTGGCGGCTGCAAAGCCGGCTAACGATCGTCCCGCAGCTAGCCACGCAAAGCCGAAGTTCCAAAAGCACATGCCTAAGCCAATCACCGCGAGCAGCAGCGAGGTACGCATCAGCAACCGGATACCCGTGACACGAGGTAGCCACAGTGCTGCCACGCAACCGACAATATAGCCAAGGCCATTAAACGCCCCCAGATACCCAGCCTCAGCCTTGGTGACCCAGTGCATATCAATCAACGAAGGGACTAGAGGTCCGTAGGCAAACCGCGCAAGGCAGATTGATATGGCAAATAAACAAAACCCAGAAACGGTTGCATAGACAGCACCGGGGAGAGCTGTTTTCATTTCGTGGCCTGCGTGGGAGCGCTTATGGTCATAGATTGGTGGCGGCGGCTTTTTGCAGCGCCTGTGCTCGCTGAGCTTGCTGAATCACATAGGCCCGAACAGCCTCGCTTTGTTTCGCGCTGATGTTATTGGCAAATGACGCCATGCCCAGGTCTTTCAGTTTTCCGCCTCGCACAACGTCCTCCCAGCCTGTTTCATCCCAAAGGTAAGCCGATCCTCTCAGGTCAGGAATCAATAAGCCTGATACGGCATTGAGTCCGTGACAACCCATGCAGACATCCTGATAAGTCTGATGCCCCAGTTGCAGTGTGGCATCGCTGGCCTTCAATTCTGGCGGATTAAACACTACCGTTGGTGTCCAGGGTACAGCGGGGAGGGTGGCTTTGCCTCCCCGTTTAAACGTCAGCACGCGACTAACATTGGGTAAACTTTCAGCCTGTACATATTCGCCAAATACCAGTGCAAATGCCCCACCCCAACCGACATTAATTGAAATGTATTGCTCCCCGTCGATTTCGTAGGCGATGGGGGGTGCCACCACGCCGGTCTGGGTGGAAAAATCCCATAACTGTTCGCCCGTGTCGGCACGGTAGGCAACCAGGTTGCCGTCAGCCGTGCCTTGGAAGACAAGGTTGCCCGCTGTGGACAATACACCGCCATTCCATGACCCCTTGTGCTCTACCCGCCATGCTTCTGTTTGTTGTACGGGGTCCCAAGCCAGTAAGCGGCCTTGCACCAATGCGCCGATGGCATCGCGTTCGGCTTGATCATCGGGTAGGCCGCCCACCACCGAGTCTGTTCCTGTGTTGGCAACACCTGGATTATATTGGAAGTTTTCGGGCTGCCCATACACTGCAGGGATATCCAGCACCGGGATATAGACGAGGCCCGTGGCCGGGCTGTAGGACATCGGATGCCAGTTGTGTCCGCCAAGGTAAGACGGATAGAGCATGAACGGAACATCGGTATAGCGTGCTTCAGGCACTTCCACGGGTCGACCTGTTTCCATGTCGACGTGGGTTGCCCAGGTGATATTAATATAGTTCTCGGCCGACAGTAGTTCGCCTGTTTCACGGTCCAGTATATAAAAGAAACCGTTTTTAGGTGCCTGCATCAATATTTTTCTAACACTGCCGCGCAGCGTAATATCCGCTAAGATAATGTGCTGTGTCGCAGTGTAATCCCAGCTCTCTCCCGGTGTAGTCTGGTAGTGCCACACGTATTCGCCCGTGTCTGGGCGAACAGCGACAATGGATGACAGGAAGAGGTTGTCACCGCCACCCGGCGAGCGGATTTCCTGCTGTCTCTTATACACATCTCCGAGCCCACGAGACTAGGCATGATCTCG
>CAJXTK010000151.1 GCA_913061115.1 uncultured Haliea sp.
ACGAGATCATGCCTAGTCTCGTGGGCTCGGAGATGTGTATAAGAGACAGCTCCCCGGCGTGGTCTTTATCCAATTACCTGAGTGTTCCTGTGGGCTGACGACAATCTCGAAACTGCCGTCGCCCTTCACTGCAATGTCACGGTCGATCAGACTTCCCACGACCCCTCCGCCCCATGGGGTAGCGCCATCTTCGAGTACCGTCACCGCGAAATAACGCGCACTGCCACGTTGGCCGGATATTTTATAGGTATGTTCACCGTTGATCGGCGCGCCTACATAAAGTGCATCGGTATTATCGCCACCTTGCTTTCTGATAGGATCGAAATAGTGCAGTAGCTCCGGGAAGTCCGGGTCGTTATTTTCCAGATGAAACTGTAATGCCAGGGAAATATTGCGCGCCAGAAGACGAAAACCCTTTGCGCGGTCGATATCATGCGTCGGTGTGGTATCACGAAAAACAAGATCGCCAGATTTTTTAAGCTGGTCACAAAAATTGTCCCAACTGTCTTTGAGCTGAGCGTCATTGTGATTGTCGCCAAACATAAGCTAATGCTCCCTAAGAAAGGTTAAAGACTATCCTGTCCTATCCTATCTTATGTCAGTTATGTGACAAAAAACGAGGGCAGTTTGCTGTTTTTAACCTGCGGAGTGGACCCACACACTATAGCGTGTCTAACATATCTGAGAGCAGCGTCACTATCATACGTTCAGCCTCCCGCTTGGTATGACCCCGTTCTGCGCTCAGCTGCATTCGAGGCTTACTACCCCGATTGGTATCCGACACTGAACCACCCTATCATTGATATCTATAACCATACTCCATAGGATATGGCATATCACTTGTAAATCTAATTTAAGGGTATGTCATGAGCGATAGCCTGCACAAAGCCTTCTCCCCCGCGATGCTCGGCAAACTGCCGCTGAAAAATCGCATCCTCAAGGCCGCCACCTACGAGGGCAAAACGCCGAACGGCATACCCGGTGATCTACTGCTGGATTTTCACAAGAGCATTGTTGCGGGCGGCACGGCTATGACAACTATCGGCTACTGCACCACTGAAGCAGACGGCCGCATCAACGATCAGATGATGTGGATTCATGAGGGTATCCGCGATCGCCTTACCCATATGAACAGTGAACTTAAAAGAACGGCGCCTGATACGGCTATTTCAGGCCAAATGACTCACTGCGGAAACTTTTCCAAAAATCGAAAAATGCAGCGCCTGAAGCGCCCGCTAGGACCCTCCCGCCAATTCAATATGCTAGGTGCGGCATCTGGTATGCCGTTCGCGGGTGCGATGTCAGTCGGCGACATTGATTACCTAGTGCAGACCTATTCCGATGCAGCCGCACTAATGAAAGCAACTGGTTTCGATGCGGTAGAAATTCATTTCAGCCACGGCTATGGCATTAGCCAGTTCATTAGCCCCAAAACTAACCGACGCACCGACAACTATGGCGGCAGTTTGGCCAACCGTATGCGGCTTCCCCTGCGTGTGATGGACGCGGTGCGCACGGCCGTTGGAGATGACTTTCCTATTCTTGGCAAAATAGGCCTTACAGATGGCATCAAGGATGGTTTGCACATCGATGAGGCCATAGAGGTTGCCGCGATGCTAGACGCGAGCGGAATTGACGCCCTGATTTGTTCCGGCGGCACCAGCAGTTTTAACCCCATGCTCTATTTTCGGGGTGACACATTAGAGAAGGGTTTGATCGAGGTAGAGAAAAATCCGATTATGAAACTGGGCCTGAAGCTTGTGGGCTCTAGGATGTTCAACCACTATCCCTATGAAGAGTTGTACTTTCTTGACGATGCCAAGCGAGTGCGTGATCGCGTCAACTGTCAGATGGTTTACATAGGTGGCTGTACCGATGTCGCCAGTATAGAGAAAGTCATGGGTGAAGGGTTTGATTTTATTCAGCTGGGCCGTCCTCTGATCAAAGACCCTGCCTTCGTCAACCATGCGCTGGCTGACCGCAACTATAAAAACGGCTGCATTCATTGCAACCGCTGTGCCACGCTGATCGAGGCACCTGGTGGTATCTACTGTCCTTTAAATCTGGAAGAGGCATCGGCATAATATTACGCACGCTGGTCCACTGACACCCGATAGCAGCATGTCTCGTGCTGGTCCATTTCTGTCGATTCAATATTCGATCAACCCCGTGTAGCCGAATAGACCAAGACCGTCGCTGCATCGCTCGACGACGTGTAGAATGAGCCCATAATAGAGATACAACAGGAGAATTTCATTGGACGTGCAACTGTCAGACTTACCCCAAGGTCCCTTAAGGGGCATTCGCGTCATCGACATCACTTCGATGATTACCGGGCCATTATGTAGCCAGCAACTAGGCGACCTGGGTGCTGATGTCATCAAGATCGAACCCACCCACGGCGAGGTTGCACGTTGGATGGCTCCACCACAGAAAGCCGGCCTCACCGGTTTCTATACCCAGATGAATCGCAATAAGCGCAGCCTGACGGTAGACCTTAAAAATCCTGAAGGTATCGCCATTATTAAAAAACTGGTGGAGAGCGCGGATATCTTGGTTGAGAACTTTCGTGGCGGGGTACCTGACCGCCTAGGTATCGGCTACGAAGACTTACGTCTTATTAATGATAAATTAATTTTTGTGTCCATTACGGGCTTCGGCCCGACCGGCCCTTATTCGCACAAACCCGCCTATGATCCGCTCGCACAGGGTCTGGTCGGCATGATGCATATTCAGGGCATGCCTTTTGGCGGAAAACCACAACTCATCCAATCGGCTATTGTCGACAAGACGACGGCGACGACGGCCGCCGGGGTCGCCATAGCAGCCCTCTATGCGCGCGATCGTCCGGGCGGCACAGGCAAGGGACAACGTGTGGATGTACCGATGATCGATGCCTGGGCTGCCAACTCCCTTGCAGACATGATGCCGGTGGATAGTTTTATGCCCAACGACATGCAGGACCCTGTCCCCCTCGCTGTACTGCGCACCTTTGAAACCAGTGATGGCTTTGTTGTGGGGATGGCCCTGCAGGACAACCATTTCCAAAATTTTTGCACCGCATTGGAGTGTACTGAACTGCTGGAACGGGAAGGCATGCGTAACGTCGGCGAACGTATTAGTGATTTTGGGCCATGGTTGGATGCCATAGGTGAAGTGATGAAGCGGTTTACCACCGAAGATTTGCTATCAAAACTGGATGTGTCAGGCGTACCCTTCGGTCCAGTCAAGACCGTGCGCGAATTTGCCGAGGACCCACAGGCCAAACACAACCGTACTATTTTTGACGTCGAGCACCCCGAGGCGGGAACCCTGCGTTACGTGCGTTATGCAGGGCATTTATCCGAAACACCTGCCGCCGTATACCGCCACCCTCCCCGTTTGGGAGAGCATACTAAGGAAGTACTGCAGGAAGCGGGATATAGCCCCACGGAGATTGAGCGCTTTGTGCAAGAAAATATTGTCGGCACGTACTGAGTAAACGCCTTATTCGTGGTCACCTATAACAGGCTGCCAATATCGGCAGTCCCTCATCGGCGAGTTACTCGATTCAACTGACTGCGCCTCACAAAGACCACATGCCGACCAGACAGGGTGGAAAATCAACCGGCCCCTTGTTCTAATCGATAATATTGTCTTTAATAGGCGCCTAAATATAGGTACGAGAATGATCCGTAGATTCACCCTCACATTGGTAGCGCTTTTACTGTCTTTTTACGCACTTGCAGACAGCGACTACCCTCCTCAGGTCAAATCCGTCGTAGAACAGCGATGTATGGTGTGTCATGGGTGTTACGACGCTCCCTGCCAGCTAAAAATGGATGCCTGGGCCGGCGTACAAAGAGGTGCGAGTAAGGAAATAGTCTACGACGGCACCCGGATCACCGACGCTGTTCCTACTCGCTTGTTTGAGGATGCTCAGACGGTTGAGCAGTGGCGTCAAAAAGGGTTTTATCCTGTATTAAACGAGGAAACGCCAGACCAAGGCCTACTCGCCCGCATGCTGGCACTAAAACAACAGCACCCGCTGCCTAGTGGGAAACAACTGCCAGATACCATTACACTGGGCATGGATCGCAAGCAACAGTGCACCAAGCCTGAAGACTTCAATACATTCGCCGATAAATACCCACTGTGGGGTATGCCCTATGGGCTACCAGGACTCAACGAGGAAGAACATACCACTGTCACCCAATGGCTGAACGATGGCGCATTAGGCGTACCAATGATGTCACCCTCAGCGGCAGAATTAGATGCCGTGCAACGCTGGGAGGCATTTTTCAACGGTGAGAGCTTGAAACAGCGCCTAACGGCGCGTTATATGTATGAGCACTTGTTCATAGGCGATCTGTATTTTTCTGATCTTGAATCGACGGGCCTCTATTACAAGTTGGTGCGTTCGCGCACACCAACAGGACAACCCATTGATATTATCGCTACCAGGCGCCCCTATAATAGCCCGGGTGAAGCGAGATTCTACTATCGATTGCAGCCACTGCGCTCTGTTGCACTTGCCAAGCGGCATATGCCCTATGCGTTGAACGCGCAACGCATGCAGCGCTGGCAGTCGCTATTTCTCGATCCGAACTACGAGGTGACTACTCTGCCACCTTACGGTATTGATGTCGCCGTCAATCCCTTTATCGCCTATCGGGAGTTACCGCAAAGTGCCCGTTACAAGTTTATGCTGGATGAAGCCCAGTTCACCATTATGGGGTACATCAAGGGGCCGGTATGTCGCGGCCAAGTAGCACTAAATGTGATCGAGGATCATTTCTGGATTGTCTTTCTCGACCCTGACAGTAAAAGCAGTTTTTTAATGGCTGACTTTCTCGCTAGTGAAAGTAATCACATGCGCCTACCCAAGGATAGGCAAGGCGCGGTAATATCTCTGCTGGAATGGCACGATTATTCCAAGGAGCAATTGAAGTTCCTGCAAGCCAAGACGGAATTTATTGCCAGTGTCACGGCCGGAACTGAAGGCACAAAAATCGACCTAGACCTGATATGGGATGGTGATGGCGACAACGACAATGCTGCCCTAACAGTCTTCAGACACATTAACAGCGCTTCAGTGGTCAAAGGCTTCGTAGGCCAGCAACCCAAAACAGCATGGGTGATCAACTACTCCCTACTGGAGCGTATTCACTACCTGCTAGTCGCGGACTTTGACGTTTTTGGTAACGTGGCACACCAGCTTGAGACCCGCCTTTATATGGATTTCCTGCGCATGGAAGGCGAACAGAACTTTCTGTTTTTCCTGCCAGAAAAGGATCGCATGCCGCTCCGAAATTTCTGGTATCGAGGAGCCACTGAGGACACCAAGAATCATGTCATGACCGAATCAGTGGCTTATAGCCAGCAGACCGACATTCAGTACCACACTGACAATGCCAAGCAGGAACTATTGAGCATACTGCAACAGCGTCAACCGGGTGGTGAGGCCGCACGATACCAGCCGGCTGATCCGCGTTTCGCCAAGCTGCAGACACTGCAGGGCAAGCCATTCAGCCTGATGCCAGAAGTCGCTTTTGTGGAAGTATTAGGAGAAGATAATGGTGTAAGCGTATTTACCATCTTGCATAACGATAGTTATTCAAACAACGCACAGATTTTTGAAGAACAAAAACGACGTATTCCGGAAGAAGACTACCTGACCGTAGTCAAAGGCTTTATCGGCGCCTATCCTAACGTCTTCTTCCAGTTGCGTGACCAAGACTTGGAAAATTTTGTTCGAGCCATCATGTCAATGCGCAGTGAGACAGACTACGTCGATCTAGTCACTGCCTACGGCGTCCGTCGTACCAACGTCCCTCTTTTTTGGCCGTTGTCCGACCGGCTAAACGCGCAGTACAAAGCAAATCAGCCTATTGAGGCGGGGCTGTTTGACTTGAACCGCTATGAAAACCGATAGAACCAATATTTAGAAAGGAAACCTAATGGTCGCGTACATCACACCACTTATTGGCGGCGTGCTGATTGGCATCTCGGCCTTTTTTCTGCTTTTTTTTCTTGGACGAATTGCAAGTGTCGGCGGAATTGTCTGGGGCGCCGTTTCAGCTCAACCTGACAACGCCTGGCGCTGGCTATTCGTTGTCGGCCTAGTGCTCGGCCCACTCCTGTATCACACACTGTTGGATACGCCCTACCCACACGCAAGCCCCTTACAATGGTGGCACGCCGCTATTGGCGGACTACTGGTGGGCTTCGGTGTGAGGTTAGGCTCTGGTTTTACCAGTAGTCAGGGTGTACTGGGAGTCGTTTGGTTTTCTGCACGCTATCTGGTTGCCGCTGTAATTTTTATGAGCACGGGGATCGCCACACTGTATATCGTTCGCCATTTAGTGCCGGGGTTATAAATGAGAAATGTAATCGCCCTGCTGTGTGGTCTCGTTTTTGGCGTGGGTTTAGCTGTGTCTGGCATGACGGACACTGCGAAGGTCTTGGGATTTCTAGATGTGCTCGGCAACTGGACACCCGACTTGGCATTTGTCATCGGCGCCGCGGCTTGCGTCATTCTGATAACATTCCCCTTTGTAATGCGACGAAAGAGCCCTCTAATGTCTCTGCGGTTTTTGCTACCAAAAACGAAGTTCATCAACGGGCAACTCGTCGGTGGTGCTGCCCTCTATGGTATCGGCTGGGGACTGTATGGCTATTTCCCAGGCTCGGCGATGTCATCGTTACTCTACCAGGACTGGAAAACCGCAATATTCGTTGCGGCCATGCTGATTGGCATGGGACTGGCAAACAAGGTTTCCGCCAACTGATTCTCGGACCGCTCGCCAAGCCAACATTATAACTACCACATCAAATCATCGGGAATCTGGTATTCAGCGTAAGGATCATCCTCATCTACACCAGTCACCTCGTAGGTGTTAAGCAAAACAATGACCTGTGGGTCACGCTGCCTTATTTTCTCGGCCGCTGAGGATGGCAGTAATTCGAACTCATTGCCCAGCTTTGCAATAGCTAGTCGTCCGTTAACTAAATCTTTTTGTAACTGCTCGGTGACATACATTTTCTTTATGCGAGTGCCATCCGTGAATTGATAAGCAATATCCCCACTCTCACGTTTGATGCGATTCATCGTAATCAATTGCGAAATCTGGGCTTGTATGGCCTTTCTTTCCACTACTTCCTGTTGCTGTTTATTCAGCTGCCGGTCACGTTCAGCCTTTTCAACTAGGTTACGT
>CAJXTK010000152.1 GCA_913061115.1 uncultured Haliea sp.
GGAGATGTGTATAAGAGACAGGTTACCAGCCGTGCGGTGCGCTCTTACCGCACCTTTTCACCCTTACCTGGCGAACCAGGCGGTATCCTTTCTGTTGCACTTTCCGTAGGCTCTCGCCCCCCAGGCGTTACCTGGCACTCTGCCCTATGGAGCCCGGACTTTCCTCCCCCCAAACGCGTAAACACGATTGAGAAGCGATCGCCTAACCGACTCGGGGCAAGACTACGCTCTGGCGCTGT
Source organism: uncultured Haliea sp. (assembly GCA_913061115.1). Taxonomy (GTDB): domain Bacteria; phylum Pseudomonadota; class Gammaproteobacteria; order Pseudomonadales; family Halieaceae; genus Marimicrobium. The sequence goes on from CAJXTK010000152.1 coordinate 240, forward strand.
CCAGAGCAAGCAATGCATGACCCACTCTCTCTATCGCTCTATCCGCCATGATCCTGTTTCATCGCCAACAGGTAGTCATACAGCTGCTTCTTACGCAAGCCGGTGCAGTCTGCCACTACCGCCGCGGCCCGTTTAGCGGGCAATTCCTGCGATAAGCGTAACAGCAACGCCGCGACATCAGCGTCCAACTCCTGCTCTTCCTTTGGCTTCCCAGCAACGATCACAACTATTTCACCCCTTTGCTGATTACTGTCATCGCTGACAAATTGCGACAGCTCTGCCAATGAGCCTCGCTTGATTGTCTCAAAGAGCTTAGTGATTTCACGTGCCAACACCGCTTCTCTCGTCTCGCCGAATGCCTTCATCATGGACTGCAATGAGGCATCAATACGGTGGGGCGCCTCGTAAAAGATGAGCGTTACTGGCTCAGACGCCAGCGCATTCAGGCGATTTAACCTCGCCCCGTCCCGAGCAGGAAGAAAGCCCTCGAACAGAAATCGGTCAGTCGGCACACCTGATACACTTAATGCGGCGATCGCGGCACAGGCACCGGGGACAGGGCGCACCGCAAAGCCCCGGTCCTGCGCATGGCGCACCAAACGATAACCAGGATCAGAGATCAGAGGCGTACCGGCATCAGACACAAGCGCTACGCTACCGCCCTCAGACAAACAGCTGCCAATGCGATGCAGTGCACGCTCATCGCTATGGTCATGGTAGGCCATAACGGGTGTGTCAATTGAGAAAAACTGCAGCAGACGCTGACTGTGTCGGGTGTCTTCCACCGCAATAAGGTCTGCATTTTGCAGGACCTCAACCGCGCGCTGTGACATATCACCGAAGTTACCTATGGGCGTTGCCACAACATAGAGCCCGGAATCCACAAATTCCCCTTATAATGTCCGTACATTGTAAATCCCGAACAAACAGGATCTATTAACTTGTGGGTGAAGCATAACATGAGAGAGATACATTCCAGTCAGCGCAGCCAGGTAAGGGTGCTAACACTTCTTCTACTGACGTTATTACTGTGGGGCTGCGGTGGTAATCCGCAGAAAAATGAGCCGCAGCCAAAGACCCCCGCGCCCGAGGAGCAACAGCCCATACAGCAATCGGAAATTTCTCTGACACTGCCGCACAGCCAGTTCAGTGCCGTGCTAAACAGCGCTGAGCAGTCGCTTGCAGAATTTGACTGGATGCAGGCCAGCGTTGCATTGCAAGAGATGCCCGTGGACGGACTGTCATCGAATGACGACACCTATGTAGGTTATCTGCAGGCACGCATTGCCTATATTCGCGGCGATCAGTTACAGGCACTGGAGCAATTAGAGCAGCTGGATTATCCAGGCATAAATCCGGCATTGCACTACCGCATCCTCAGCTTCAAACATTATATACTGGAAACGCAGGGCGACTCGCTAGCGAGCGCCCAACTGGCCGATCAAATTCTGCGAGGAACCCAAGCGGATACTGCTGCCGCATGGAAACGCAGCGTATGGCAAAATCTGGAAAGAACGGATAAGCAGCAACTGCTGACAGCCTTCCCTAACGCCGCCGATCCCCAATGGCGCGGGTGGCTTGCACTTGCACTGATCAACCGTCAGACCGATTCCGAGATGCAGCGTGAATTGGTTCAGTGGCGCACGGAAAATCCAGGTCACCCTGCGGCTAACCCGCTGCCCGGTGGACTCGACTACCTGTTGGCACCCTCGACCCAGAACGGCAAAGTGGCACTCATACTGCCGCTCAGCGGGCAACTGGCGCAAGCTGGCAAAGCGGTACTGGATGGCTTTCTGGCTGCCCATTACGCCGACGACTCCACAGGGCAGGCCACAAATGAACTTCTTGTCATTGACGTGGGGGAATTTCCCTCTGCCAGCAATGCCTATGACGAGGCGCTGCGCGAAGAAGCCAGCATCGTCGTGGGTCCTCTAAGTAAAGAAGCTCTGGCTGACCTAGCAACGCGCCCGGAGCGACCTATACCCATACTTGCCCTCAATCGTATCGACCCAATATTGCCAGCGCAGGGCAGCGCCCTGGTACAACTGTCGCTGGCGCCGGAAGACGAGGCCATCAGTGTCGCTGAGCTCGCTTTTGGCAGAGGTGCTCGCCGAGCGATAATCATTACGCCAGCGGGGGACTGGGGAAGCAAGGTGGAGACTGCACTGCGTGAGCGCTGGGGTTCCCTTGGAGGTACAATCGCCAGCAATACGACCTATAGCACCTACGACGATTACTCCAGCAGCGTCACGTCGGCACTTGCGCTGGATACCAGCGAACAGCGAGCAAGCGACCTTCGAACAGCAATAGGCATCAACATCGAATTTACACCCCGCCGCAGACAAGACGCTGATGCCATCTTCCTCCTTAGTCATAATGGCGCGGAGGCCCGCTCGATCAGGCCGCTACTGGCATTTCACTATGCGGGCGATCTCCCTGTTTACGCTATCTCCAATATTTACAACGGCATTCCAGACGAGCGTAATCAGGATTTAAATGGCATTCAACTCGTTGAGACACCCTGGTTATTGGGCGCCAATCCAGACCTGCTGGCGGCACTTGCCACCGGCGACGCCAAGAGCGGCAACTATACGCGCCTCAATGCCCTTGGAGCAGATGCGTATCTCGTTCAATCCAATTTTCTGCGTCTGCAGAGCGGTGCCGACGCCCTGATGCGCGGGAATACGGGCCTGTTGACCCTGGACCCGACCCTGAGCATCAAGCGGCAACTGTCCCCGGCCACATTTGATGCGGGCGTACTGAAGGCCCAGTAGATAAACTAGTCTCCCCAATGCAATCGATCATAACATCGCAATGCGCTCATGAAGTCACTGGGAGACTATTACGAAGACCAGGCACTGTCCCTCATAACAGAGGCGGGACTCCTACTTCTGGAACGTAACTTCAGAGGAAAAACGGGCGAGATCGACCTCATTGTTAGAGAGGGAACTCAGCTGGTCTTTATAGAAGTCAGAGCGCGCAGTAATCACCGATTCGACAGCGCCGCAGGTTCTGTAAATGCCCGCAAGCGACAGCGTATTGTGCAGACGGCACAACTTTTTTTGCAACATAGGCCAAATTTGACCAATATGCCCTGTCGATTTGACGTGATTGCCTTCGAACCCCCACAATCTGGACCTAACACGCGTATTCGCTGGATTCGCGGCGCATTCACTGCCTGACATTCGTTTTCTGGAAGGACCTGCATGGACTACTACCGAATCATTGCCGATAATTTCCAGCGCACCATCGATACTATCGTCATGTCCGTGGACCCTCTGGCCGAAGTCATAGAGCGTGGCGGCCAGCTCATGGCAGAAGCCCTGCTGGCAGATCGCAAAATCATCGTCTGCGGCAACGGCGTGGATGCTGCACTGGCCCAGCTGTTTACGTGCAATTTGCTAAATCGCTTTGACCACGACAGACCTGCCCTGCCTGCGCTCACGCTCGGTGCGGACAGCGCCAGTGTCACCGCCATCGCCCAATCCATTGGTATCAGTGAAATTTTCTCACGCCAGCTGCGTGCTCTGGGCCAAGCGGGGGATGTTTTGCTCTGCATTAACAGCTCAACAGGCACAGACAACCTGTTACGGGCGGTACAGACAGCCCAGGAACGGAACATGGGGATCGTTATAATGTCGAATACGGGAGACAGCGAGATCGGCAGTCTTATGCGCCCAGAAGACGTGGAACTGCGCGTGGATGCCACGCAACCAGTGCGTATTGTAGAGATACACACCATGGTGATTCACCATTTTTGCGAACTCATAGATCACACTCTTTTTGGCACCTATAACCGAGACTAGAATATGAGAATCATTTTTGCGCCATTTCTGGCCTGTTTCGTACTCGTGCTATCGGGCTGCGGGAGTCTCCTGTCAAGCATGCAGGTAGGCTCGATAGACGACCCGCCCAACCAGCGCACGCTCGGACGGATCATTGAAGACGACAATATCGAAACCAAGGCTGAGGTAAACATTCAGGCCTCAAATGATGCCTACGACAACGCGCACCTCGTACTGGTCAGTTATAACGGCTATCTCCTTTTGGCCGGGCAAGTCGGTGACAAGGCGCTAAAATCAAGGGCGACTGCGGTGGTGCGAAAAATTCAGAATGTGCGCAGGATATACAACGAGCTTGAAATCGGGCCACCCAGCTCCGGCCTGACCCGCGGCAAGGACTCATGGATCACCTCCATGATAAAATCTGTGCTGCTGACCAGTGACGACATTGAGAGCTCACAGGTCAAGGTGGTGACTGAAAATAGTGTGGTCTATCTGATGGGTCTCGTAACACAAAAAGAAGCAAAGCGCGTTTCAGAACAGGCGGCGGACGTTTCCGGGGTCAGCCGGGTAGTGCCACTGTTTGAGATAATTGATTAGTTTTACTGCGCTAGCCGCGTGCGGAATGACGCCTAGGACCGGCTCTATTTGACGATTTTGAGAGAAGGCCGCTTCTCCGGCTCCGGCGGCGTATCGTCCGGCGATCTGACCGTCTCTTCGGGGTCAAACACCATACCCTGACCGTTTTCTCTAGCGTAGATACCGACAACGGCAGAGATAGGGACAAAGATATCGGTCGCGACCCCACCGAACCGACCGTTAAACACAACGGCCTCATTGGATATGTTTAAATCAACTACGGCGTCGGGGGAGATATTAAGGACAATCTGGTTGTCCTTAACAAATTGTTGAGGAACGATAACACCGGACATCGATGCCTCTACCAGCACATAGGGCGTTAAATCATTTTCTACAATCCACTCATAGAGTGCACGCATGATATAAGGACGACTAGAATTCATCATCAACTCTGCCACTATGTCGCTAGGAAAAGGCTGTCTTACAGCCGCATTTCTCGCTCTTGCTCGGTCAGACTCTCCTGAAAGGACTCCCGGTTAAATAGGTTGTCCATATAGGTTTGCAGAGGCTTTGTCTGCTTACTGGGCCGAATTTCCACACCCAAAAAAGGAAGACGCCACAGAATAGGCGCAATGCAGCAGTCCACTAGAGTGAATTCATCGCTCATAAAAAATGGCTTTTCAGCAAAAATGGGAGCAATACCCACAATACTTTCACGCAACTCCTTGATCGATTTCTTGATAACATTGTCACTGCGTGTGTGCTGAATGGCATCAACCAGGGCGCTCCAATCCTTCTCAATGCGGTGGATAAAGAGTCGGCTTTCTGCGCGCGCCACTGGATATACAGGCAACAGCGGTGGATGCGGAAAACGCTCATCCAAATATTCCATCATAACCTTGGACTCATATAGCACCAGATCACGATCCACCAGCGTCGGCAAACTATTGTATGGATTGAGGTCAGCCAGCTCGGCGGGAGGATGCGCTGCATCGGATTCGACCAAGTCGACCGTGACACCCTTCTCAGCTAGGACAATACGCACCCTATGGCTATAGTGACTGGAGCTATCAGAAAAAAATGTCATCGAAGACCGCTTTGCCACAACACCCATTAGGGATTCCTCAGTTTTTCGTATAGAACACGAAGCGGCGCTGAGTCAGTCTCAACGTCACCACCATCAATTGCGCGCGATCAGTGTACGTCTTTCCAGTACTCTCTATTGAGTAACCATGCAAAAACCGTAAACAAGGCAATGAAAAGCAATGTAAACATGCCTATTCGGTGACGGTCAGTAACCATCGGCTCAGCCGAATAGGCGAGAAAGTTTACCAGATCATACACCGTCTCATCGAACTCTTGGGAAGTCATCTCCCCAGCCACTGGAATGACAAACTGGCCACAGGGATCCTCCAGTATATCTTCGCCGGTCAGAGGATCACGTTTTACACCACCATTATCGCCCGTAACCGGGCCGGGGGCGCACTCCTGCATACCTTGCAATTCCAGCAGCACATGAGGCATACCTACATCCTTGAATACCTTGTTATTAACACCGTACGGGCGGTTCCCATCACGATAAAAAGTGCGCAAATAGGTATAGAGCCACTGCGGTTGGCGCGCTCGCGAGACCAGTGTTAGGTCAGGCGGCGCAGCACCAAACCATTTTTTGGCTTCGTCCTTATCCATGGCGTTTTCCATCAAAGCGCCCATCTTAACGGCCGGATCAAACATCAAATTGACATGAAACAGGTCTTCCGGGATACCAAGATCCTCAGCTACCCGGTTATAGCGCTGGTACTGCAGGGAGTGGCAACCCATGCAGTAATTCATATAGGTTTTAACACCGCGCTGCAACGAGGCCTTGTCGTGGGGATCAGCCGCAAATTCGTCGCACTCAATAGTTCCACAATCGTATGATGACGATGCCACTGCTTGCAGAGGCAAAATCGTCAATACCAGAATCAGTAGTACACCACCTATGCTGCCCCAGAAACCAATACCGCCATCCATAGTGACGCGTTCTGGCACCGGCTTGGTTTTGTCAATGGACGACCATATTGGCATCAGTAAGAAAAAGCTGAAATAAATGACGGTGCAAATTCGAGCCAGTGTCGTCCGGGCCTCGGTAGGCGCCCAGGCACCCAACACACCCAGAATCAGGAATGAGGACACGAAAGCCACCAGCATTACCTTGTTGATATTACCGCGATAGCGCCAAGATCTAACCGGGCTGCGATCCAGCCAAGGCAACATAAACGGTATGGCGACCGCGGCAGCAAACGCAATGAAGCCCCAGAGCTTGTCCGGCACCGCACGCAGCACAGAATAGAAGGGCGTGAAATACCAGGTAGGTGCGATGTGCTCAGGCGTCTTCAGGTTATTCGCCTGTTCGAAATTAGGATATTCCAGAAAGAAGCCACCCATTTCCGGCATAAAGAACATGATCCCACAAAATATAAACAGAAATACGCCGATCGCCTGCAGGTCGTGTACCGTGTAATAGGGGTGGAATGCTACGCCGTCCAGCGGTATGCCATCTTTATCCTGTCTCTTATACACATCTCCGAGCCCACGAGACTAGGCATGATCTC
>CAJXTK010000153.1 GCA_913061115.1 uncultured Haliea sp.
CTCGTGGGCTCGTAGATGTGTATAAGAGACAGCTTGCGGCCTGGCCTTGAGAAGCTTTGGCTAATGGCGCAAATCAACTTACTGCCATGGCGCGAAGAGCGTCGCCAGATTCTTAAAAAAGAATTTCTGTCATCTGTGGCATTGGTGTTGGCTCTCAGCGTAGGCTTAATACTGCTCACCGACCGTGTGATTAATAGCCAGATTGACGATCAGACCGCGCGTAATCAATATCTGATCGAGAATATTAAGGAGTTGGACAAGCAGGTCGCTGAAATTCGTGACCTGCAGAAGCGGCGTGATCAACTGTTGGCCCGCATGCGGGTTATTCAGCGTCTACAAGGCAACCGGCCCATTATCGTGCGAGTGCTTGATCAACTTGTACGGACAGTTCCGGACGGACTTTTCTATACTGAGCTGGTTGCTGTGGGGCCAGATATTACTCTGACGGGTGTGGCTGAATCGAATAATCGCGTGTCGAGATTGATGCGACAACTGGATGCATCAGACTGGCTAGCAAATCCCAATTTGGACAAAGTCACAGCTGCCCCGGAATTTGGCGACCAGGCAAATGTATTTGTTTTGACCGTTCATGTGCCCGCCATCGAAGAAGCGTTAGAGGAGGGATGAGCTATGGCCTTTGAAGATACCGTGCGGTCGGTCCGTGAATTCGATTTTGGCAATCTTGATTTTGACAATATCGGCTCCTGGCCCCTTCCGATTAAGATATTTGTTCGAGTGCTGTTACTAGTCTTGGTCGTTTTGGCCGGCTACTACTATCATGTTGAGGACTTGCAGTTGGCGTTAGCAGCAGCGGAGGCGAAAGAGGTAGACCTTAAGAAAGATTTTGAGACAAAGGCTTTTCAGGCAGCCAACCTGGGTGCATATCGCCAACAGATGGTGGAAATGGAGGAGTCTTTTGGTGTTTTGGTAAGCCAACTGCCAAGTGACACTGAGGTGCCGGGCCTGCTAGAAGATATCACCAATAAAGGTTTGCTGAATGGACTGGAGATCGCTGTGATCGATCTTCAAACGGAGAAGGAAAGCGAATTCTATGTTGAGCTGCCAATCGAGATAGTCGCATCGGGCTCCTATCACGATCTGGGCGCTTTTATTAGTGGCATGGCCGCTCTGCCCCGAATTGTTACGCTGCATGACTTTCAGATTAACACCGGTAGCGATAACCCTCATTTCCTCGATATAAAAATCCTTGCCAAGACCTACCGTTATAAAGACGAGGAAGCGGAGGGATGAACTGCGTATCCCGCAGTTTATTGCTATTATGTTTAACAGGCGGGCTGTTGGGTGCGTGCTCAGCGCGAGACCTCGCTGATCTGGATCGTTTTATGGAAGAGAAGCGTACCCAGCCAGGTGGAATTATCGCGCCATTGCCTACCTTGAAGGCATATGAGGCATTTGCCTATAGCGCTACTAACTTACGTAGTCCGTTTGATCGGCCGATTGAAGTCCGAAAAACGACTCAACTGCAAGCCATTGCGGCCATCAAGCCGGATGAAAATCGTGCGAAAGAATTTTTGGAGCAGTTCACCCTCGACTCACTGCTCATGGTTGGAACACTGGCGAGAGATAAGAATAACTGGACTTTGATTAAAGACCCCGAAGGGGGTGTGCACCGTGTCCGTGCGGGGAATTACCTGGGCCGCCACCATGGCAAGATAGTGGACATGGCAGATACATCTGTAGCTGTAGTTGAAATTGTGAGTGATGGCACCTCAGAGGGTTGGGTAGAGCGCCCTCGCACCATTAAATTAATCGGTAAATGAGCCGCAGCCACTGTTAGATGCCGTGGCAACTAGAGACGATATTTTGGGATAAAGGCCATGGGTAAAATGCAATGGGTCCAGAGGAATAGAGTGTCCAGAGCAGTCGTTGCCCTGCTGATGAGCCTTGTTGCGGGTGCGGCATTCGCTGGGCCGGTGGTGCAGGATATCGAGTTTAGCTCTAAGTCGGGCGGCAAGTTTGAAGTGCGGCTTGAATTTAATGAAACGCCGCCGGACTTCAAGATCTACGCCATTGAGAAGCCGGCTCGTATCGCGGTGGATTTTCTCGGGACGTCAAGTAGCCTTGATCAAAAACGCTATTCACTACCTTATGGCAATGCCAATAAAGCGGTGGTGCTAGAGTCCGGTGATCGCACCAGGTTGGTGGTTGAACTGGTCAAGCTGGTGCCTTACGAGACACGAGTGGAAGGCAACAGTCTTTTTTTGATCGTTGGCCAGGAGGGCAACGAATATTTCAAGTCGACGAGCGACCCTCTCCAGGTGGATGCAAGCGTGATTGAAGTTCTGGATGTGGCCTCTGAAATTCGCGATTTGCAGTTTCAGCGTACAGGCGACGGAGAGGGCAAGCTCACTCTGGAACTGACGAACCCTAAGGTGGATGTTAACGTGTTCAGTGAAGGCGGCGAAGTTAACGTACAGTTTATTGACACCACTGTTGCCCAGCGCCTCATGCGTCGTTTCGATGTGACAGATTTCGCCACGCCCGTGGACAGTGTGGATGTGAATACGACTGTTCGCGGTGTGACACTGGTTTTGAAAACCACCGGTGATTTCGATTACCTCGCGTACCAGGCCGACAATCAATATGTGATCAGCGTCAAGCCACTCTCCAAAAAGGAGGCAGAGCGACGTAAGAACGAATTTACCTATGTAGGCGAAAGGATATCGCTGAACTTTCAGGATATTGAAGTGCGTGCTGTACTCCAGCTCATTGCCGATTTCACCGAGTTAAACCTGGTGGCCAGTGATACCGTATCGGGGCGCATTACCTTGCGCTTGCAGGACGTCCCTTGGGACCAGGCTCTGGATCTGGTGTTAAAAACTAAGGGCCTGGATAAACGCCAGGTGGGTAATGTGCTGATGGTCGCTCCCGGGGCGGAAATTGCCGAGCGCGAGCGTCAGCAAATTGAAGCGAACAAGCAAATTGCCGAGTTGGCACCGTTGCGGTCAGAGTTTGTGCGCATCCGCTATGCTAAAGCGCTGGATATCGTGGGGTTGTTCGAGGCAGGTTCAGAGGACGGCGGCACTCTGACATCTCCCCGAGGCTCTGTGGTCGTCGACGTACGCACCAACTCTATTATCATTACAGACACAGAGGCAAAACTGGCTGAGATTCGAGACCTGTTAGCGCTTGTCGATATCCCTGTTCGTCAGGTGATGATCGAGGCCCGTATTGTGGTTGCTCAATCCGATGCCACCAAGAACCTTGGTATTCAGTGGGGTGGCGGCTATCTGAACAAGAGTGACGATAATATTGTGTCTGTGTCGGGTGATACTACAAACGTAGTAAGTCTGACCGATTCGGCCATTGCTGGCACTCTTGCTTCCGTCAGCTACCCTGGAGCGTTATTAGTTGATCTTGGGGTTGCCTCCACTAGCGGCTTTGCAATCGGTTTTGCCAGCAGTGATTTGTTCCTGACGGCCGAACTCTCAGCAATGGAAGATGAAGGTGAAGGGGAAGTCGTTTCTCAGCCCAAGGTGATTACCGGGGACAAGCAGGAGGCTTCAATTAAGTCAGGTACGGAGATTCCGTATCAGCAGTCTTCCCCCAGTGGTGAAACGACCGTAGCCTTCAAGGATGCGGTGCTAGCATTGTTTGTAACCCCTAACATTACGCCGGATGATCGTATTATGCTGGATCTCAGAGTCAATCAGGATACAGTGGGCGCATTGGTGCCCACCGGTAACGGCGGTCTCATCCCTTCTATAGACACGACTCAACTTGAAACTCAGGTGCTCGTGGGTAACGGAGAGACCGTTGTATTGGGTGGTGTGTTTAAAACAGAGGATGTTGAATCAGTGAGAAAAGTTCCATTTTTTGGCGACATCCCCTACATTGGTGCTTTTTTTAGGAGTGAAACGCAAGTTCACAAGAAAACAGAGACCTTGATTTTCATTACTCCGCGTATCCTTGCTGATACGCTCCTTGACTAGGTTGGTTTAAAGCGCAATGCCCACTTTACGTAGAGTTTTTCTGGTTGGTCCTATGGGGGCAGGCAAAACGACTATTGGAAAGTATCTCGCAGAACATCTGAAACTGCGTTTCGCTGATACGGACACAGAGATTGAGGCTCGAACCGGGGCTGATATTCCGTGGATTTTTGATGTCGAGGGTGAGGAGGGTTTTCGCGACCGTGAGCAGCAGGTGGTGGCGGAGATGACAGAATGGGATGATATCGTTCTGGCAACGGGCGGCGGCGTCGTGCTGCGTCCGGAAAATCGCAGTGCGCTCGCAGGAAGGGGCTTTGTGATTTATTTGTATGCAACGGTGGAAGAGCAGACACGACGAACCCGACGGGACAGAGGTCGGCCATTATTGCAAAAAGGGGACCCTGAACAGATATTACGAGCCCTCATGGCGGAGCGCGACCCCATGTACCGTGAGATCGCTGACCATATTATCGAGACTGATGCCTGTAGCCCGCGTATTGTGGCGCAGCGCCTAGTGCAGCAACTCACTTCCGAATAAAGCGTGCCGCAAAGACAGCGTACCCTTCAAAGCGTTATAATAGACGCCTCAAAAAAATGTGAATCTTAGGAGTGATCGTGCCCTTGTTAATGCATACCTTGCATGTGGATTTGGGTGATCGCGGTTATCCCGTTTACATCGGCCGCGACCTACTCGCCGATATGAGTCTGCTGGCTCAGCATGTCACGGGTTCCCAGGTGGTCATTGTCAGCAATGAAACCGTTGCGCCACTCTATTTGGAGAGGGTTAAGGCCGCTTTAGGCCCGCGGAAGTTGGTCACAGAAATCATCCTGCCCGATGGCGAGCAGTATAAAACGCTCGAAACGCTGTCGACAATTTTCGATAGGGTGATGGTGGACAAACACGATCGCACGACTACATTTGTCGCGGTAGGCGGCGGTGTTGTGGGTGATATTACGGGGTTTGCGGCAGCGTGCTATCAGCGCGGCGTTAATTTTATTCAGATCCCGACAACGTTACTGGCTCAGGTGGACTCGTCAGTCGGCGGAAAAACAGCGGTGAATCATCCGTTGGGCAAGAACATGATAGGGGCCTTCTACCAGCCTAGAGCAGTGCTGATTGATATCAATACTCTGCAGACGCTGCCCCCTCGCGAATTGAGTGCTGGACTGGCAGAGGTGATCAAATATGGCCTCATCAGTGATGAGCCATTTTATCGCTGGCTGCAGCAGCACATGGCGCAACTGCTGGCGAAAGAGGAGGCTATTTTGGCTGAGGCTATTGAGCGCAGTTGCTCAATCAAGGCGCGGGTGGTGGCCTTGGATGAGCGCGAAGGGGGTATCCGCGCTATCTTGAATCTCGGTCACACTTTTGGTCACGCGATTGAAACGGGCCAGGGTTATGGACAATGGCTGCATGGAGAGGCGGTGGCCACCGGCATGTTGTTGGCGCTTGAATTGTCCGCCAGTCGCGGCTGGATTGCGACCTCTGACGTCGACGGCTATCGCGACCTCCTGCTGAGAATGAACCTTCCGGTGCATATCCCTGAGGACATGGATGCTGAGGCTTTTTTGGCGCTTATGTCACGCGATAAAAAGGTCATAGACGGGCAGTTGCGTCTAGTACTGGTGAAGAGCATTGGTGATGCCTGTATTGTTGACGATGCTACCGAACGCGAACTGCGCGATGTGTTACAGCGAGCGGCGAGCAGCGCATAGCCGCAATATTTGTTTCAAGATTATCGATAGAAGGATTCTGTTTTCCAATGAGTGAACTTAAGAATGACCGTTTTTTGCGCGCACTGTTGCGCCAGCCGGTAGACCGCACGCCGGTGTGGATGATGCGACAAGCGGGGCGTTATCTGCCGGAATATCGTGCTACTCGCGAGCAAGCCGGGTCTTTTCTGGATTTGTGTAAGAACGCAGAGTTGGCCTGCGAGGTGACAATGCAGCCCCTAAGGCGCTATCCAATGGATGCTGCCATTCTGTTCTCCGATATCTTGACAATCCCCGATGCGCTCGGGCTGGGCTTATATTTTGAAGAAGGCGAAGGTCCGCGCTTTCGTAAGACCGTGCGCAGCGAGGCCGACCTAGCCCGGTTGAATAGCTTCAAGGCCGATGATGACCTAGCCTATGTGATGCGGGCAGTTAGCACTATCCGCAGGGAGCTCAATGGCACGGTTCCGCTGATCGGCTTTTCCGGCAGCCCCTGGACCCTCGCGACCTATATGGTTGAGGGCGGCTCATCAAAAGATTTTGCTCAGATTAAAACCATGGCTTATGACACGCCAGAATTAATGCACCAATTGCTGTCGCTGCTGGCCGATGCGGTAGCGGACTATTTGACAGAGCAGATAAAAGCAGGCGCACAGGCTGTACAAATTTTTGATACATGGGGCGGCAGCCTCAGTGCCGCCGGCTATCAGGAATTTTCCTTGCAGTATATGCAGCGCATAATTTCTCGCCTGCCTACTGAAGCTGATGGGCGCAAAGTGCCGGTGATTGTCTTCACAAAAGGCGGCGGCCAATGGCTGAATACTATCGCCGATTGCGGGGCTCAGTCCGTAGGTATCGACTGGACGACGGATATACAGGTGGCTAGGCAGCAGATTGGCGGGCGAGTATCCTTACAGGGCAATATGGATCCGAGTATGTTGTTCGCTTCCCCTGCGCGTATCCGCAGTGAGGTCAAGGCGATCTTGGCAGCGTATGGGCATGGTAGCGGCCACGTTTTTAATCTTGGACACGGCATCACGCCTGGTGTGAATCCAGATCATGTGACAGCTTTTGTTGAAGCGGTGCAGGAGTTCTCACCGCAGTATCATCAGGCTGACTGATCGGGCATCACTCGGACCTTATGAGGCTTTATTTTTAGCCGCTTTTGCCGAGGCCTCGTCGCAGCAGAAATCGTGTTCCATTTCCAGTGCGGGTTGATCTGAAGCGGGCCGGCCGACGATTTTAGCGGGCACACCGGCTACGGTAGTGTGAGCCGGAACATCTTCTAGTACCACGCTGCCTGCCCCTACTTTGGCGCCTGCGCCAACACAAATGTTACCCAGAATCTTGGCGCCG
>CAJXTK010000154.1 GCA_913061115.1 uncultured Haliea sp.
ACACCTCTCTATTCGTCGGCAGCGTCAGATGTGTATAAGAGACAGATATAGAGAGTATCTGAAAGTTCGTCGGCCAGTATCTTCAGGCGCCGGGCATATTCCAGAGCGGCACTAGGATCATGAATGGAGCAGGGACCTACCACAACAAAAACACGAGGATCCTGACGATCCAAAATGTCCTCGATCACTTTGCGACTGGTTGCAAGTGTGTCGTGAATTGAGTCTGACATTGGCAAGGCTGACTTCAACAGCTCAGGCGTAATCAGTATGTCCTGCGAGTCGACATTGATATTGTGAACATCGATGTTGCTCATCGTTGGTTACCTGATAAAGTGATTCTAGTTATTTTCAAGCTAGACGGGTCTGGCTCACGGTGATTACATCGAACCGACCTCGGGCGCGGAATTTTATAGTAGTCCCAAGGCTTTGTGTAGGCATCATAGGCACTTAAACCGTGTCGCAGGAGAGTAAATTGGCCCAAGGCCTCTACGATATTACCCCGCTTGAGCCATTTATCGGTGAAGGCTGCACACTGCTAACGCCTAACTACCGTTTGGCTAGGCGTATCAAAGCCGAGTGGGATACTCAGCGTATGGCAGTCGGAGAGCAGGTATGGGAGCCTCTTGCGGTGCAGCCGTTGGAGAGTTGGCTGCTGGGGCAATGGGAGTTGGCTGTCAACCTGGACCTTTTGCCGCCCATTATGCCCCTTGACCCGAATCAGACTCTGGAGCTTTGGCGGCAGGTAATTTGCGAGCAGGCAGAGCAGTCCTCGGACTATCAGCTGTTGCGCCCTGACGCCGCGGCACAGATTGCCAGTCATGCGCGCGATACTTTACAGCGATGGCAGGTCGATATGAATGACCGGGGACTGCGCCAATCTTTCACATTAGACCAGGATTGCGGAACTTTTCTTCAGTGGTTAGTACTGTTTGAACGACGTTTGAGTGCGCAAAGCCAATGCACGCCCATTGATTGTCTGACGCAATTGCTGAGTATCACGGGACAACTCCCGATCGCTCGAGTGGCACTGATAGAATTTGAAGACATTACTCCACTAGAACACTCGGTGCTCGAGTCACTTGGAGCGAGCGTTAGCAGATTTAGCGCCGCCTCACAGCGCGCGGAATGCCTTGCGCACTCCTTTAGTGACAAGCGGGCGGAGTTGGGGGCAGTTGCAACCTGGGCTGCTAATCTTCACGAGGCTGATCCGAAAGCGACCATTGGCATCGTGCTTGGCGACATGGGTGGAGACAGAATTCCGCTCGAGTACCTGTTACGACGCGAGTTTGACTGTCTCGGCAATAATTACACGAGTTTGCCGGTGAATTTTTCTACCGGTATCGCTCTTGGCCAGGCGCCTCTCGTGCGTGATGCCTTATCAACGCTAGGAATGGGCCTTCAGCACACGACAGTGCACGCAGTTGTTCATGTGTTGCGTTCGCGATTCCTCGCTCTACCCGATGCGCAAAGTGCGCTGGCGCACTGTTTTGTGACCTCGCTTTACAAAGAGGGCAGCGAGAGGCTGCTAATTGCTGACTTGCGTTACGCGGCAGCCAACGTGAGCTTGGGTGAGGAAAGGGGGCTGGTACTGGCGCGCTACTTGCGTGCCCTGTCTGAAATGAGAGAGTTGCGACCGGCAGCGTTGCCCTCGCGGTGGGTTGAACATTTCAGCAACATACTGTCCCTGTTTGGCTGGCCGGGCAATCGAGGACTAGATTCTCTGGAGTACCAACAACTGGAACTGTGGCAGCGGACCCTCGAAGAGTTTAAGACCTTTGATTCGGTCTGCGAAACGATGCATTACGCTGAGGCATTACAGTTGCTGCGTGATTGTTGTCATCGACAGATATCGCAACCGCAAACTGAAGATAGCCCGGTTCAAGTGCTAGGGCCTCTGGAGGCAGCGGGGCTCGCTTTTGAGCATTTATGGCTGACCGGTATGCAAGGGACAAGTTGGCCGGCTTCTCCGCGTCCTAACCCGTTTATTCCGGTTTTTTTACAGACACAATTGCAGATGCCCCATGCTACGCCAGAGCGTGAATGGGCCTTCAGCGAATCGCTGGTGAGTGGCTATGCAAGCGCCTGTCAGACAATGCGTGCTAGCTACTGTCGTCAGATTGATGGGGTTCCGGAGTTGCCCAGTGCATTGCTGAGCAGCTTTGCAGTTGAGGCGATCGCGGAGCCATCACCCGTCTCAGGCCACTGGGCGAAAGCCTACAGCGCAGGCGTGCTGGAAACACTGCGCGATTCGAAAGCCCCCGCCTTGGGCGCAGAGGGTCAATCCGCAATTAAGGGGGGCAGTGGTCTGCTGGAGGACCAGTCACAGTGTCCTTTTCGAGCGTTTGCACGACATCGGCTGAAGGTCGAGCCATTGGGTGCATTTACCCTCGCGTTGTCAGCCGCTCAGCGTGGCTCGTTACTGCACAATGCACTTTATGCGCTTTGGGGCGAGATTGATGATTACGCAGCACTACAGGCATTGGACACGTTGACGGAGAAACAGGCTGTCGTGCGAGCGGTCCAGTCCGCTATAGACGCAGCCCCCGTGAGGCAGCGACGACGACTTGGTGAAGCTTACTGGCGATTAGAGTCCCAGCGATTGATTTCATTACTGCATGAATGGCTTGAGGTGGAACGTCAACGCAGCGCATTTGCAGTAGTGCAACGAGAGCAAGACGTTACGTTGGAGTTGGCGCACCTCAAGATTCGCCTGCGCGTGGATCGTGTTGATCAGCTGCCCGATGGCTCTCGTGTGATCATTGATTACAAATCGGGTAAAAGCAAAGTACAAGATTGGTTAGGTGAAAGACCCGCCAAACCGCAGCTTCTGTTGTACAGTATAGCGGAACCCGACAGGGCTGCAGCATTGGCATTTGCCCAGGTTCGTCCGCGTGATTGT
The DNA here is from genome assembly GCA_913061115.1 of uncultured Haliea sp. Lineage (GTDB taxonomy): Bacteria > Pseudomonadota > Gammaproteobacteria > Pseudomonadales > Halieaceae > Marimicrobium. The sequence goes on from CAJXTK010000154.1 coordinate 2,900, forward strand.
CGATACATTGGGCTTGGCGAGGTGGAAGCAGCAAGTGGTATCAGTACCGATATTCCACGTGCAGTGAAGGCGCAGATGGATGCGCAGGATTGGATCTCCCTGAATGCGCGCTGGCGAGAAAATCTTGAGGCCCTCGCGAATGGGTTTATAACGGGCGAAGCACAGGTTGATCCCCTCGGTTCAACCACCTGCACCTGGTGTGGATTACAGCCTCTGTGCAGAGTCGATGCGCAGCGGGGAATAGTGGAGTTCGAACTAGAATGAACGGTGTCATCGATGCGCCAGCCCGCGCGGCGGCAATAGACCCCACGCGCAGTTTTTGTGTCAGTGCTCCGGCCGGATCGGGTAAAACTGAATTATTAATTCAGCGTTATCTGAGTTTGCTGCCTAGAGTTCGGCGTCCCGAGCAAGTGCTGGCGATAACATTTACCCGCAAGGCGGCGGCGGAAATGCGCGAGCGGGTGATGACGGCGTTGCAGTCTGCCCGAGAGGGGACTCCCTGCGATAGTCCACACCAGCAGGTGACACGGTCACTCGCCGAACAGGCGCTGCAGGCCGATGAGGACTACGGTTGGCACCTGCTGCGCGATGTCTCCCGCTTCAATATTAAAACAATCGACAGTTTTTGTGCGGGGCTCACCCGGCAGATGCCTGTTCTGAGCCAGTTTGGTGGTCAGGCCGACGTTGTCGGCGATGCTTCACAGCTTTATTGTGAGGCGGTAGTAGAGTTGTACAAGCTGTTAGACGAAGACCATCCTCTGGCCGCTGATCTTGCGGCGTTGCTACTGCATTTTGACAATCATTGGGAACGCTTACAGGAATTATTGGTTTCGATGCTGAGCCGCCGAGAACAGTGGCATGAATATATTAGAGTGCATCATGAGCCGGAAGCCTCTGGTGCCTATCTTATAGAGACAGTCGAGTCACTGGTACATGACGAGCTCGCTGCGCTGGCGTCTTTATTGGTGCCTTACGAGGCTGGCTTGCTGGAGCTGCTGCAATTTTCTGCGACTAACTTGTCGGAACCGGTACCATCCAATTTTCCTGGAACGTCAGCGGCTGATTTGCCCGGTTGGCGCAGTCTCAAAAATCTGCTTATGACGCAAGGCGGAAGCTGGCGCAAAAATATCACCAAGCGACAGGGCTTTCCCGCTGGCAAGGGTGAACTTGAGCAACGCAAAAAAGAGCTTAAATCTATGCTGATTGAGTTGCAGCAGTTAGACGGTTTGGAAGATCGTTTAGCGTCCGTCGGAATCCTGCCGGCGATCCAACAAGACAGCCTCTCCTGGCAACTGGTGTTGCACCTGTCGCGGTTACTCCCGATGCTCGCAGCACAGCTTTTACTCGTTTTTCGCAAGCATGGTGTAGTGGATTATAGTCAGGTAACACAATCTGCTCTGCTGGCACTGGGGGAAGATGACGCACCCACCGAGTTGGCGCTGCGTCTCGATTATCAGATTGAGCATATATTGGTTGATGAATTTCAGGATACGGCCATTAATCAATATGAGGTTTTGCACAAGCTCACGCGTGGGTGGGGTGAGTACAACGCCGAAAATCCAGACGCCAACCGGACGTTGATGATCGTTGGCGACGGCATGCAATCTATCTACGGATTTCGTGGCGCGAACATCGGCCTGTTTCTAAAGGCTCGACAAGAGGGGTTTAACGGCGTGGCACTCCGGCATTTGGAACTGCGCAGCAACTTCCGTTCGGATAAAGGCCTGGTAGACTGGGTTAACCAGACGTTTAGTCAGGCCTTTCCCGCAAGTAATGATGTTGACCGGGCTCGGGTCAGCTACAGCTCAGCTAAGGCTGTGCGTGCGCAGGGACAACAGCGGCCTGTCGAGATGCAGGCTTTTAGCGGTGAGGACGCTCGTGCTCACGAGGTCGAGTATATCTGCGCGAGAATTGCAGAGTGTGTCGAAAACGGGCGCGATAGCATCGCCGTGCTGGGTCGAACCAGAAGTCATCTACAGCCAATCATCAAGCGTCTCAAACAATCAGGCGTCAGTTATAACGCGCCAGATTTGGATAGCCTAGCCAGCTCTCCTGTGATCGCTGACATGTTGACTCTCTGTCGCGCCCTCGCCAGTGACGCCGATCGACTGGCCTGGGTAGCGTTATTACGCGCGCCATGGTGTGGGCTGCAATTGGCTGATTTGTTGTCCGTTACCCGTTGTGGCGACGCGGCACCGCACAGCTCGGTCTGGTCGTGTCTGCACAGTGCTGAACTGCAACAGGTCATCAGTGATGACGCTAGTCTGCGATTACGGCACACGCTCCCAGTCCTTGCCGAGGCCAGAGCAAAATGTGATCGACTCGGATTGCGAGTGTGGGTCGAGCAGGCTTGGGTCGAGCTTGGCGGCCCCGCGTGTGCTGCGGAAGTCGAAGGTTTAGAGGATGCAGAAGATTTTCTACAGTTACTTGAGTTAGCGGAAGGAGAGGGCGTGGGCCTTGATGTTGATTGGCTAGTAGTACGCCTACAGAAACGGTATATGCGTGCAGGAGATCCGGACAGTAAAGTCAACCTGATGACGCTGCACAAAGCTAAGGGGCTGGAGTTTGACCGTGTCATTATTCCACAGCTAGACCGAGCTCCGCGCAGCGATGGCCGGGAAATACTACTCTGGGACGAGCACAGCGACGGGCAGGGCAACCGTTCCTTTTTACTCGCTGCTGACGATCACAGTGCGGATGATGCCCCGACGCTTTACAACTATCTTCGTGCACAGCGTCAGAAAAAATCGCTATTGGAGGCGACTCGTCTTTTGTACGTGGGCACGACACGCGCAGTGAGTCACCTTCTACTGACGTGGAGCTTCAAGTATGAGGAAAAAACCGGGTTGCCTCGTGAGCCGTCAAAGCAAACCTTGTTGAGCCCCGTCTGGAACACCGTGCGACATCAGATGACGGTTCATGAGTGTTCCACTGCGCTGATCGCTTCCAGTTCAGTAACAAGCGAACGCCTATTGACGCGACTGCGACGCGAGACTAGGCACGCGGAAATAGTTTCTTCTTACCCGACTTCAGCTCTAGACAGTACAGATATTCCCGCGCGCTATGACAACCATATTGAGCGCAGCATTGGTACTGTTGTGCACCTTGCGCTCGAACAATTATCAGCGCGCTCATCTCTCCCCACAGCGATCAGTGATCAGGATCAGCGACGATGGCGCATGACACTACAGCAGAAAGGTTTGTCGGGTGCTGTGCTCGAGGGTGCACTTGAGCAGGTTGTGAGTTCTCTACGCCAATCACTGGACGTCGCTGGTAGCGGGCGATGGGTATTATCCAATGACCACATTGATGCACGCAGTGAATGGCCGCTGACGGTGGTTGACGGGCGCGGTCGACTCCGTGACATTATCATAGATCGTAGTTTTGTCGACAAGGTGACAGGAGAACGCTGGATTGTGGATTACAAAAGCAGTCGACCTGCTCAAGAAGAGACTCTGCAAGTTTTTGCAGCGAGAGAAAGCGCAACTTATTTAGAGCAGTTGCGATGTTATCGCGATGCGCTGAGAGGGCTGGTAAGGGAACCACTGCGCTGCGCTTTGTTTTTTACTGCTCTGGGGTATCTGCATGCTATGCCTGAACTGGATTTGCCCGCCGTCAAGCGCTAAGCGGCGGCGGGCAATTGTAGGTTACTTCGCGGCTGGCGCTGCTTCTGCCGATGCAGTGTCTGCTGGCGCTGCCTGATGCTTCAGTGTGAGCGCAATCGCTTCTGCAAATACGATTACAGCGGTTTCGCCAATCTTAACGCCTTCCATTTTTTCTGGTTCCACATCACCAATGATGTGCACCATGCCACGAGAATCTTTAACGGTAACGGTGCCAGATACACGATTCATGCCTTCGACGGTAACCACCGCACGGATGACACGCATATCAGCAATCCCTGGGTGAGTGGCGTCTTCTGACACAGCTTCCTCATCAAGTTCAACCCATGGCGCAGCGATCTCTTCTGCGGTCGGTACGCGCAGCTCAGATTCCATGGCCGCAATGTAAGTGACGACGACGCTATCGCCAAC
>CAJXTK010000155.1 GCA_913061115.1 uncultured Haliea sp.
TCTACACCTCTCTATTCGTCGGCAGCGTCAGATGTGTATAAGAGACAGATTTTTATAGCGTCTTGTGCATTTATAGATTCTAGATATATCAATTTTGAATATCTTGTTATTACATTATTCGATATCGTATTGTTGGCAATCGACGGTTTTAACAATGTAAATTTCGGAAGCTACATCGAAAGATTCGAATTTAGATTGAATTATTCTAGGTATTAACGACTAGCATTATCAGAAGACTGCGTCGAAAAATCGCGGGACGTTCTGGCTAAATATTCTCTGGCATAAATAAGGTGACTCTCGCCTCCATAGCCAGCGCGCCAGAGTCATCCAGAACCCACAAACTCACTTCCTGGTCATCCCGTCGACCCTGAAGAAACAGTGGAGCGCCCTCAAGCAGAGGCTTAATGGCGCGAAACTCAAAGTCTTTTATTGCGCTATTCGGTAATTCGCGGCGGAGCAAATCCAGAAGCAGTGTCGCCGTCAACGGCGCGTGCACGACCAGCGAAGTGTAACCCTCAACCTGAGTGGCGTAGTTACGATCGAAGTGAATGCGGTGACTGTTAAACGTCAGTGCAGAGTACCGAAACAGCAGTACGGAATCTGGACAGATTTCCCTAGACCACTGAGCCTTGGCTGGCGCGGGCCTGGCTACATTTTTACCAGTGCCATAGTCTCGATACACCAGATTCTGCTCTTCCTCAATGGCCAACTTGTCTTGCTGGAAAATCTGGTGGCTTAGCGTGACAAAAATCAACGCCCCACTGCGACCCTCTTTATGCGTAATGGACGCAATGGTTGATACCCGACGCACTTCGTCACCCACAGTAACAGGCGAAAAAAAATGCAGGCGACCGCCCGCCCACATACGACGCGAGAGTGGCACCGGCGGCATAAAATTACCCCGTCTTACGTGTCCGTCAATCGCTAGTTTTGAGGCCGCAGCAGCGTCCTGAAAGTACAACCAGTGCCAGCCCGGCGGCAGTGCCTCGCCGACTTGCGCTAGAGGACTTAGATAATCTAGGCTTGCCGACAGCCCTGCCACTGGCGCGACTGATATCACATCGCAATGCGTCTCAGTACTGCCAACCCAGCCCTGTAAGAATTCAATATCAACGGTGCTCATACACGATCAATCGAGACAGCGCCAACAGCGCCTTCAGATATCATTGTGGTACTCGCGACGAATTGCATCGGTATGCTCTCCCAGCCCAGGCACCGGCCGTAGTGGGTGTTGCTCGCCACTTATCTTTACGGGTGGCGCAACCAGCTCTACCATCCCGGAAGGGGTTACCACAGAGGTGCGACGTAACTGCGGATGCTGGACCAAATCAGCCACTGAGTTCACTGCCCCGAAGGCGATTTTTGCCTGCAATAGCCGTCGCTCCAACTCTTGGGGCGTTAAGTTGGAAAACACGCTATTGATCTTATCATCCAGTGCCGTACGGTTTGTGCAACGTGCAATGTTGGTAAGGTATGGTGCATCCTCGGCCAGCGTCTGAAGCTCGAGCACATCAGCGCAAAAACGTATCCATTCGCGCTCATTCTGAATAGCAATTACTAGCTGGGCTCCACCTTTGCAGGTATAAGCTCCGTAGGGTGCAATAGAGGGATGGTTGAGCCCCATCCGGGCGGGCGCTGTGCCAGTGTACTGCTGATGCAGCAACGGTACTGTCATCCAGTCTGCTAACGCATCAAACAGTGACACTGAAAGACCTTTTCCAAGCCCGGTCCGCTGGCGTTCAATCAACGCTTCCAGTATCCCGGCATGCGCATACATACCACAGGCGATATCACAGACAGATACCCCCACCCTACCCGGCTGATCCGGTGCTCCGGTAATGGACGCCAAACCACTTTCACACTGCACCAACAGATCGTAGGCTTTCATGTCCCGGTAGGGACCACTAGCGCCGTAACCGGTGATATCGACGGTGATTAACCGTGGATTAGCCTGGCGTAATTCATTGGCATCAAAGCCTGCTCTAGCAGCAGCACCTGGTGCAAAGTTTTGAATAAAGATATCGGCTTCACACAGTATTCGTCGTAGCAAGTCGGCATCACGCGAATCCTTAATATTCAGACAAATGGATTCCTTACCACGATTAACCCAGACGAAATAAGCGCTCTCGCCATCTGCCACATCATCGTAACTTCGCGCAAAATCCCCCTCCGGTCGCTCGACTTTAATCACCCTCGCTCCAGCGTCAGCCAGACGTGACGTACAGAAAGGAGCGGCGACAGCCTGCTCCAGCGCGACGACTAGCACACCTTCAAGTGCAAGCCCCATCAAAAAGACCGCGGCAATTGAAGCTCACGCGTAGCGATATGAGATAAAATTAGATTGGTCGATATAGGCGCTATCTGGTAGAGGCGAGTTTCACGAAACTTACGTTCGACGTCGTATTCTGTGGCAAACCCGTAGCCACCATGCGTCTGAATGCAGGTGTCTCCCGCGGCCCATGCTGCCTCAGAGGCCAGCAGTTTTGCCATATTAGCTTCTGATCCTGCAGGCCTGCCAGCGTCGTATAAATCAGCCGCCTGCTGCACCATCAGAGCAGCTGCCTCGGTCTGGATATACGCTTTGGCGATGGGAAATTGAATCCCCTGGTTGGCCCCGATGGGGCGATCAAATACGGTGCGTTCGCGCGCATAATCTGCCGACTTGGCAGTAAACCAGCGAGCATCACCAATACATTCGGCTGCGATCAGAATACGTTCAGCGTTCATGCCGTCAAGAATACACTTGAAGCCCTGACCCTCTTCACCAATCAAGTTGCAAGCGGGAACCCTGAGATCATCAAAAAACAATTCGGTGCTGGCATGATTCATCATCGTTTCAATGGGTTTTATGGTCAGGCCATTACCCACCGCTTCGCGCATATCGACCAACAGCACCGACATACCATCGGTATGTTTGACGCACTGGTCCCTAGGCGTGGTTCTGACCAGCAGTATCATGAGGTCGGAGTGCTCGGCCCGAGAAATAAAGACCTTCTGGCCATTGATGACATAGTCCTCTCCGTCACGCACAGCGTTTGTACGAATACGCGAGGTGTCGGTACCACTGGCGGGCTCTGTCACGGCAAACGTTTGCAGGCGCAAACTACCATCAGCGACGGCCGGCAGAAACTGCTCTTTCTGCTCTTCACTGCCATGGCGCAACAGGGTGCCCATGGTGTACATCTGCGCATGACAGGCCGCCCCATTGCCTCCGCTTCGGTGCACCTCCTCAAGGACAGCGCAGCCAGCGCCAAGGGGCAGACCAGCCCCACCGTAATTCTCTGGGATCAGCGTCGCAAGGAAGCCCGCACTTGTCAGAGCCTGAACAAATTCAGTGGGGTACGCTTTTGCAGTATCCATCTTTCGCCAATAATCACCCTGATACTGCGAGCACAGGCTGGACACAGCCGCTCGAATTTCGGGGTAGGTTTGATCAATCGCCACGGTATGTATCCTCAGAAAAGTTTTTGAGTGGGCCTAGAGAAACCACGAACCACCATCGACCATATGTGTTTGTCCGGTCACGAATGCACTGCTATCAGAGGCAAGGTAGACAATCGTCCCCGTCAGATCCTCTGTTTGAAGATTGCGCTGTATCAGCTGCCCGGCGGCGATTACCTGTTTGGCTTTCTCCAGCTTCTCGCCAAAAAATTCTTCAGTGCCTTCTGTCATTACTGCTGATGGCGCTACAACATTGACACGAATTCGATCCTTACCTAACTCCCGCGCCATGGCACGCGTCATTCCGATCACCGCCGCCTTGGATGCCACATAATCCATACCATAGGGCAGGCCATAAACCGCCGCCAGTGACGAAATATTAATAATGGAGCCGCCACCGGCGGCGCGCATCGGATCGACTACCGCCTTACAGCACTGCCACAGCCCTTTGACATTAATGTTCATCACCGCATCCCATTGCGCTTCATCCAGTTGCTCAAAGCGTGCGCCCTTCAGGCCGCCGTATAGCGCAGCGTTATTGACCAGCACATCGATTTTTCCGAATGCGCTAACCGCCTGCTCTGCCATCGCCGTACAACTGGACATACTCGCGATGTCAGTCACAGCCGACTCCGCCCGACCGCCCATCGCGACAATAGCTGCCACGGTTTCATCACAACTGTTAACATCACAGGCAAAGATAGCAGCGCCCTCGCGCGCCATAGCCTCTGCGTAGGCGCGGCCAAGGCCCCGTGCAGCCCCTGTAATAATAGCCACTTTATCCTGAAGTTGCGCCATGACAATTCTCCTATACCAACGAGTTAGCGTCTAAGAGTATCAAACTATTTCCCCGCGGTATAAAAAATAGAGTTCTTCCCCGGCTACGTTTAGGTGCACGGGCACTCAGAGTAGTGAAAGGCTTGAGTCGTTATCTCTCACCTTTACTCGATCTGTCAATCAGCGAAACGATTGCGACCTCTAAGCCGAGCAAAGAGAAAAGGATAAGGCTTTCGACCACACTCGCGCTGAGATCGCAAGAGCGATACGATGGCCTATCAAGGATAAAGTTTATCTTCCTACGGGTGGCGGTCTGACTTTAGCATCAACGGTAGGTCGCCAGTCATGTTTTCCTGCTCATCTCAATCGAGGGGGACGACCGTTGTTCTTCCCCACATGTCCTCCCCAGACCAGCAGATTCTTATTGCAGTCATCACGATCTATAATCACTTCAATCAGAACAGGGCCATCATGCGACACGGCAGTTTTAATTGCTTGGTCAAGTTCTCCCTCTGTTCCCGCTTTACAACTCCAACCATTACCGTCTTCTGCATTGAACACATTAACTAAATCGGCATAATTCCAATTTTTAATCGTATTGTAAGGGCCATCATGTATTTCAACTTCGATGGTATACCCGCCATTATTAATGACAAAAATAATGGGCTTCAGTCCATAGCGAATAATCGTGGACACTTCTTGTGCCGTCAATTGAAATGACCCATCGCCGATCAAAGCAATCGGCCGACGATCTGGCGCACCAATACTGTACCCCAGAGTGGCGCCGACCGACCAGCCAATCGATCCATACTGCATTTGCACTTCGAATCGTGATCCCGTAGGAAGTTTGAGCTGCATGCCGTTAAACCAGGAATCGCCGGTTTCAGCCAGAACGGTTGAGTCTGGCCCCAGCATCTGCTGAATCCTTGCGAACAATTGACGGGTCGAAAGAGGCGTCTCTGGCAGGCCAGCAGGTAGAGCAGTGACATCTTCCTGGATCCGCTTGTAGGCAACGAGTGCGCTGTCGTTTGGCTTTAACTTTGCAGCAAGATGTTCCAGAAATTCTGCCAATTTGACATTACTAAAAGTCTGGCTGGGAAAGACAACACTATTGGGAAGGGCTTGAATCATTTTTGTCGGATCGACCAGCGTCGCATGCCCTGCCGTTGAATAGTCAGTGAACATAGGCCCAGCGAAAAGGCATAGGTCTGCAGATTCGACAATTTCACCGCAGCCAGGAGAACCTACAGGCCCCCAGTATGTTCCCATATAATGTGTGTGTTGTTCGTCAAAAAAGCCTTTCGCGTTAGGCATACTAGCAACCGCATAACCGGACTCGTCTGCCAGTTTATGAAACTGTGATTCTGCTCCAAAAGCACGAAGCTTAACACCGGACACCAAAACAGGTTTAATCGCGGCATTGAGTAATTCTGCCGCTTTCTCAACCGCACACTTAAGCGAAAGTGGATCACTGGACGTAGGCCCGCCGAATGATCGTGCCGTCGGTTCTGACGTAATGGCCGAAGCGATATTGCAGGCAATCTCTATATAAACAGGCTTGCGAAATCGAAGTGCTGTCTGAATAGCATGATCGATTTGCTGGGGTGCTTCACGAGGATCTCGAATAGTAATTGCTTCCGCGGTCACTTTCGCAAACATCGCACGCGGATAATCATAATCCAGGCCGCCCAGCGTATGGTGCAACGTTTCAAATTCCGCTTCTGAATTTGTATTAGGTCCTCCTGACACAGCAATCACCGGTAAATCTTCTGCATAAGCGCCTGCTATCGCGTTAAGCAGACTCAAGCCACCCACACTAAAGGTGACAAAAACAGCGCTCGGACCTCCTGTCGCTCTGGCATAACCATCGGCGGCATATCCAGCATTTAGCTCATTGCAGCAGGAGATCATCTGGAGACGCTCATTCTCCAGCATCTGATCCAGTAAAACGAGATTGAAATCTCCAGGAACACCAAAGTAATGTCTTACGCCGATTTCCTCCAATCGCGAAGCCAGATACGATCCTACGGTGGTCACACTTTTAGACATAAAGCTCTCTTCTATGGTATCCGTGGTTGAAAATTAATCCCCCGCACACTGGCACAGGAGTGAAAAAATTTTTCGGGCTGCAGGCGCATTTGTAACGGGCTGGGGTTTTCTGAACCAGTGAATCACTTGACGAACTTTTTCTGCGCAGCACAGTTAGTCAAGATTGAAGACATGCTGCCAGGAACCATCAGTCAAATGAGTGGATGTAACAACACCACTGGCACCTGCATATTGGCCGGTGCCTCCAATCACTGCACGCTCAAGCGTGACGTCACTTTTTAACGTAGATCCAGTGATCGGGTACAGACCGACGCCCTGAAGCTGGATCGTGTCTTTGCCTTCGTCATCAAAAGAAACCACAGAAAGCGTTATGCGGCTCTCCAACTCAGTCGTATGCTCGGCATACCCGGTGGTAGTCATCAACCAATCCATCATTACCGCTTGATTATCAGACGACTTGGCACTAAACCTCCAGATTCGCACATCACCAACTGAATCACCAGGCTCTCCCATATCGAGAAGTGTGGGCGCGGGTGTTGGTCCATGAGTAATGGTGCTGTCTCTTATACACATCTCCGAGCCCACGAGACTAGGCATGATCTCGT
>CAJXTK010000156.1 GCA_913061115.1 uncultured Haliea sp.
CTGCACCGCCTAGCCTGCTGCCAGACGTGACAATAATCTATGTTGATTCGCACCATCCGCCCACTCGACCGGCCTAATCCCGGACTGGAACGCGTCGCCAAGGCCAATGGATTTTCCCTGCACGCCGGCGTGAGTTGTGAGGGGCATCAAACGGATAAACGGGAGCGCCTCTGCCGGTACATCGCTCGCCCCGCCGTGGCCATCCCACGTCTATCACTCAGCTCTACGGGCAAGGTGGTTTACACCCTGAAGACGCCTTACCGAGACGGAACAACCCAGGTGGCCTTCGATCCGGTGGATTTCATTGCACGATTGGCAGCCCTGGTACCGAAGCCGAGGGTCAATCTTACCCGTTATCATGGCGTCCTCGCGCCGAACCATCGCTGGCGCGGACTGGTCACTCCGGCAAAACGAGGCAAAGGTGCAATGCGCCCTGTCGATAGTGACGTCGTCTCATCGATCCAGCGTCATGCGGCTATGACCTGGGCCCAGCGACTCAAGCGAGTATTCAATATCGACATTGAAGTCTGCAGCCGCTGCGGCGGATCTGTCAGAGTCATCGCTTGTATTGAGGACCAGGACGTCATCGACCGGATCCTGGCCCATCTTCGCGAGACGGAAAAGGAAGCCCCTGCCCGGCCCCTTCTGGTACCGCCAACCAGGGCGCCACCTGCCACGCTGTCTCTTTTCGCCGGGACGGAGTTTCATCAGCAGGGACGCCACTGAAAACCCCATGGCACGGACTGCTGCGGGCTATCGCTCAGGAATGACCGGATATGAATTGCACGGTCACCTCAGCGAACAACTTTTCAGGGCAGTAGGCGGGTATGTCGCAAATTTCTCCCGTTCAGTTAGGGGCAGCAGTCAGGAAATCTAATCTCAATAGGCCGTTTATTTGTCCTATACTTAAAAAAGCTAACGTAAGTTCTAATACTCGGGAACTGTTCTCTACTCCATAAAGTAGGGTAAACTGGTGTAGAGCGATGAGTCTGAGCGACTGGAACCCGACGTAATATTGAGAGATTGAGGAACAAATAATAGCCGCTTTCATGAGTAAAGCTTTTGCCGCAGGGCCTATTCTCGCTGTGAGTTTTTGCATTTTCATGGGATTGGCTCAAGCTGTCAATGCACAGGAAACTGCGCCCAGAAACATTCTGTTTATTGCCGTAGACGACCTACGAAACTGGGTGAACTATTCGGGAGACTATGCAGGGCCCGCTCAAACTTGGACCACGGACTCTGGGGATTACCAAGGTAGAACGCATACACCAAACATAGATGCACTAGCAGCGAGGTCCACACGATATCTGAATGCTTATGCAGCGGTTCCTCACTGCGTTGGCTCGCGCACATCAGTAATGATGGGGCTTAGCCCGAAAACTCATAAAATTACTTTTGGTAGCTTTACTGTCGATAGTGCGTATCGCGCCATCTACAACAACGAGGCATTGAAGTCTTTGCCAGAGGTAATGAGTGCGAGTGGGTACTACGCGGCAGTTTCAGGGAAAGTTTTCGCCGCCCATCATCCCAGCAGGTGGAACGAAGCAGGCCCTTTTCCACGACCTAAATTAGCTCCGTTTAACCCTGGCCCCGACAATACTGTTTTTAACCCTGAGGCCTTTCCTGATACTGAGGAGCACCCAGATCAAATAGTTGCTAATTGGGCAGCAAATTTTATTGCCACCTATGATCGCGATGAACCCTTTTTCCTGGCCGCCGGCTTTTATCTACCTCATGTTCCCTGGAGTGTTCCCCAGTGGGCATATGATTTATATCCGCCTGAAAAAATAGTCGCGTTCATTCCTCCCATCGATGATCTTGCTGATGAACCCGACATTGCCGTTGCAAGGGTAACTGCTTCGGGACTATTCGGCCTTAGCCAGTATGAATTGGTTGAAGCCGCGGGCAAGGCCGCTGACTACACGCGGGCTTACCTGGCGTCAATCTCGCACTCCGACGCCATGGTGGGAGAGGTGCTGACGGCCCTAGCGGCCAGCCCTCACGCCAACAACACGGATATCATCTTATGGTCTGACCACGGATATCACTTGGGGGAAAAATTCCATTGGCGCAAAAATACTCTTTGGGAACAATCAGCCCGGGCTCCGTTATTGATCAGTTCCGCGGGAAACCCCGATTATCCCATTGCTAACATCACATCGGCAGTGAGCCTGCTGGATTTAGCACCCACAGTTCTTAATCTAGCAGGCATTCCACCCTTTCCGCAATTTGAGGGCGTAATTCTTGGTGACGCCGCAGATCATGGGCCGGTGCAAATATTTTGGCGCGACGGGGTCGCCACTGTCCAGCAAGATGGCACCAAATTTATTGACTACGATCTCACACAGGACGCAGGCGCGAGTGACCAGGCATCTTATGACCTAATCACTGACCCTGGAGAACGGGTTAACCTCCTGGCTAACGTTAATCCAGCGATACTGCCTCTTATGCCACAGATCACCAACATCGACTACGGCGATAGTGACGCTTACATCAGTGTCAGCGCAGCCAATAACGGGAGTTCAACTATCACTAGCTACAATGCAACCTGCACCGATGGTAGTAGCCAGCACACAGGTAGCAGCACAAGTCCACGCATCACAGTCTCAGGGCTGACTAGTGATGTGAACTATGTCTGTTCTGTAACGGCCACAAACGCGGCAGGAACCAGCACAGTATCGGCCCCCGCCGACCTACCAAACACTCTACGCAATAAGTAGTCTAGCAGGCCTTTTAGTCCTTGACGCCGCATGCGCTAATTCTAGTTGTCGGAAACGTATATTGGATGTATCCTCATTTTTGTGGCTATGAGCCCATTGAGCTGCGCGTCTGATGCATAATTTTCGTAAAACACCGTACTCGAGCTTTTTACTGAAATGGTTACCCCTCTTCGTGTTATGCGCTGTAATCGCCCACTATTTTATATATACACAACCATGCAGTGAATATCCCATACGAGGATGATATACCGGACCTCCTAAAATTCGCTGTTCATGCAGAGCAATTGAATGGGGTCCAAGAGACGCTTGAAATAGAATTTCGTCAGTATAACGATCACCGTGTTGAGGCAACAAGACTGTTGGTTTATGGCATCTATCTTATAGAAGGCGAGATGGATTTTCGTACACTTATAATAATTGCCAACCTTGGGCTGCTGTTGATTCTGTTCCTGTTGTATTTGAAAGTAGCAGTAGCTCTTAATGAATCAGGTCATTTGGCACCAAGGTGGCTGACGCCACACACTCACGCCATTCTAAACTTTATTCCACAACTCAGGAGAACATCTATGCCTGACCAATCAGCAGGAGCCACTCTGCCCAGCCAGTGGTTGATCAGCTTTTTATTGCTGAGCCTGAGCACACTCCTGCCGGGCTGCAACTCCTCAGATAACAGTAGTGGAATGAGCAGCCAGCTCACACGAGGTTTTCTGCTTAGCGGCGGTGTACCTATTGTGTCAGCCACGGTCACCGTATATAGCAGCAGTGATGGCAACGGTGCTGAAGCGCTGGGGGCTGGTAGCACAAACGACTCTGGTGCCTTTGAATTTAATTACAACACGCCAAAGGACTCAGCCAGTGTTGTTTACTTAACCAGCAGGGGTGGCCATCTCGCCTCACAATCGCGTGATGTGCCAGCGTCATTCGTGCTGGCCAGCGTACTCGGCGCAACGCCCGAAGCTGGTCCGATTACTATTAATGAACTCACCACGGTGGCCTCGGCATTTGCGCTGGCGCAGTTCATCAATGGGCCGGAGCTACAGGGCAACAACATTGGCTTGAAAATGGCGCCTAGATTGCTCAGGAACCTGGTCAATATTGAAACCGGTGAACCGGACACAACCATTACTAATGACGACAATAGTCCAAATTCTCGCTTCAGCGCGCTGCGGACGTTCAACGAATTGGGAAATCTGTTGGCCAGCTGTGCCAGTGATGCCAATGTCTGTGAGTCGATATTAAAACTTACTCTGCCGCTGGACGGCACTGCGGCACAGGATACCTTCCGGGCAGTGGCCGATCTAGCGAAAACGCCGTGGCTTAACCCGGTACCGCTTTTCAATCTGGTAACGGCCAATGTCTACCAACCGGACCTCGGCCGCAACGCACCCTCTGCCTGGACACTGTCGCTGCTGTTCAAGGGTGATCCCACAAATCTCGCAGGGCCCGGAAATATGGCGTTCGATCAAGACGGCCAAATGTGGATCGTCAACAATCTCGTCACCAATGACACCTATATCCTGCCAGACTGCGCCAGCCAATTGCTGTTTCGCATGGACCCTTCTACCGGCGACGTGGACACATTTAACGGTGGCGGCGTGCTCGGTGCCGGCTACGGCGTGACTGTTGCGGCACAGACCAGCGACATCTGGGTCGGCAACTACGGCTTTAAGGGCAGTAGCTGTCCTACCGATATCGCCAACAACAGCGTATCCCAATTCACCGCAGAGGGTGTGCCGCTGTCACCGGATGCACAGCAGATCGAACCGATCAGTCAAAACCCGCAGGACGGTGGCTGGACTCAGGGCGGTATCGGCTGGCCGCAAGGCACGGTGAGCAATCCCCAGGGAGACATCTGGATAGCGAGTTGCAACGGCAAGATCATTGATGGCGAGCAAGTTGACCTCACCATTTACCATAACGGCGATCCGAATAACTGGCAGACGATTTCCGAGGACAATTTTGACAAGCCTTTCGATGTGGTGTTCGACACCAACGATGTTGCCTGGGTAAGCGGCACTCTGAGCGACAATATCATGGCGTTCGCCAGCGACGGCACCAAGCTACGTGAGTACTATCTAGGCTCATCCTCGCGGCCCATGGGCGTGGCCTCCGACAGTCTGGGTAATGTCTGGGTCTCCCTCTCAGGCGAAATTGATCTGCCCTGTCCGCCACCGATCAACAAGCCGCAAGCCACCTACGCAGGCGTGGCGATGGTGAACCTCGATGGTGTACAAACTAACACCCGACCAGAGCCATCGCTACCCGGATATTCAGCGCCAGGCGGACTGACCGCTGCTTGGGGTGTCGCCGTGGATGGTTCAGACAATGTCTGGGTAGCCAACTTCACCAGAGGCGGCGTGTCGCATTTTTGCGGTGCCAGGGATGGATCCTGCCCAACGGGAGTATCAACTGGCGACGCACTGTCACCCAATAACACCGGCTACCACAGCGATTTGCTGGATAGAAATACCGCCGTCGAAGTCGATTCCTCCGGCAATGTGTGGTTAACGAACAACTGGAAGGACTTGCCGATCCAAACGGATCCTGTGGGCGATGCGATGGTGGTTTATATTGGTCTGGCGGCGCCGGTCAGGGCGCCGCTGATCGGTCCCCCTGAGCAACCTTAAACCGACTCGATCACGGGCTCGCTCGGATATCGCAATAAACAGCGGCTCCTTCGGGGGCCGTTTTGCTCATAATACTAAGACACTGAACCCACTGAATTCCTTCCAGGCGAGGCAAGGCCGGGCGCAGCCTAAGGCCGTAGCCGATGCCTGCTGAGCCAATAAGAAAATAATAATATTATTTAACCTTGGTCGTGCCTTCGGCTGCTTTGGCTGGCGCCCGCAGCCTTGTCACTCCCAAGAATGTAGAGAGAACGCTTACCGAAAATGCTCGTAGATTTATATAAAATATTTTTTAGGAAAAACTTTGAGAGAGTTCTATCATCTGGATACAGCGGCAGTAACTTACCTTCGCTTGCCAACTGGCAAGCATACCCCCGGGTAGCTTGCCTTTCTATTTAACTGATGCAGCATAGGCCTCTAGCTACACATCACACATTCGGAACGATTAGTTCGCTAGCAAGAACGGCACCAGCGCTCAGCTTCACTCAACTTATGCTGTAGCCGGCTGTAACCCTGGTTAGCCTCGATTCACAAAACATAACTCCACTTGCACTCACCTACAATCATCTACAACCCACTCCAACCTTAGTTGAACGGCTCTTAGCACCAAATACTGGGCAATTTGCTACATGCATGACCATAAGACCTCTTCAAGTATCTAATACCGCAGTTATGCGCCTCTAAAAGTCAGCATGAAACACTTAAGATGAAGTTGAATCGAAGTTGTAGTCCGCGTCAGCGTTCGTTACAACTTTGTCCCGCAGACCTATCAGTGGATTGGCCTTTAACTGTGAGTCGTCAGACCATTTGGGACCAATCAGTCCGTTTTCTAAGAGACACTTTTCTGCCAGTTACTTCTCCAGTCTAACCTGCAATTTGCAGGCTTCTAAGTGACTGATTATATAGAAAAACATGGTGGGCCGTGCGCGACTCGAACGCGCGACCAATTGGTTAAAAGCCAACCGCTCGAATTAGATATTAACGCTATTAAACAACAGGTTATGCGACATTATATTACCCATAAAAAGCTCTAAATCGCTACGTTGGCCCTTTGTATTCATTGGTTTTTCTGTGTGACTATGGGTAAGGATCTTTACCCACTCAAACAAGACTGTAGTGACCACGCTTACGAGCAGCCGGAAAGGCTTCATGTAGTATAGACTCCCGACCTACTAACCAACCTTTTATCAATACTGATGCATACCCTGCATACTAAAGTTCTTAAATTTTAGTATCTCGATATACTAGTGCACGTCAAAACCGTAAAAAAGCCTATATAACACCGAGGGTTAAACGCTTAGCTCAGTCCTCTGTGGGTCAGCCTGGCCCTGTGAGAGAGATGCCAATGAGTACCTATGACCTCTCTCTACTGTATTCGCGATCACCCCTGCTCCAGCTGCGCCTGCGCCAGGTGATCGCTACGTGATTACTTTAAAAGCAGTCCTGACTGAATCACC
>CAJXTK010000157.1 GCA_913061115.1 uncultured Haliea sp.
ACGCGACCGTTTCGCTGCCGCCCGACGTGGGCTCCATTAGTTTACTGTCGCAGAACTTTGATTTGGGTGACGTCGGCTATCAACAAACAGAATTCTTTATTGAAGGCACGGCGTCCGCTTTCACTAACGTCAGCGAATTAGGGTCGGACGGCTTTTGGGCGTTGGAGCCTGCGGAGCAGGCGGCTTACAAAACGCGCATTGTGGTGTATTCGCCGGTTGATCCTGCTGACTTTAACGGTATCGTGCTGATGGAATGGTTAAACGTAACCGCAGGATTTGAGACACCGCCAAGCTGGGGCACAGGGCAATTAGAAATGCGTCGGGGCGGCTCCGTGTGGGTAGGTGTTTCAGCACAACTGATAGGCATTGAGGGTAGTGATCGGGGGCTGCTGCCACTACATCTGAAGGCCGTTGATGCGGCACGCTATGGTTCACTGTCTCATCCCGGTGACGCTCACTCCTATGATATATTTTCTCAGGTTGCTCAAGCCATTCGCCGCCCCGGCGATATTGATCCTTTAGGGGAGCTCACGGCAGAGTATTTAATCGCCTACGGGGAATCCCAATCGGCTGGGCGGCTAGTGACCTATGTCAATGGTCTTCAACCACTGTACGGCACGTTCGACGGCTATATGATTCACAGCCGTGGAGGCAGCGCTTCACCGATATCGCAGGAGCCAATGACATCGATATCAGCCCCTGCTGCGCCGTTGGTGCGCACTGACCTATCCGTCCCAGTGATGACATTCGAGACCGAGACCGACGTCGTATTTCTTGAATTTGTGAACGCACGTCAGCCCGATACAGATAAAATTCGAACCTGGGAAGTGGCACTCACAGCGCACGGAGACTACTACACCTTCGTCTCTGGACGAGATGATAAGGTGGGCGCTCCGGTCTTCGCTTCCGTGATTGAAGAGCCTTCGATAGCCGGTTTTATCACCTGTGACAAACCGATGAACAATGGGCCACACCATTACCACTTCAACACCGCTGTGCGGGCACTAAATGACTGGGTCAGCGCGGGGGCACTGCCTGTAACTTCGCCACTGCTTGAGACTAATGACGATAATTCCGACTATATTTACGACGCTCTGGGCAACGCAGTAGGCGGCATGCGCAGTCCGTATGCCGAGGCGCCCTCAGCGATTCTGCGCGGCGAGCCCAATTCTGGCAATGGCTTCTGTCGACTGTTTGGCACTACTGCACTGTTCAGTGCCGAGCAGATGGCCAGCCTTTATGTCGATGAGGCGGGCTATGTCGAGGCCGTCACTGCAGCGACAGATGATTCAGTAGCGAAGGGCTTTCTGCTGCTCGAAGACGCTGAGGCTATCATCGAGTGGGCACCAAGCCAGTGGCGCGCACAAACCGGTGGAGGCTGAGGTGACCAAGGGTGGCGCGGTTGTGGTGAATTCAAGTAACAGGGCGTTCCCACACTCACCCGCGGAAAGCGTCACGGTGAAATTAATAACCTTGCGCTGCCTTATTTTGTCTATTCCTTAAGACTATCTTGCCTCCCCGTGACCCTGCGGACAGAATCACCCATTAGAGCGAACTGGCCGTTTGACGTCCGCCGCCTGCCGTTCTATTACGGCTGGGTTATCTGGGGATTCAGCGCCCTGGGTATTCTCATCAGCATCCCTGGGCAAACCATGGGCATGGCGGTCTTTACCGATTATCTCATCGAGGCTTTGCACTTGAGCCGTACTCAGCTTTCCATGGCTTATCTGATCGGCACCGTAGGCTCATCGTTGTTCCTAACCCGCGCAGGCCGTTGGTACGATCGCTTGGGTGGGCGTGTGACTATGGCCGCCGCCAGTGCAGGCCTCGCCATCATGGTGCTGTTTATCTCAGTGTCCGACAGCCTTGCCGTTCACTTCGGTGGCGGCGTAGTGGTGAGCTTTCTGTTTATCACGCTGGGGTATTTTGGTGTGCGGTTTCTCGGTCAGGGCATACTGACCAATGCCTCGCGCAATGTCTTACTGGTTTGGTTTGAAGAGCGCCGCGGGCTGGTGACTAGCGCCAGGGGCATGTTCGTAAGTTTCGGATTTTCCGTAGCACCTTTGGTACTTGCATGGTCTATCGTGAGAGCCGGCTGGCATGAAGCACTGTGGGAACTCGCCTTTGTGTGTCTGGTTTTTGCGGGCATCGCTTTGGTCTTTCTCAGAGACAACCCTCGGTCCTGTGGTGTTTTGGTTGACGGGCACACTCACGAAGACCAAGTACCTGTAACCCCCTTGCGACCCAGCGCGACACTTGATCAGGCACGACGCACCCCTGTCTTCTGGCTAGCGACGCTTAGCCTAGGTATCCATTCGCTACTCGGCACAGCCGTCACCTTTCACATTGTCTCAATATTTGCAGCGGCTGGCCGCAGTCAGACGGAGGCCTTCGCTTATTTTCTCCCTACTGCCGTATTTGCCACCGCCACCAACCTATTGTGCGGGTGGCTGGTCGATAAGCGTTCCCTCAAGCCCTTTATGATTGTCATGCTGGGGGGCTTCCTGCTGGGTGCGATAGGACTGCTGCATCTACAGCACACTTGGGGCTACGCCGCACTGGTCGTTGGTTTCGGAATAGGCGGCGGACTCTGGTCTGTGACATCCAACCTCGCCTTTATCCGCAACTTTGGCCCACTCCACCTTGGCGAAATTACCGGTCTTTGCACCTCGATTATGGTGTTTGCCAGTGCCATTGGTCCGGCCCTGTTCAGCCTCGGGCTAGACTACTTTGACACCTATGCCGCTGCCCTGTGGGTATGCATCGCCGCGCTGGTTCTATTACTCGGGTTTGCCTTTGTGGTTAAACAAAGCGCACCTAATGAATTGGCAAACGTCGGCGTCTGAGATTTCACGTCGGGACCCGTTTTTACCGGGCGCGCCAGACGCCTGGCGAATAAGCAACCGCATCAAGCAGCACGCAATGCGCGCTAGCTTTCAATCTGAAACGTTAGCCCCGCATTCGCTTGCAGACGGTCAATTAATAAAGAGCCCATCGCCGGTGCCGGCGTGAGAATACCCCGGTTCTTGGTGTCTGGATTCAGCAGCAAACAGACCGCGCTTTCTACGATCATCTTACTGGTGGAACCGTAGCCGGGGTCTCTATCACCCTTGACGCTGACACTGACTGTCTTGCCCTCTGCATTCGAACCCACAAACAGGACTTCGTAGAAGCCGTTCTCGCGCTCTTCTTTCGTCGGGCCCTCCCCCGGCTTAATCGGATTTTCAGCCATTGATTTGTCTGCCGCGACAGCATTGGCAATGGCTTCGCCTGAATCGCCAGGCCCCGTCAGCAACATTTCGTCGTAAACAAAATTCTCGCCATAGGCGTGGTCCAGCAACAGATTAGAACGGTGAATGTTCTTGGTATTAATGGTTGCCATGACGAAGGGTGCAGACCAGCTGCCGAGATCTTCCTCATAGATGGGTGCAAAACCGGAAGGCTGCTCCGGACCGGTAAAGCCTTCGGTAAGCGCAAAAGGATTCATGAGTACGTTGATCATCTCGGGGTTTTTAGCCGCCGCCGCCATCGTCGCCTTGAAGCTGGCGAGTGTCCCGCCAGAGAACGTGCCTTGCATCGAACGCACACGGCCTTTAATGCGACTCACTACCCCGCCGATTTTCTCCTGCGCCGCTTGCTGCAAGAAAAATACGCCCAGATCAAAGGGTATGGAGTCGAAACCACAGGAAAAAACAATGCGCGCGCCGCTGGCCTTCGCCGCCTCGCCGTGGGCCGTGATCATGTCATGCATCCATGCAGGCTCGCCGCACAAATCAACATAGTCGGTTCCGGCTTGGGCGCAAGCGCGCACCACGTCAGCTCCATAGAGCTGATAGGGGCCCACCGTAGTCAGTATCACCTGAGCGCGCTGCACCAATGCATCGACCGATGACGAAGAGCTTGCATCGGCTACGATTAAAGGCACAGAGACAGGAATACCCATCTCGTCCCGCACTTGCTCTAGCTTGTCCTGGCTGCGCCCAGCCATCGCCCAACTCACGTCACCTCCAACGCCATACTGCTTGTTCAAGTACTCGCACACGAGACGACCCGTATACCCCGTTGCACCGTAAACAATAATACCTAGCTCTCGTGCTTCTGACATAGTCTGTCTTCCTTATTCCAAAAATAGTGGTTGTGCGCAAACATGCGTGGGCTTCAGTCTCAATCCAAACCTGGGATCTTTTGTTTAACGATATCGACCAATAGCGGACTGGACTCAGCGCGCTTAAAGCATTCAGTGATCGCTGAAAAGCGTGCGTCTACTGCTGAGCGGAAATTAGGATGCGTCACAATATAGAGCTCTTTTGCTGCAATGGCCTCAACCACACGCTCCCCTATTAGCTCCGGCGGCGCACCAGCATCGAGCACGCTTTGCATCTGCTGGCCGAGCTTAGCTTGTAGTTTTGAGCCGCTTTGTAAACTGTCATCAGACTCATACTGCGCCTGCCTATTGCGCTGTGAAAGGTTAATGCGGGTTTTAACAAAGCCCGGACAAAGCACAGCAACATGAATATTCTGGTCTTGCAATTCAGCGTGCCAAGACTCAGACATGGCAACCACCGCCGCTTTGGTCGCTGAATAGGCGCTCGCCATAGGCAGCGGCACAAAGCCGGCCATTGAGGCAACATTCACAACCCACCCGCCTTCACCATGCGCCTTGATTAGCGGAATGACCGTTTGCGCGCCGTTGACCACACCCATCAAGTTCACGTCTACGACCCAGCGCCAGTCTTGCTCGCTGCTGGTGTCAATGGGCTTTGGGGCACCTCCTACACCGGCATTGTTCACTAGCATGTGAACCTTGCCAAATCGATCCACCGCTTGCTCAGTAACCTTGCGCCACTGCTCAACTGCGACAACATCCAGGCTTACTGCCAACACAGGCGTGCCGGCCTGTTCAAGGTTCTGCCTTGCTTTTTCCAGTTGCTCAGCATTGATATCTGCGATCACAATATTCATACCGTAGCGACCAAGCACCTGCGCTATGCCGAGGCCAATCCCCTCTGCCCCACCACTGATTATTGCTGTTTTACCGTCTAGTTCTTTCATTCGAGCCTCTTTGCGACACCGTTGAGGCTGCACACAATAGCCTTCAGACCGCTTCCTGACAACCTGATGATGCAGGCCTGCTCCAATCCTTTGCTTGCGTGTTGAACAGTGGCCTCATACAGAGACCTGGTGGATGACTCGACAGCGGCTGGAGGTGTATAATAAAGTCATGTTTTTCAAGCACATCAATACGTCTCAAGTCCCGATGATGGCCGCCGCTATCGTCGGCGCCTGCAGGGAGAGCGGTTGGGCACTGGATGTTCAGCCCCAGCTGCTGGGTGCGATCTTTTCCGCGCTGTTCAATTTCGATGAGGACTTTCGCACCCTGCCAGCGGCGACGATCGACGAGGTTGCGGCAGCGTTCCCCAATGCCGAGCAGCGCCGCGAAATCGTCGATCTGATGCTCATCTGCGAGCTCTGCCTCCACGAGATCCCCGCAAAACTGAGCGACTCGATCGATCGCTGGGCAGCCGACCTTGGCGTGAACGACATCGACCTGACGGTCGCCCGCGAGCTCGCCCAAGGCGCCCAAGCCCGTGCGCAATACGACCTCTACCGTAATGGCTTCTGGGGTGCGTGCACAAAGATTGACCCGGCATTCTCCGCGCTCATCGAAGCGAACGGTGCCCGGGCGTTCGCTCTGACGATCACCGCCGATCCACTCGAGAGCGCTCGTTGGGCGGCTCTAGAACACTGCCCGCCCGGAAGCCTAGGCAGAGGTGTCTGGGACTTCTATCGGCAACGCAACTTTGCCTATCCGGGCACCCCTGGCGCAGCCAGCAAGGGCGAGTCACATCACGACTGGGTTCATGTCTTATCCGACTATGGCACGAGCCCGATGGGTGAGGTTGAAGTCGGCGCCTTTCGCATGACAACGACGGACGACCCTGGCGCGGCGCTCACCTTCATCGCCGGTCAGCTCGCGTTCTATCAGGGCGGCATTATGCCCAGTGCCCTAACCGGTCTCCATGGGGATCACATTCTGGAAAAACCGGGAGGGCCGGAGCGGGTCGCAGATGCACTGCGGCGGGGTCGCGAATGCACGTTTGACACTTACCACATGTTCGACTTCTTCGCGGTCGCATCTGAGCCGCTCGAAGCGTTACGCGAGCGCTGGAACTTTGTTCCAAAATCCGTAGCCGATTCGCCGTCCTGGGATGAAATCACCTAGACACGACATCAATCTGATACCCTATCGCAGATGCAAGCCTCTCATTTAGTCAAGCAGACTTTGCCCACCATCCTTGAATCGGGGTTCACCGAACAAACACTAGATCTCGCCTGTGGCAGCGGGCGCAATGGCCTCTACCTAGTCACCCAAGGCCAACGTGTTACGTTTGCCGATCGCCAGCAACACGCGTTAGATCACGTCTCGAAACGTCTCCAAGCCAACAGATTAGCCCGCTACTGGTGTGTAGACTTTGAGGATGCCGAAAGCGACCCGCTGAAAGGTCTCTCATTCTCAGTCATTCTGGTATTTCGGTATCTTCATCGGCCGCTCATGCCAGCCATCAAGCGCGCGGTGCACCCTGGAGGCTTGGTGATTTACGAGACCTATACGGTCAATCAGCCGCGCTTCGGTCGGCCTACTAACCCCAACTTCCTCCTACAGGCCGGAGAACTAGAAGACATCTTTCACGGCTGGGAAATTCTCCATAGCTTCGAGGGGCCGAGTGTCAGTGAGTCAAGTGGCCAGCAACTGTCTCTTATACACATCTCCGAGCC
>CAJXTK010000158.1 GCA_913061115.1 uncultured Haliea sp.
ACGAGATCATGCCTAGTCTCGTGGGCTCGGAGATGTGTATAAGAGACAGATGGAGGCCCCTGGGTTTCTATTAAGAATCCTAAAAATGGCAGTGAGATTGTGATCAAGGACGTGATTGCCGACGCTATGTTGCAGCAGATATTGACCCGTCCAAAGGAATACAGCGTGGTGGCCACCCTGAATCTAAATGGCGACTACCTGTCTGATGCATTGGCGGCACAGGTAGGCGGCATCGGCATCGCTCCAGGCGCCAACCTATCAGATACTATTGCTCTTTTTGAAGCGACCCATGGCACTGCGCCCAAGTACGCCGGGCAAGACAAGGTGAATCCTGGTTCACTGATTCTTTCTGCAGAAATGATGCTGCGTCATATGGGGTGGAACGAGGCGGCCGATCTGATCATCGACGGCATGAACGGTGCCATTCAGAATGCTACGGTGACGTATGACTTTGAACGCCAGATGGAGGGCGCCACCTTGCTGAGCTGCTCCGAGTTTGGTCAAGCGATTATCGCCTCGATGTAGCTTCCCGCTACGGTAATGAGAGGCTCGTGGTGACACGGGCCTTTTTTTGCTCTCGATGTGCTTAGATCCTGCGCCTAGCCCCAATGGGTGAAGCTGGGGCGACCAGCCCGAACATGAACACACTCTTAGCCAATGTACAGTCATAAGCAGGCTGCTTTGAGTCGTCAGAATCAGCAATTACTTAAAGATTATTCCGACTTAATGAGCTGGTCTAGTCAAACCGCATCTTTCCCCCCCCTTGAAAACTCGTATAATAGGAACCATAAACAGTAATGGTTTAACAGGCAGCAACCAGCGTATGTTAGTGAATGTGATCCACCAGCCCCGTCAATCGCGTATGAGCAAGGAAGAAGAGGATTCCTCGGGCGGACTTGCGCTTGATGAATCAAAGCCGGAACTTAAACAGCCTGCGCTGTTCAAAGTAGTGTTGATCAATGATGACTACACACCAATGGAATTTGTCGTGGAGGTGCTCGAAATGTTTTTCCGTATGAATCGAGAACAGGCGACGCATGTTATGCTGACTGTGCACACGCAAGGCAAGGGCGTATGCGGTATTTTCACTCGTGATATCGCTGAAACGAAAGCCGCACAGGTTAACCAATATGGCCGGGAAAAAGAACACCCGTTATTATGTGAAATCGAGGCCTTAGAGGGATAAGCCCCTGGAGCGTTAACTATGCTGAGCAAAGACCTAGAACACACGTTAAACGATGCCTTCAGGGGCGCAAGGGCTAAACGCCACGAATTTATGACAGTGGAGCACCTGTTGCTCGCGCTTTTAGATAACAACGAGGCACTGCAGGTATTAAAGGCATGTGGCGCTGATATAGGCAATCTGCGCGGCGACCTAGTGGAGTTCGTTGATGCGACAACACCCCTTATTCCGCAGGACGAGGATGAGCGCGATACACAGCCAACACTCGGTTTTCAGCGTGTATTGCAGCGTGCTGTGTTTCATGTCCAGTCGTCTGGCAAAAGCGAAGTTACTGGCGCTAATGTCCTGGTCGCCATATTCAGTGAACAGGAAAGTCAGGCCGTATTCTTTTTGAAGGCGGAAAGTGTTGCGCGACTAGACGTGGTGAACTATATGACCCACGGCATCTCCAGGGTCTCCAACGACGGAGATTCGTCAGAGTCCGGCCAGGTGGGTAACGATGAGAGTCAGAGTGAAGACGGCGGAGCAAACCCCCTCGATAGCTTTTCAACCAACCTAAATTTAGAAGCTGAAGCGGGGCACATTGACCCACTGATTGGACGTCTTAATGAAGTAGAGCGGCTGGCACAAATTTTGGCTCGCAGACGTAAAAACAATCCTCTATTGGTCGGCGAATCCGGGGTGGGCAAGACAGCCATTGTGGAAGGTTTAGCCAAGAAAATTGTCGACGGCGATGTACCCGACATCCTCAAGGATAGCGTGGTGTATTCTCTTGATCTCGGTGCTTTGTTAGCGGGCACTAAATACCGCGGTGATTTCGAGAAGCGATTCAAGGGGCTGTTGTCTGAATTGCAGAAGCGCGATAACGCGATTCTATTTATCGATGAAGTGCACACTATTGTCGGTGCCGGCGCCGCCTCTGGCGGGGTTATGGATGCCAGTAACTTGTTGAAGCCCTTACTGACGTCAGGAAAATTGCGCTGCATTGGTTCGACCACGTTCCAAGAATATCGCGGAATATTCGATAAGGATAAGGCACTGAGTCGTCGCTTTCAAAAGATCGACGTCATGGAACCAAGTCCCGACGATGCCTACAAGATTCTAAAAGGACTGAAATCCCGATTCGAAGAGCACCACGGCCTGCGCTACACAGACCGGGCCTTGCGCGTCGCAACCGATCTGTCTGCCCGCTACATCAACGATCGGTTGCTACCTGACAAAGCCATCGATGTTATTGACGAAGCCGGGGCATATCAGCAGTTGCTGCCTGCATCCAAGCGCAAAAAGGTGATTGGCGTCACTGATATTGAAGCGGTCATTGCGAAAATCGCGCGCATTCCACCCAAGTCGGTGAGTGCTAATGACAAGGAAACGTTGCAAAAGCTGGAAAAAAACCTGCAAATGGTGGTGTTCGGGCAGGACGATGCTATAAGCAACCTGGCCACTTCCATCAAACTGGCACGCGCGGGCCTCAGGGGTGGCGAAAAGCCCATTGGATCATTCCTACTAGCTGGACCCACCGGTGTGGGTAAGACAGAAATTACCCGTCAACTAGCAGGCTTGCTGGGGCTGGAGCTAGTCCGTTTCGATATGTCCGAGTATATGGAACGGCATACGGTGTCGCGGTTGATTGGAGCGCCTCCCGGTTACGTGGGTTTTGATCAGGGCGGATTGCTAACGGATGCTGTCACCCAGAACCCACATGCTGTGGTGCTACTGGATGAAATTGAGAAAGCCCACCCGGATGTGTTTAATCTCTTATTGCAGGTGATGGATCATGGCACGCTGACCGACAACAACGGGCGCAAGGCTGATTTTCGCCATGTAATCCTGGTAATGACTACTAATGCCGGTGCGGAGAGCATTAGTCGACGCACAATAGGTTTTACCACACAGGATCATAGCTCGGATGGAATGGAGGCAGTCAATCGTATGTTTACCCCGGAGTTTCGCAACCGCCTAGACAGCATCGTGCAATTTCAGCCTTTGGGTGAAGACGTCATTCTAACTGTCGTTGATAAATTTCTCACGGAGCTACAGTGCCAGCTGGATGAAAAACGTGTGACGCTAGATGTCGACGAAGAGGCACGTTTATGGCTTGTAGAGAAGGGCTATGATGTCCACATGGGTGCGCGTCCGATGGAGCGTATCATTCAGGAGCATATCAAGAAGCCGCTGGCTGAGCTGATACTCTTCGGATCGCTATCACAGTCAGGTGGCACGGCACATGTGCGTCTCGACAAAGCTAATAACACGCTGAAAGTAACAGTGGAAGAGGAGGAGGCTGAGACTGAGTTTCAAAAGAGCTAGCCCCGCTTACCGTTCTCGGTAAGTAATACGCCCTTTCGACAGGTCGTAGGGGGTCAGTTCCACGCGCACCTTGTCACCGGTCAGAATGCGAATGTAGTTCTTGCGCATTTTCCCAGAAATATGTGCAGTCACCACATGGCCGTTTTCCAACTGCACTCGAAAGGTCGTGTTGGGCAGAGTGTCAATCACCTCGCCTTCCATTTCAATCTGCTCTTCTTTTGCCATCAGGCAGCAATCCTCGCTTAAAAAGAGGGCGCAGTTTGCCTGAATCTAAGCGTTAGTGCTAGCCTAATCTGCTTCAAGCCCAGTTCTGTTTGGAGCAGTGTGCTCGAGTGCACAAAATTTACAGTAATGTTGTCCAGCGATTTTTGACATACACCTGCAGTGGGCGATAGTCGGATTTATAGGCCATTTTCTGGCAGTTCTTAATCCAATAGCCCAAATAGAGGTACTCGAGGCCCAATTCTCGGGTCTGCTCAACCTCCCAGAGAATGGCATATACACCCAGGCTGCGCTTGGCTACCTCGGGGTCAAAGAAGGTATAAATAGCCGACAAGCCGTCCTCTAGCGCGTCGACAACGGCCACGGCGACCAACGTGGCCTTATCGTAGAACCGGAAATAGCGCGTACAGTCCCAAACGTTATTCAAAAAGGCCTCGAACTGTTCTCGTTCGGCCGGATACATGTCTCCGTCGGAATGCCGCAGACTGATATAGCGCCGGTAAAGATCAAATGCCTCTTCGTCGCTAATTTCATCTGTGCAGACTGTCCTCAAATCCTGGTTGCGCTGCCAGACACGCTTTTGCCCACGACTTGGCGTGAATTCGCAGACCGGTATTCTCGCCGGAATACAGGCTTCGCAATGGGCACAGTGTGGTCGATAGATATGATCGCCGCTGCGGCGAAATCCGAGCGCGGACAGCTGGCTATACAACGCCTTATCGACTGGCTGACGAGGGTCGACAAAAAGGGTGGTCGCTTCCTGATCATCGAGGTAGCTGCAGCTGTGAGGGTAGGTGGTGTATACCTTGATGTCACGCAAAGATGACGTCACAGCAGGCCTCCACAGGTATTGGGCAGCTCCCAAATATCGCCGCTAGTAACGACGTCTACAGCCTGCTTAAGACGCCGCTCAAATTCCACACGCTTGATGGTTCGCGCTCCCAGAGAATTCAGATGTTCGCTCTCCAGTTGGCAATCAATCATGTGGAAATCTGCGCGGCGTAAAATACTAACAAGCGCGACGAAAGCCACTTTAGACGCATTAGATACCGAGCTAAACATAGACTCACCAAAAAATACTCGCCCCAATGAGACGCCGTAGAGGCCGCCTACCAGCGCGCCTGCTGCGTCCATTACCTCTATCGAGTGAGCTAGGCCCTGTTGCTGGAGTCGGCTATAGGCGGCTACCATATCCGCATCAATCCATGTCCCGACCCCTTCGCCACGTGCTGCCGCGCAGGCACACATAACCTGCGTGAACTGTTGGTCGACGGCGAGTTGAAAGCCATTTCTTCTCAGTATTTTGCGCAGGGAGCTAGACACATGCAACTCGTCTGGAAACAGGACCGAACGTGGGTCAGGTGTCCACCACAGCAGCGGTTGTGGCGCTTCATACCAAGGAAAAATGCCGCGGCGATAGGCCAATATCAATCGCTGCGCGGAAAGATCTCCGCCCACAGCTAACAGACCGTTGGGATCCTCCAACGCTTCGCAGGACGGCGGAAAATCGGAGTCACTGTGAAGGCGTGGAAGAGGGCGCATACCTTATTAACTCAGAGCGCGTCGAGATATTTCTCTGCATCCAGCGCTGCCATACAGCCAAACCCCGCAGAAGTGACCGCTTGGCGGTAGACATGATCTGCCACATCCCCAGCAGCAAAAACGCCTGTCACACTGGTCGCGGTAGCGCTGCCCGTGGTGCCGCTGTGCACGGTCAGGTAGCCGTCCTTCATATCGACCTGCCCGGCGAAAATCTCAGTATTGGGTTTGTGTCCAATAGCGATAAAAACGCCGGCTAGGTCGATGTCACTGACCGTATTATCGGTCACATTCTGGACTCGCATCCCAGTGACACCGCTCGCATCACCCACGATCTCCTGCAGTGTATGATTCCACATAATCTTTACTTTGCCTTCTTTTTCTCTGGCGAATAAGCGGTCCTGAAGCACCTTTTCAGAACGCAGCGCATCACGGCGATGCACAAGAGTCACTTCGGACGCGATATTCGCTAGGTAGAGCGCCTCCTCAACGGCGGTATTGCCGCCACCAATGACAGCAACTTTTTGATTGCGGTAGAAAAATCCATCACAGGTAGCGCAGGCGCTTACACCTTTGCCCGCATAAGTCTCTTCGCTCGGCAAACCTAGATACTGGGCTGAGGCGCCTGTGGCAATAATAAGGGCGTCACAGCTGTAGCGTGAAGAACCTTCGAGCAAAAAGGGACGTGCGCTGAGATCTACTTGTTCGATATGGTCAAATACCACCGATGCGTCGAAGCGTTCCACATGCTCCTGCATTTGCTGCATCAATTGTGGGCCCTGCAGATCGGCAGCCCCGCCCGGCCAGTTTTCAACCTCTGTGGTGGTGGTGAGTTGTCCCCCCTGCTGAATACCAGTGATCACCACCGGTTTAAGGTTGGCGCGAGCGGCGTAAACGGCCGCTGTATAGCCAGCGGGGCCGCTGCCCAGGATGATAAGGCGATGGTGCTGAATGTTACTCATGGCGTCGATTCCTGCTCATTGTTGTCAATAATTGTGCTGTTTACATCAGTCTGCTGGCCCATCGGGGATGCATGGGCCGAAGGTCTCCCCATTGGCGCTAAGACGCAACTAAATTGTCGCGCCCGCTGCCTGCCAATTCGTTCTGTATTGGGGCGGACTATGGTACTTTAAAGACTGGCCGTCTACAAAGATCAGGCGAAACCTTAAATAATTATCATAACCCTTTGAAATAAAACGTAAATGAGTTCACAATTACTTCTTGCTATGACCCCGATAGCGCTGTCTTGTATAGACAATTTTCCACTGCGCGCCACCTGTGAGGAAGATCAAAACCGTGCCCGACAGTACTAACGCAAACAGCTTCCTCGGTTCACGCTTACGTGAGGGTGCTTTCATCGGTGTAGCAGCCGTCTGTCTTTACCTGCTGATGGCGTTGCTCACCTACAGCTGTCTCTTATACACATCTGACGCTGCC
>CAJXTK010000159.1 GCA_913061115.1 uncultured Haliea sp.
GATGTGTATAAGAGACAGCAGGTATCACGCCATGCCTTAATCCGTTCCAAGGATTTTTCCGCTGCGGCCGGGCGTTGCATGCGCTTGAGCACCTCTGGGCTGCCATGCTGAAAAGGGACATCCAGATAGGGCAGTATTTTACCCTCGGCCATGAGCGGGATTATCTTGTCCACATGAGGGTAAGGGTAGACGTAATGCAGACGCACCCAGATGCCGAACTCACCCAGCGCCTCGCACAATTCCTGCATGCGCGTTTTCAGGGGGCGACCGTTCCAGAATCCTGTGCGGTACTTTGTATCGACGCCATAGGCACTGGTGTCCTGGGAGATCACCAACAGTTCCCGCACGCCAGCACGCACCAGGCGCTCGGCCTCCTCCATGACATCGCCAATGGGCCGACTGACCAGATCCCCGCGCATATCGGGGATGATGCAAAAACTGCAGCGATGGTTGCAGCCCTCCGAGATCTTGAGATAGGCATAGTGGCGTGGTGTGAGTTTAACGCCCTGAGGCGGCACTAGGTCAGCGAAGGGGTCATGCACTGGCGTGTAAGGCAGATATTCATGCACCGCGCTAACCACCTCTTCATAAGCCGCGGGTCCGGTGACACTGAGCACTTTGGGGTGCAGTTGCATAATGGATTGTGCATCGTTGCCCTTGCCCATGCAGCCAGTGACGATGACCCGGCCATTTTTGCTGATGGCCTCGCCGATAGTGTCCAGCGATTCCTGTTTTGCGCTGTCGATGAATCCGCAGGTGTTTACCACCACGACGTCTGCTCCCTCGTACGTGGGAACGATATCGTACCCATCCATCTTCAGCTGCGTGAGAATACGTTCGGAGTCAACCAGTGCTTTGGGGCAACCTAAGCTGATGAAACCTATACTTTTTTTGCTTGAATCGGTCATTTTTTACTCAATTTTGTTATTTGCTGCTGGTTCCGCTTTGCTATCCCTGCATAGACGACCTATGTCACGTCCGAGCCAATTTGAACTGGCGGCGATGATACCTGAAGCAATACCAATATTCAGTTGAAACTGCGCAATAAACAACTACGTCTCAACACCACTCATTATCTCAATTTCATTGGCCATAGACTTCTTCGAGACTAAATGGCGAGCGAAAGTGCAGGGTATTAGAGGCGTTTGGGCAAACGCTAGTACCGGCAAATAAGGCCAAATGTTATCCCTATATTTGCTGGTCGAGTGAGCGGCACGCTTATACGATCTGCAATAATTGGGCGCGCTCGACAGCGAATGCGCAAAGTACTTTGCCTGAAGTGCACTATGCTCATAATGAGTGTTTATTCCGCCTATACCCAAGGGTCGGTAGCGTCGGCCATAGTTGTAGTATACTCCTGTATAAAGTTTGCTTTGCAAGACCGTAGCCGCAGACTCATTTTGCACCGTCGGTGCAGTGATTTGGCCGCGCTCGTTGCGCACTAGGTGTATTATTAATGACCAACCCAGTTACATATCTCGTACCCGGTTTCTATTTGGCCATCAGCGAGAAACAGCATGCCCTGCATTTTGCGGAGCTACCCGGAATGATGAAGCGTGCTACGCCTGTCCGGCTTGCTATTGTCGATTCATTTAACCATGGTTTTGAAGGGAAGATTGAAGACCTAGTAGACGCTATGGTGAAACAGTTTGATGCTAAGCCTATTGCGGTAGTCACCTTTATTGAAACCCTTGAAATGGCAGGCTGTCTGACCGACTCGAAACCCGTGCATCGATTTTCTGGTGCTGTCTCAGAGAAATTGGGAACGGTCGGGTCTGATGACATCACGATAGCCGCTCCCATAAGTCTGCTGTCGCAAGATGGAAATTTCCTTTGGTACAATCATGATGGCGTGTTACTGATGGAGCTCACACTCGCCGAAGTGCGTGCGGTCAGTGTTTTTGCCGAGGCTATTGCTGTAGCGGCGGCGCGCAATCTCTATCTTGAGCAACAGTATCCAGATGCTCTGAACAGCTCTCAGTTCGACGAGCTGATATCGCGCATGGCGGGAGCCGGTGTGTTTATTGCGCCGTTGGACATTGATAATTCAATGGAAAAAAAGCTGTTCGGCAACGTTGACTACGCCGAAGTCCAAGCGTTAGTGGATGCCCGCGTTGCGGCGCACGATGAAAAAGTGGCCGACTCTGGCAAAAATTTAGTCCCGGTGATACCTGTGAATATGGACAGGGGGATGGCACCTGCCTCATTGGGTTTGGTGACCGCATACGCGATGGAGTATGAAGGCGGCAAGCTTCGTGAGCGTTACGATTTTGTGCCCATGTTTCTAGCCGATGAAGCGCGTCTTGTGGAACGAGCAGCAACGCCCGGTGTGTTTATTTTTTCCAACTACCTGTGGACTGTTGACACCAATTTGAAGATGTCAGCTGCAATTAAAGCGGTTAATTCGGCAAATATCACGATTCATGGCGGCCCGAGCACGCCGTCTTACGAAAAAGACTGCGAGATGTTTTTCGCTGACAATCCCCATGTAGATGTCGCTGTGCGCGGCGAGGGCGAGCATACCTTTGCCGATTTACTGGACAAGATAGACATTTATACCGCCGATCTTAACGCCCTCGAAAACGTGCCCGGAATTTCGTTTCGCTCTTCTCATGGTGTAGTGCGAAACGGTGACCGTGATCGTATCGCTGACCTCAACACTATTCCATCGCCTTATTTAATGGGTTTGTTTGACGAGTTTGGCTCAGTTAGAGCCGGTGCGATTATTGAGAGTAATCGTG
Organism: uncultured Haliea sp.; assembly: GCA_913061115.1. GTDB lineage: Bacteria > Pseudomonadota > Gammaproteobacteria > Pseudomonadales > Halieaceae > Marimicrobium. The sequence goes on from CAJXTK010000159.1 coordinate 2,742, forward strand.
GCTGTCCTTATGGCTGCACGTTTTGCGACTGGGGTTCGGCGACTTTATCCAAGGTGCGCCGCTTTGATCTCGATCGTGTTTATGCGGAGTTGGAGTGGTCGGCGAAGCATCGAATAGAGGATGCTTCTATTGCAGATGCAAATTTCGGTATGTTGGAACGTGATGTGGACATTGCCTTAAAGATCGCCGATCTACGTAGGACTTATGGATTTCCGCGCTCAGTCCCTATTAATTACGCGAAGAACCAGGTGCGCTATCTGCGTCAGATTATCGAGATATTTGCTGATGTCGATATCCTCACTGAGGGCCTAGTGTCGTTGCAATCGATGGACGAAACCACACTGAAGGTTATTGACCGTTCCAATATCAAGCTGGAAAAGTATCACGAGGTTGCCCGTGAGTTCCGTCGAGCGAAGCTGCCGCTGGCGGCAGATATTATGATGGGGCTGCCGGGCTCAACGCGCATCTCCTTCAGTACCGATCTGCAAAAATGTGCCGACATGGATATTCGCGTGCGAGCTAACAAGACCACGTTGTTACCCAACAGCCCAATGAACGAACCGGGTTATCGTAAAGAGCACGGCATTGTGGCAAAGCCGGGTGAAATATTAATGGAGGCAGCTAGCTACACGCGCGAGGACTGGGATGAGATGGATCAGCTGCGTCTAGCTTACTACTTGTTTGACGTTTATGGTTTGCTGCGCTACGTCGCGCGCTATGTGCGCCGCGAGATAGGCATGGGAGAAGTTGCGTTTTATGACCAGGTGCGTTCCGACGCGTCCCGCCATCCAAATGAATGGCCGGTGACCTTCAAGACACTAAAAACATTGGAGGGCTATATGGCGCCTCCGGGTTCCTGGAGTTTGTTTATTGCAGAAATCGGCCGCTATCTGGTTGAGGTTCTTAAGTTGACTGACGATTCTGCGTTGCGCACTGCACTTGCGGTGCAGCATGCACACTTGCCGGCTCCAGACCGTAAGTTTCCCTCCGCACTGGAACTGGAGCACGATTATGCCGCGTGGCAGGACCTCCTGCTGATTGCGCGTGAAGAAGGACACCGGGACGATTGGCAGGATCACGTGCCGCGCCTTTGTGAGTTTGGTCCTGCTACGCTGGTAATTGAAGATCCCAGCGAGGTCTGTCAGCGTGACATCGGCAAGGCTAAGGTGGTACTGGATTTGCACCTGCATACTTGGGAGCTTGAATCTCCTGTTGCCCGGCCTCGTCTGGGAGCGGTGACGCTCTAGTATCGTGGCTAGCTGCTTGAAAAGTGACGTTCCCTGACGTGGGGTGTGACACCTACGTATGGTGATTTAATGATCCCCCTGCACGTTACAATTTCGCACAATTGTAGTCAAAAAAGCGCGTGCTTAGCGCACCATCAATCACTGCTAGCGATTGTGTCCCTGTCGCTAGTGGGTGCGGCACCGCTCGGCATCAATCATGTTACAAGTCGCTGTTTGCTTGATCAAATGCGGCAGGGGCTATGCTGACCTCACGGCCCGCCATTCACGAAGCGGCGGTTATAAGTGATCGAGAATAGGGATTTCCCCCCTGACCTACTAAAGTACATCGTTTATACTCCTTCGATAGTAATATAACGCATCTCACGTCAATGAACTAAAAAGGAATTTAAGGCCATCATACTCGATTACGTGCGTCTTGCAGCGGGGTTAGGGATGCCGTGGCTCGCTGGCTTTGTCTGGTTGCGGCTGATAGAGAGCCGCCTGCAACCAGGGCTGCCGATCAGTTCTCTGCGGCAAGTGGGCTATGGTTTTTTTCTTGGCTACGCGATGGTCCAGGGGTGTCTTCTCGTCAGTGCAAGTTTACTGGGCAGAGTGGAGTTCTGGCCTATATTCATCGGCATCGCAATTTTGGCTGGACTTGGGTTGCTACTGCAGCGCCTATTCCCCGGCTCCTCCTCGACAGCAACTAGCAGCTCATGGCCTGCGAAGCAGGATAGTCTGTTATTTCGTTGCCTGTTTTGGTTTTTTATCATTGGCATAGGCCTTCACCTGTTCTTTTGTGCTGTCGAGGTTTTTCACCGCCCGGTCTACGCCTGGGACGCATGGACAACCTGGGTTTACCGCGCCAAGGCTTGGTTTTACGATGGCAATGTCTACCCGCTGTCCACCCCCCAGCAGTGGCTCAATGATCCCGCTGCCGCACGCTATGCAATCGCTGCAAATACGTATCCTACGCTTCCTTCGCTTATCCCACTTTGGGCAGCCTTAAGCCTAGGTTCGTGGAGTGACACCTTAGTGAATACCCCGGTTATAGCTTGCGGTATTGCCCTGTGCCTCGCAATTTATGGTGCTTGTCGGGAGAGCGGTATTAATCGCCTCGGCAGTATTATGGCGGCTTATCTCTTTATCTCTATCCCATTTATCGGCGCACATATTGCACTTGCGGGTTATGCTGACATTTGGTTGGCTGGGTTTACTGGGCTCGGTTTTATCGCGCTGATAAGCGGGCTAGTCCAATCCAACCGGGTACAACTTACGTTAGGTCTTTTGCTACTGGTGCTCGGCTGCGCCGTCAAAATGGAAGGTCTTGTCTGGCTGGTCGCTGCAATAATTTTGCTGGTCTTTTATTATATTCCAAACAAAAAGGGACTACTGGGTGTTATCGCCGCCCTGACTGTCGCTGCACTGGTTCTTTGGCAAAGTGGTCATACTGCTTTTGAGATACCCTCCCTGGGAACGATAGGGGTGAAAGCCGGTAAAGTTTACGTGCCTTACTTGGGTAGTTATCAGCTCCATCTGTTCAATGTGATCCCCCTTTATTTCGACAGTTTTGTAAGGCAGGGTAGCTGGAATATCCTCTGGACGATCACCCTGCTAAGTCTAGTCGCGCTCTCTTTTTTGCAAGACCGCCGCTTGCGCAAAGCCCTGCTGGGATTTTTTGTACTGCTTGTCAGCACACAATTATTCATTTTTGGCCTGACCGAAAAGGGAGAGTTTGCAGCCACTGGCACCGCCATGAATCGTGTGCTCTTACCCTTTTTGCCGGTGGTTATCTTTGCAGTGGGGTTAATTATTTATCGTACACTCAGTTCAGGGCGAACGCCGGTTGGCGACAACGGCGCGCGAGGGCTATACAGCACCAAAACAAACGTTATCCTGTTGGTTGTACCCATCCTGGCAGCAGCTCTTATCGTTGCCATTGTTGCTGTTCAATTGGCATACAAGCACTTCACTGCCACCGGTGCACAGAACTCGTCTGTGCCGCAGCTGCGTTCTTTTCCACCGACTAGCCTGCGGCCCATGCTTGGTGGGGGCCAGTTGGTTGCGCAATCACTGGTGGTCAACGAGTTCATCAATGGTATGGCGATTGCATCCAGCGGTAAAACTCACATCGACAGCGCGCTCTACCCAACGCTGACTTACGATGTCACGGCTAATCACGCTGGCTCCGCCATGTTTTTCTGGCGTAAAGCCAGTGAGCCAGACGATATTTACATGATTCGGCTGGATCCGCTCGGCGGGGGTTCCCTCTACCTGAACGGTCACCCGCAATGGCAAGGAGTCGTCACGGAAGTAGGCTTCAGTCTGTCCGGCTATGGGGGTGACAGCTACACAATTAAACAGCTGGAGCTGCGCTCTGCAGCTAGCGCCAGATTCGCACAAATCGTTACTCACGACTGGATTACACGGGAAGAAATCACGCAGAAATTCATCAACTGGATAGAGGGCGGGCGCTCGACACAATTGTTACGCCTAACAACCCTACTGTCGGGAACCCTACTGCTGACGTTTATCGCTTACATGATCTTGGTGCGGTTTTCGCAGATAAATAAAGCTC
>CAJXTK010000160.1 GCA_913061115.1 uncultured Haliea sp.
GATCTACACCTCTCTATTCGTCGGCAGCGTCAGATGTGTATAAGAGACAGGGCTACGCTCAGGAAGTCGCGAAGCTGCCCGTTTACATGCCCGATGCGGTAAACCTCTTCAGCGAATCAGAGTTTATTCGCAACAGTCTTGGAAGCGAGTTACAGCGTATTTACACCCTCACCAAGCAGGAAATGGAGGAGTTCCGCAAGCGTATCACCCCCCTGGAATATCAGTCCTACCTCGAAAAACTCTAGAACAGGCACAACCGCAGTACGGAAGGTACAAAAACAGAGGCCATCTGCGGAACAAAAGGCCACTTACGCCCTCTAAATCCTATACAGCAACCTGGCTTTAGCACGTCGGATAAAGATGCTTCCTGCGCCTCAATGAGTCGCTCCGCGCCCTCTGGCGTGCGACTGGCGAATTTGTGAAACACTCGATCCACTGAACAACCTAGACGCAGGTGGTGTCGAATGATTACTCTCAAAAAAACAAGCTGAGTCTATTAGTCCATGTTCAGCTAGTGTGGAAGAAACTACGTGATACTGTAGAATGAAAGGTGATGAGAAGCGGAATACTTTCATTACCAAAAAATCAGTCCGTTTACGATTGGCAGGCCAAATGGAGACCCGATAACCCCATGATCAAAAACACAACAAAACCGCCACTGAATCTGGTGAACGTCGTCATTTTCCTAGGCTTTCCTATCGCGGCTCTGATTTTGGTGCCCCTATGGGGGGGGTATAAAGGCTATGACGCTTTTCAGTGGTTGTGGGCGCTTGCCTTCCTCTACTTAAACGGCCTATCTATTACCGGAGGCTTCCATCGACTATGGGCTCACAAAACCTATGAAGCGAGCCCTGCGCTCAAGTGGTTCTTTGCGTTCTGGGGAGCAGGGGCGCTGCAAAACAGCATTCTGATCTGGGCCTCAGACCACCGCAGGCACCACCGCCATGTCGATGACAATGAACGTGATCCCTACTCGGCCGGACGCGGGTTGTGGTTTAGTCACATTGGCTGGATGCTGCGCGAGTACAACACCGATACGCCGGACTTTAGTAACGCCAAGGATTTACTTCGTGACCCGGTCGTCACCTGGCAACACAAGCACTATATTCCGCTCACCCTCTTCATGAACCTAGGTCTGCCATTACTTTTAGGCTTCTGGCATGGCGATGTGATCGGCACGTTGTTGCTGGTCGGGCTGCTGCGTTTGGTGGTGAACCATCACGTGACTTTTTTCATTAATTCCCTGGCTCACTATTGGGGGAGCCGACCCTATACCGAAACCAACAGCGCACGAGACAATGGCTTTCTCGCCTTCCTCACCTACGGCGAGGGCTACCATAACTATCATCACATGTTTCAGACTGACTATCGCAATGGCATTCGCTGGTGGCAATGGGACCCGACCAAGTGGATGATTGCCCTATGCCAATATCTGGGACTGGCGAGCAACCTAAACCGAGTCTCCGATTTTAAGATTCAGCGCGTCATTTTAGACACTGCCTTCGAGCGAGCACGCAACAAGCTGAATGAATCACAAAACAGTGACTCGCTGCAAGACCTACTGGAGCGCGAGTATCAATTATTCACCAACTCCATCAACGAATGGACAGTTCTGCAAGCGGAGCGTTATGAGCGCACAAAAGAACAGCTGAGCGATGCCCTGGAAGAAGGGAAACTGCACCTCCAACAAAAATGGGAGCACGCAGCGCTGCTGACCAAGCTTAAAACCTTGGAATATTCGCTTAAAATGCAACGCAAGCGTATTAGCCTATTGATGGAGCAGGTAAATTTTCATCAGGCACAAATGGCCTGATCATTCCACACCAGAGGAACTACCATGACGAATACCGTTTACGATTTCAGCTGTCAAACGCCACAGGGCAAAGACAAATCTCTCGAAGATTACAAAGGCAAAGTTCTGCTAGTCGTCAATACTGCGTCCAAATGTGGCTTCACACCACAATTTGCAGGACTCGAAGAGATGTATGCGACATACAAAGACAAGGGACTGGAAATTCTAGGCTTTCCCTGCAACCAATTCGGCAAACAGGACCCAGGCAGCAACGGCGAGATTATGGAATTCTGCCAGCTTAACTACGGCGTGAGCTTTCCCATGTTTGGCAAAGTAGAAGTCAATGGGGCAGACGCTGACCCCCTGTTCAAACACCTCAAAAAATCAGCCCCTGGGGTGCTGGGTAGCGAGGGCATCAAATGGAACTTCACCAAGTTTTTAATCGACGCCTCCGGCAACGTTGTAAAGCGTTACGCGCCCAAAGACACCCCCAAGGCTATTGCGAAAGACATCGAAAAATTGCTCGCCTAAGCGCCCATGAACACTCCCGAGTTACGCGTAGCAGCCGCGCGCAGTGCGGCTTATTATTACTCACACTTGACGCGGGCAGAACGAACATAGCGGGTATGCCCCCTTAGGACATACCCAAGGTCAGCAGATTATCTAATGGCCGATAGAGCTCTTCAAGGTAATCGATATCGTCCGGTACCAGCACAATGTCGGTTGCCTCAACCAGCCCGACAAGCTGAGAGACTTTGCTGACACCCACGACCGGCGCGCAAACACCGGGCTTGCAAAGCAGCCACGCTAGCGCAATTTGCGCGGGCGTTTTACCATACTTTTCCGCCGTCTCAATGACTCTTTGCGCAATCTTAAAATCGTTCTCACCACGATAGAGGGCCAAGGTCCGATCCATATCGGCACCAGATGAACGCTTGGTAGTGCCACCATCTAAGCCACCTTTATAGGACCCGGCAAGAATACCGCGGGCCAAGGGTGACCAGGGCGTCAGACCAACACCCGATTGCACACAGTAAGGGTTCATCTCCCTCTCTTCTTCACGATAGATCAGGTTGTAATGATTTTGCATGGAAATAAATTTGGCCCAGCCATGACGCTCAGCTGTCATCTGTAACTCGGCAAATTGCCAAGCGAACATAGACGAACCGCCCAGATAGAGAACCTTGCCGGCCTTTACTAGATCATTCAGCGCACCCAGCGTTTCCTCTATCGGCACCGCCACATGCCAGGGCATACCGTGAGGATGACGGTGAATAATAAGTTGGTCGACATAATCCACACCCAGCCGCTGCAGACTGCGGTCCATACCCTCAATAATATGCTTGCGCGAGAGGCCAGACATGTTGGCATTGCTACCCATAGGCATCGCAACCTTGGTGGTGAGCACATACTCGTCACGGGGTAAGATCTCGCGCAGCAGCTTGCCAATCACCTCTTCGCAGGCACCGATACCATAAAAATCCGCACAGTCAAAATAGAACAGGCCAAGGTCTATGGCAGCACGAAATATCTCTCTGGAGTCATCAATATCTAGCGTCCAGCTACCCTGATGACCCTGTCCGGGTACGCCGAAGTTCATAGTACCTAGACAGAGCTGGGATACACGTAAGCCGCTGTTGCCGAGTTGAACAGGTTTGAGCATAAAGTGCGCCTCCGCGCAAGATCGAGAGGATTGCCAGTATCACAAGACGGCAGTACTTTTTCCACCAGCACCGCGTGCCGACACTAAAATTTGCCAAGCTTAGACGACCCCGCAGCGCAGCGGAAGCACCGATAACAGGTGCTGCCTAAATAAATACACTACTTAAACACTTTTTGAGTTGGTGTTCAGTGCTCCCGAGTGGCACTAAAAACAAGCTCGGGCCACCGTTCTTCCATGAGAGACAGGTTGACCCGGGTAGGCGCAAGATAGGTGAGATGACCCCCCGCATCCATAGAGAGGTGGTCTGCCGCTTTCTTGCGAAAGTCTTCCAGCTTGCGCTTATCGTCACAAGTAATCCAACGCGCCGTATACACATTCACCGGTTCATAGCGCGCCTCCACCTTGTACTCATCCCTAAGACGATAGGCCACCACTTCAAATTGTAGCGGGCCCACTGCACCCACGATCAAGTCAGCGGACATGATCGGTGAAAATACTTGGGTAGAACCCTCCTCTGATAACTGTTGCAACCCACGCTGTAACTGCTTGGATTTCATCGGGTCGGTCAGGCGAATACGACGAAACAGCTCGGGCGCAAAATGCGGGATACCGCTAAACTGCAAGGCCTCGCCGTCTGTAAAGGTATCGCCAATCTGTATAGTGCCGTGGTTGTGCAGGCCAATGATGTCACCCGACACCGCCTCCTCCACCAGCACCCGCTCGCCCGCATGAAAGGTCACCGCGTCCACGATCTTCACTTCCTTACCAATGCGCACATGCTGCATTTTCATGCCCTTGAGGTAGCGACCGGAGCATACCCGCATAAACGCAATACGATCTCGATGTCGCGGATCCATATTGGCCTGGATCTTGAATACAAAACCACTGAATTTGCTCTCGATTGCCGCCACAGTGCGATCAATGGTGTCGCGATCCAGCGGCGCTGGCGCCCACCGCACGAAATCGTCCAGCATTTCCCGCACCCCGAAATTGCCAAGGGCGGTACCAAAGAACACAGGACTTAAACGACCAGCGAGAAAAGCGTCAACGTCGAAGACATGGCTAGCGCCGCGCACCAGTTCAATTTCTTCACAGAATCGCAGGTACTCATCACCCAACAGCGCGCGTGCTTCGTCACTGCCCAGCCCTGTAATAATCCGGTCATCCGGTAGTACGCTGCCTTTCCCGGGTGTGTACTGATGAATGGTGTCGGTATACAAGTTATACACGCCCTTGAACTCCGCACCCATGCCAATGGGCCAGTTGATAGGGGCGCCCTGTATTTTCAAAACGGCTTCAATTTCATCGAGCAGGTCAATAGGATCGCGGATATCCCGATCCATCTTGTTCACAAAACTGAATATAGGCGTATCACGCAGACGGCAGACGCGCATCAATTTGATGGTTCGATCCTCCACGCCCTTGGCGCCATCAATCACCATCAGAGCAGAGTCGACCGCCGTGAGTGTGCGGTATGTATCTTCAGAAAAATCTTCGTGCCCGGGCGTGTCCAGCAAATTGATGGTGCGTTTGCGATAGGGGAACTGCATCACCGAAGAGGTCACGGAAATACCACGCTCCTGCTCCATACTCATCCAGTCGGACGTGGCGTGAGGACCTTTCTTACCCTTCACGCTTCCCGCTACTTGGATAGCATTACCCAGAAGCAGAAGCTTCTCCGTAATCGTCGTTTTACCCGCGTCCGGGTGAGAGATGATGGCGAAGGTTCTTCTAATGCCAATTTCGGAGGCTAATTTACTGTCGGACACTGACCTGAATCTCCACGTAAATACAGATTTCTAACGCCACAATACGGGCACAAAAACCAAAGGGGCGCGATTATAACCTAAAGCAGGGCATGTTATGGGAATGTAAGCGTCAGTGTCTTAAACGCGCAGCATGCTCGCAGCGATGTCCATCAAGCGCTGACCAATGAGTTCCAGTTTGAGCTCGACACCGGGCAACTCTTTCGCCATAGACGTCACCTGTAAGCCCTCATAGCCACAGGGATTAATGCGCCCGAATGGCTCTAAATCCATATCCACGTTGAGAGCCAGCCCATGGTAGCTGCAGCCTCGGCGCACCCGCAGACCCAGGGAAGCAATTTTCTCATCCGCCACGTAAACACCCGGAGCCCCGGGTTTTAGCACGGCGGAAATCGCATATTCTTCCAGCAGCTGCAGCACACTGCGCTCGATCAGATTGACGAGGTCGCGCACACCCATTGGGCGACGACGCATATCCACCATCAAATAGAGTACCCACTGTCCTGGGCCATGATAGGTAACCTGCCCGCCGCGATCCGCCAGAATGACGGGGATATCCCCTGGAGCCAGCAGATGTTCAGCTTTGCCAGCCTGCCCTTGCGTGAACACTGACGGATGCTGCAGCAACCACAGCTCGTCAGGATAGTCGGCAGTGCGTGAATCAGTGAATTGACGCATTGCTGTCAGCGTTGGTTCATAGTCAACAAGACCCAACTGACGCAGAATCAACTCTGGCGCGGGCACGGGTCAAATCACCATTTTAACTTGCCCCGTCGCCAGCAAGTCCTGGTGCAGTGCTTCCAGCTGATCAGGACCCGTTGCCGTAATAGTGACGGTCAGCGAGGTGAAGGTGCCTTTACTACTGGCCCTGCCTGTAATGGTTTCCCGATTGAACCCAGGGGCGTGGCGTTCGAATACTGCCAGCACAATCGGTTCGAAGGCATTGCTACTGACACCTAGAACCTTGATGGGATAATCGCAGGGAAACTCTATTTTTGGGGCTTCAGGCTCTTGCACAACAACGCACTCCGGGACTTTTCTACTAGACCGTTATCCGCGCCCAAATAGGCCGGCGAAAAACATCAGAAGAGCATCCCACTGACGGGCGAAGAAACCGCTCGGCTCAATCGACGCCAAAACAACTAGCGGTTCTTGCAACACCACCTCATCGTTCAGACTCACAGTCACAGTACCTACCGAGTCACCTGCGGCAAGCGGCGCAACCAACTCCGGATTCACTTCCACTGTGGTCACCAGGTTATCGTGTTTACCGCGCGGCAGAGTCAACACCGCTTCTGTCTCTTATACACATCTGACGCTGC
>CAJXTK010000161.1 GCA_913061115.1 uncultured Haliea sp.
TGGCTCAACGGCGCTGGCGTTGGGCTACGGCGCGGGTATCGTATTGCTCGCGCAACGAGGTCTCTGGCAATCCGCGCTAAGACCTTTACAGAACTTAGGAAAAATGGCCCTGACAGTCTATTTGTGCAGTACGGTGATGTTTACCACGCTTTTCTACGGATGGGGTTTTGGCCAGCTTTTTCTGCTGGGGCCGGCAGAAACCACTTTTTATGCGGTTATGTTCTTTACGATGCTCGCAGTACTCTGCACCTGGTGGTTAGCCAGGTACAGATTTGGTCCTGCTGAATGGGTGTGGCGCAGTCTGACTTACTTAAAGTTTCAGCCTTTGCGCCGGCAGTGCCCGTTAGCCTCGGTGCAGCCTAGAGGGTAGAAATGCCTTCCCACACGCTGCTATTGCCGCAATCTGCAATGTCATTGAGTTGCAGGTCTACCTCCTCAACCTTTGAACCTTCGTAAGCATCACGGAACTCGCCCATCTCTGCAAACGTAGGGAAGACTGTAACAAACCTGAAATCGCCCTTGGCATCAGATCCTGTAGCAATTGGGAATCTGATAGCCACATCGATGTTTTTGCCACCGTCCGTATTTCTTGCAGCTTTAATCCACTTTTTTGTAACTTCAAACAGGTCAGCCGCCGTCGCGTCGTCGTTAAAATGGCAGATGTAAATTTGTACGGCCGACATTTTTGTCGCGGAAAAAGCGGGTGCAGCAATAATCAGAAGGAGAGAAACCAATAGTGATCGAGACAGTATCTTCATTTGTAATACTCCGTAGATTTGACGTTATGGAACTTAGCTAAAGTCTATCTATTTATGGACGCATTTTAAAGTAGGCAAAACCCTACTTCTGATAACGCAGTGACCGCTAAGTGACACTTGGGTGTTTTAGGGTAAGTTTGTGGCCCTCCAGGATTTATTGAGGTTGTTTGCGCGACCCTTTACACTGCCCCCAGAGGCCACCAAGTATCCTCTGGCGCTTCCGTATCAGTTTTAGTCCTGTGCACGCGAGAGGTCTTCCTCCCGCCCACAGCGGCCTTAGAAGCTCCGCACGCACTAGCAACTGCTCTCAAGCACAGTATGGAAGAAAACAGGGATAGATGCTTCCTCGAAAACCCGAAAACATTGTTAGATCAGACGGTTACGGATGACCCTAGTCATCGAGTTCTCAATCTCCTCAATCAGGCGAGCACTAACACGCTCGACTCCACTGCAGTCGGCCAGAACATGGAGGGGTCCAACTTAAATTCTAAGTCTCTGATACGATCGCTGTTGCTAGGTGCTATTACCAGTCGACGGCCGGCTCTGCGGGGCTGCCCTCGTAGGTGGCAGCAGCAGGCAGATGCATTTCCTTCAGAACCAGACTTAGGGGTAGAATTGTGGCGGCGGGCTCGATCACCGCACCACCCATAATTGTGGAGCCTAGATTAATGGTGCAGCCATCGTGTACTTCGGCTCGCTTGACCTTCAGCATCATGCTCTCGAAAGTGTGCAACTGAAGAATGCCGTTGATCATGCAGTCATCCCCGAGGCTGACTGCATTCCAGTCAGAGGCCTGCATCGGAGAGGTGATTATCGTCCGTCGGCCTATCTGACACCCCATTCTTCGCAGCACCGAATTAGACAGCAGTGTCCCGGCGGTCATCTTCAGGGGCCTCTTGCACCAGGCAAAAAAGCAGTCCTGCGCAAAAAAATAGCTGAAGTGCCGCCAGGACCAGAACGGCGTTGAGTGCTCAATCCCCCACTCACTGCCCACAAGAAGCTTCTTGATCGCACAACAGAGCAAGACAATAATCGCTTCTGCGAATACCAAAGCAAAAAAAGCGCTAACGATCAGATATCCGTCTAGGCGCAGAAAACTGGTGTAGACAATAATATAGACAAGCATGCCTGCCATAGGCAGAAAGCCTATGCTGAAAAGATCATTGAGAAAGACGCGAGCCAAAAAAAGAGGGAAGCTCGGAAGTACCTGAGATTCATTCTCTTTATCGAACTTTGCGCTGGCAAACTGTACTGGCGGATTTCCAGCGACAGTGATGGGTTCACCTTCCCGCGACCGCATTTGGCGCCGGAACTGAATATCATTGCCCAGTGTGGATACGCCCAGCAGGAAATTGGACGGAAACTGCCCGGATTCCGCGACGCAATTGGTACCACTGAAGAAATTCCGGGGCATGTCCAACTGGCAAAGTTTCATGTACTCCGCCCCGTGGTCGAGCATGTTTGTGAAACAGCCATTAGACCAGAAGACCTTTGAATCTGCGCTGGCCAGTTCAGGCACAAGATTGTGCATGAGGTCGCACTCCGAGGCTCCCGTTCGTGGAAAGCGCATGCCAGCCAGCGCGCGCAGATACTGGCCGGTAATGGTCCAGGTCCACTGCTTCTGGATCTGGTTCATTTTCTTCATTCGATACAACAGAAGAGCGCCGCGCAGTCCGCGAGAGGAGTAGATACCCGGTGCGGCGGGCGTGCAGCGCAGAAAGAGACAGACCAGTATAGAGATCAGTAGAACCGCAACCCAAGTGGTGACGAAGGTGTAGAGGCTCATATCCCAGATAATGTCTGCCAAGGGCGTTACCTTGAAATACTCGCTGGCGACCACGGTGTCTCCCTCGGATATAAATGAGGCCGCAAACCACGTTACCGAAGCCGTGGGAACGATGAAAAGCCAGAAATCGAGAAAAATCTGCATGAGAATATTGAGCACTTCCATGAACCAGCTGGGCAGGTTGGCCTGACAGGCTTTTGCAGGTCGCGCCAGATTCACACAATGGCCGCTGCAGCGCGCGGGGGCGCCCTCCCACATCTCTTTTGGACCGACGTCAGTGTGGATGGGGGTAAAGGGGTTAATCCAGGCGCCACGGCCCACGGTGACACCACTGGCAATCCCTGCTCGCATCCCGATTTTGCACCCACTTTTAAGGCTGACGGGACCGATGTGCAGCTTCTGGCCCAGCCACTTTGAGGTGTGAATATAGGCGCCGGTTTGTATAGCGACATTGTCTCCGACAGAGAGTAAATCCAGGGGACCGGAAAATTCAATATCGTGTGCGCACTGCAGGTTGGCTCCAACCTTCGCGCCCAGTCGCCGCAGCACATATGCCATCAGCGGTGCGCTGCGAAACATCATACCCAGCGGTGCAAGTACCGAGCTTTCCAGTCGTCCAATGCACCAGACTCGAAGATGCATTCTGCTCCACTTGGGATAGATGCCGGGCGCCGCTCTGTTCTCGTACAAATGGCCGCCCATGAGAAGCTTGATTACCATCACCCACAGTAGATTAGCAAAGGGCAACACGAGGGCAACCAGGTACATTATGAAACCCAGACCCAGAAACCCTAGGATATGCGCAGTCATAAAGAATTCGCCAATTTCCGTGAATGCGATAATTGCCAGAAAACCGATCAGCGAGGGTAAGTACAGCAGCCATAGAAACAGCAATTGCAAACCGGTAAACACTCCCACGGGGAGCACCTGCGTTGAAGACTCACTGTGCGCGGCATTGCTTGCTCCGGCTTGGGCAGTCGACTCCTCGGCGTTTGGCGCGCGCGGGTGCTGCCGCACGTGAGCTGCCACTTTCCGTGCCGTGTCACAGTCGCTGAGCAGTGCGCGCACGGTCACATCCCATCCGGAGGCGTGGAGCTGCTGTGCCAGTTGCGCGATGACAATAGAGTGCCCGCCATGGTCAGCGAACACACTATCCCACCCCATGGGGGTCTCGAATACGGCTCTGCAAATTGACAGAATTCCCTCATAGCCGAGTTCCAATTCCGAATCCGGTTCAGCGGGAAATGCTTCCCTTGCTGCTCCGGGCTGATGGGCATGGGCCAGCAGATCAGACAAGACAGGTAACTGCTCTCTATCGATCTTCCCGGATAAGGGCTTCATGACAAAGCTTTCTACAAGAAATATACGCGAAGGGATAGACGGCGCAGGAAGTTGTTGGGCCAGACTATTCGTTACATGCGCTGCCCACGCCTTAGACGCAGGAGCCGCCACCGTAATGTCAGTCCCTGCAATGGACGGAGCGCTGACGAAAGCGATCAACTCCTCGTTCTGATAATCCAGCACAGCGGCTTCGATTTCTCCAAACTGCGTCTGCAGTAAATCTTCAACAGCTTGGGTCTCGACACGGTGACCACGCACCTTGAGTTGAGCATCAATCCTGCCTAAAAAATATACGCGCTGCGTGCGGATGTCTATTTTACATCTATCTCCGGTGCGGTAGAGGCGACCGAAACGCGGATGTGTGATGAACTTTTGGGCCGTTTGCTCGGGCAGGTTTCTATAACCCCGCGCCACATGGGGTCCGCCAATGCAAAGTTCCCCAATGCCCCCATGAGGCAGCGGCTCAAGTTGGTCTATCTCGAGAATCACGTAAGTGACGTTAGCCATAGGCGAGCCAATCGTGACAGCCTCCCCCGGCCGCAAACTCTGTCGACTTGTGTCAGTGCTAGCCTCGGTAGGGCCGTAGGTGTTGATAATCTGCCTTCTTCCCCGCGTCCAGGGCTGCACAAGTGCACTGGGAAAAGCTTCGCCGGCCGGCACAATATAACGGCAAATCGGATAGGGCAGGTCCACATGGGGATTTGGCGTAAGTGTGGTGAGAAGCACCGGCGGACAGAAAAGCACAGTGACTTCCGCTTCGCACAGCACAGGGATGAGGTCCGGCCCGGATCGGATCTGCTCCTTGGTCAGCATAACGACGGCGCAACCGGATACCCAGGCGCTGTACATCTCTGAAATACTGCCGTCATACCCCAGCGAAGAGGTCAGTGAGGTCGCATCCATGCCGGGAATAAGATCGAAGTAATCCGCGTAGCTCAGCGCCAGATTCACGTAACCTGCGTGGGGGCACTCCACACCCTTTGGCAGGCCGGTGGTCCCGCTGGTATAGAAGATAGCCGCCAGCCGCTGAGCTGGATCGTCCAGCCAGCTGGGCGGCTCGCCGGGCTGTATGTTTTCCGGTAGTGCCAGCACATCCAATGTGGGCAACTGGCGAAAACTGGCCTCTCCCCGGGTGAGAACGAGCGCCGGTTGGGCATCATTCAGCATGTGGGAAAGCAGCATTTCCGGCAATGTCGTGTCGAGAAATAGCACTGTGCCGCCGGCCTTGAGTATCCCCAGATGTGCTGCCACGATCTGCCAGTTGTCCTGCGTCATGGCCACGGCGACCACCTGATCAGGGCCGCAGAGGTATGAAGAGACCGCCGCCGCTATTTTTTCGGCTTGCACGTCCAGTTCCGCGTAGGTCAGAGACTCACCGGTATGAGGAATCTGTAAAGCCGTTAGATCGGGGAATTTTCTGGCACTACGGGCAAATATTTCTGTGAGCCACTGAACACCTTGCTGGTGTGGGATGTTAACCAAGTGTCGGTCGCTAAAGACATCCGTTAGGCTATAGGGGCATTCATCCGCCTGCCCCTGCGGAACTTTCTCTGCCGCCCACAGGTAACGCCTCCAGGCTAAGTAAGCCAGTGCGCAAAAAGCGGCTGCAAAAATAATGATTAGCATAGCGTGGCGGTCAGTCGAAGTATCGCTGGAGTGATCCGCTTCGACGAATATCCAAGGTGATGCAATGGAAGCCGCCTCCGAGCATTTTGGAGTGCCTCAGCTTGAGCCTGATGACATCAATACCCTGCTTTTCCAACAGCTTGATCAAAGCCGTCTGGTCCTGATCAACCACGACCAGATTAGGGCTGATGCTGAACAGGTTCATGTCGATCCATTTGCTACCAATGCTCTTAGATAAATAGTCGGCGCCAAATCCGTTGGTACTTTCCATCGGTGGGCTATAAATAATCTCCCACTGTTTGAGAACCTCAGGCAGAGTATTCTCATTGATTCGGGCTGGATTGCACAGCATCAAACCGGGGCGCAAAGCGACAAAGGTTGAGTCGATATGGCTGCCATAGTAGACATCTTTGAGAAAGTGAACCCGGTATCCATCACCCAAAATGGTCTGCAACCACTGCCCTCCCATTTCGTTGCCGGTTGCGCTGACGAGGTAGATCAGGTCCTTGCCGAGGCGCAGAACATTGGCTGCATCAAAAGCCGGTTCATCGTTACGGGGCGTAGGCTTGCTCATGTCAACGTCGAACAGTGAATCCAGTAGCATGGGCTTGGGCGCGCTGTACCATTTCGCGCCCGACCTCATATAGTCAATCATCATTTGGCGATAGCTGAATGATTCTTGGGCTCGGCTACGAATGACATTGGGTGTTTCGATAATCTGATCGCCGATGACAAGCATGATATCCCGCGGGCAATAGTTGTAGTAGCCCTCAGACTCCCAGTGGATGGTGGAGAATTTTTCGTCATGAGGCCACGTCTCCGGGCGCTTCACCGTGACGCCCAACCCTTCTAGCACAGAGACAAATTCGTTCAGGTCTTCTTCGGTTTCGTCAATAATCCACTGTGGAAAAGGGCCCTGCGGAATATTCCCAAGTGAACGGTCGGGAAACTGTCTCTTATACACATCTCCGAGCCCACGAGACTAGGCATGATCTCGT
>CAJXTK010000162.1 GCA_913061115.1 uncultured Haliea sp.
GCCTCAGATAAGGCGCAGACGATGGCCTCAGACGCTGCGAGTTCGACCAGCGATGCCATGGATTCTGCTGGCGATATGGCTGATCGTGCCGGTGATAGTGTCGAAGCTGCTGCCGATAGCGCTGGCGATATGGCTGATCATGCCGGTCATAGTATCGAAGCTGCTGCCGATCGTGCTGGCGATATGGCTGATGATGCAGCCGACAGTGCCAAAGATGCGGCGACTAAAACTGCCGATAGCGCTAAAAACGCAATGTAATCCTAGATTTGGCTAGAGATAAAGCCCCTACTGGGGCTTTTTTTGTATTGACGCTCGGTTCTACGGTTATTCGAACGCCTCTCGCAGCAATTGAAATGAGCGTTTACGGTCTTTTAGGTAGTAGATATTTGTTACTGCCATAATCTCATCTGCATTGTGTAGCGCGGCGATCTGCTCAATTTTTTTCTTTACTTGTCGTTGTGTCCCAGAGGCTCTGCTGTTCTGCCGACTGGCAATAAACGCTTTTTCATGGGCTCCTAAAGAGTATCCTGCAGCCTCCTGCGGTGTCATTGATCGGCCATTAGACTGACCGGTGAAAAAACGAAACAGATTGAGATCATAGGTCAGTTGTAGAGCGCTGGCTTGTTCCTCTGTATCAGCACAGAACACACTTAGCGTAAGAATGGCATAGGGATGCGCGAGCTGTTTGCTGGGCTGAAAATGTGCCTTATACAGCCCGATCAGTCTCGAATCTGCCTGCGGATTGATGAATAGAGCAAGGTTGTATGGCAGACCGCGCTGCGCGGCGAGTATCGCGCTGTCGGAGCTGGAGCCGAGCATCCATAGTGGGATGTCTTCGGGCGGACGGGGGCTGACAATCGGGCTGGCTGTGTCAGACCATAGGTACTCACTGAGGTTTTCTGTTAACCGCGGAAATGCGTCGAATTTTGGGTGCCCATCGGTGGCCAGTGCGACAGCAGTGGCCATGTCCGCGCCTGGCGCCCGCCCGATACCAAGGTCTACTCGCCCGGGATAGAGATTTGCCAGCACGGAGAACACTTCCGCCACTTTATAGGCGCTGTAATGCGGCAGCATGATGCCGCCTGAACCGATGCGGATAGAGCGAGTTGCCGCACCCACTGCGGCTAACAATACTTCTGGTGCACTGCCGGCCACAGAGGGAAAGGCGTGGTGCTCCGAAACCCAAAACCGCGTGTAATCCAGTTCCTCGCACCACTTGGCCATCTGGAGGGTTTCTTGCAGCGCGGTAGCGGCCTGGTCCGGCGCGCGGGCCAGTGATTGATCAAGGACAGAGAGTTTCAGTGCCATGCGTACGCTAGCTTCCATGTGGGGTTAAACAACGCTTTCCCGGGTTTTTTGGGGGCTTGTGTCGATATCTCAGTTAGCTTTAGGTTAACTCCGTTGGGCTGAGCGGTCGCCGCAATCGGGTGAAGGTTTGTCGGCACGGGGTTACCTAAGTAGGCGTCCAGCGGGACGACCCTGCGAAGCCGAAGGGGTCTGCGGGTTATTGGGGGTAACATCATTGTGTATCAGATGATCTCATGCCCACCAGAATGCGCCAAGAAAAACAAGGAAGACTGCCGACTGATCCCGTTTTAACTCGCTTGGTTTTCCAGAGGTAAGTTAGGTTAATATGAAATAATTCAAAGGTATCTGAAGCGTTGACTGGTAGGATGATTGGATGGAATTTCTGTCAAATTGGCAGCAGCCGCTGTTGTGGGCTAGCGGTCTTTCGCTGCTCGCGCTGATTGCGACGATTGTCGGTGTGCCTTGGGTGGTCACACGATTACCCAAAGACTACTTCGTGCGCGCAGAGCGCGTGGTTTGGCGGGCATCTTTTGATACGCCATTGCTTTCATTGATCACCTCGATGTTGAAGAATCTTCTGGGTCTGCTGCTGGTCGTTCTCGGTTTGATTATGTTGGTGACACCGGGCCAAGGAATTGTGACACTGTTGATCGGTCTGCTGTTGATGAACTTTCCTGGAAAGTATCATCTGGAACGTTGGCTGGTATTGCGGCCAGGCGTGCTAAAAGGGCTTAATTGGCTGCGACGTAGGCAGGGACAATTGCCTTTTGATCAGCTATAGAATTATTTTTGACAGGCGATGGCTCAGCACCGGTGCATAGCAGAGCCAGATGACATATTTTTTCACACGAGGTTTGATATGCAAGTAATTCCTGGAATCGATGCCCAGATGATCAAGCAGTTTGCACCTAACCCGGGCCGTAAGCCGCTATTGCCAGAGCTAAGTGAGCAAGCACAGGTCGCATTGATGTGTCGTATGCTGTTCAGAGAAGGCTGGAATGAACATATCGCTGGCCACATTACCTACCGCCTTAGTAATGGCACTATGTTGACTAACCCATGGGAACTGTCATGGGATGAAGTGACTGCCAGCGATATTCTGACCCTGGATGAGTCGGGTGCCATCATTTCGGGGGAGTGGAATGTCACACCGGCCCTCGGGCTGCACGTGCAATTACATAAACTGCGCCCGGATGTCAATGTGATCATCCACAATCATGCTCGCTGGAGTGGCCTCTGGGCCAATATGCATCGTGTGCCTCCGGTGTATGACCAGGCGGGTGCTTACGTGGACGGTCCGCTGCCGCTTTACAATGAGTATGACGGAACGTTTGAAGACGAAGACAAATCTCTGGCTGCAGCGAAAGCGCTGGGCGGCGCCAAATGGGCTTTGCTCGCGAATCACGGTTCTCTAGTGGTGGGAAAAGATTTGCGTCAGGCTCATCTTCGAGTCGCCACGCTGGAATGGCGCAGCCAGCGCGCCTATGAATTGGAGCAGGTCGGCGGTGGTGTGCCGCTTACGGATGAACAGGTTGCCGAGATCGCGTTGCCAGATGCACATGGATTTCCGTTTCTATGGGAAGCGATGGCTCGGCGAGAGTTGCGTGAAGACCCCGGTATTGTTGATTAATAGAGGCACGTTTTATGGCACTAAAAGTAACAGCCCTTGAAAATGTCGGAGTAGAAGTCAGTGGCTTTGACATTACCCAGCCCATGAAGGATGCCGTGGCCGCCGAACTGGTTTCGTTGTGGAATGAGCACGCTATTGTACTGTTTCGTGGTCAGAACGTGAACCCCGAAAATCAGATTGCGTTTAGTCGTGCGTTCGGTGAGCTGGCGCTGCACCCTCTCGCTGCGACCCGGTCTCAGGAATATCCGGAGCTATTTATGCTCGTTAATGAGCCCGACAAAGAAAAATTTATGACGGCGAATTACAACGGACAGAACACGGTTGGTAAGCTCGACTGGCATATGGATTTACACTATACCGGTAAACCTAATCGTGGTGCGTTGCTGCGTGGGGTAGTGTGTCCGAGTGAGGACGGCCTGACCGGTTTCGGTGATCTTGCAAAAGCTTATGATGCACTGGACAAGGAAACGCAGCAGTTAATCGAAAATATAGAGGTCACATACGCGTTCAGCATGCAGCGCCGGCATATGCGTTATGTTGATTTACGGGGTTACGAGCCTGGACCTTATAGCCCGAAAAAACCGTCTGATTTGAACTACCCGAATTTCCCGGAAGTTGTTTACCCGGCAGTAGTGACTCATCCTGTCACCGGCCGCAAAATATTGGAAATCTGTGAGCAGTTTCTAGAGCGCATCGTGGCACCGCATCAGGCAGGATTGTCTAATGATGAAGCGATTGATCTGTTGCAACGGCTGGTTGAGCACACGCGCAAGCCTGAGTTTCACTATTTTCATCAATGGCAACCGGGCGACATGGTGTTATGGGATAATTGGCGTGCAATGCACTGTGCTACGGGCACAAAACCGGGCGTGGAGCGTGTGATTCACCGCACTACCATTATGGGTGATGCCACGTTGGGACGCATGGCGGATGCCTAAGCGGCGCGGTTAAAGTGTGCTTCAAGCTCCGCCAGAAGCTTTCGACGTTGACGGCGATTAATGTCTTTATTAGCACAATGGAGGGCTCTTAACGCCCGATAAGTCCTTGACTCATAAACACGTGCTCCTTATAGTGTGAATTCTTCCGCGCCTGTAGCTCAGCTGGATAGAGTACTTGGCTACGAACCAGGCGGTCAGAGGTTCGAATCCTCTCAGGCGCACCAATTTTTCTGATTAAAAACAATGAGTCAAGAGTTGCGAGAATCTAGCCCGAAAGAGATCTCTACTCGCGATGTGAGCCGCCCTAGTTATTATCAATGATTTATATCATTTCTAGGCCTCCACGAAGGACATTACCTGCTCTGTAGTCATAGACTTCATGTTTTTGATGGCGCTCTACTTTTGGGCTCAGGTTCAGGGCATGGCAGCCTTGCCTTTCCAACCGCCCAACCGCCCAAGCGGCCCAGTGCCAGGACGTTGACGTCTCCAGGCTCTTAGATCGCTAAGGGGACTATATCTTCTTTGTTGATTTTGCGAGCCGCAATCCCGGCGAAACCGTCTGTGCCAGTGTAAGTCTCTTCACCCTTTAGCATTCCTGACTTTGCATCGACTGGCCACACAACACTCATGCGGGTCTGATAGATGTAGTAGGCGTCAGGGTCATCTACCTCAATGCCCATCATAGAAAGCGTTCGGCCCGGATAAGCCATACGCATTATGCCTTCGGTCACTACCGCTTCGTGGTCTGCGATCACCCGATCACAACTCAGCTCTAACTGATGCGCACCCGTCTGGACAATGCTCATATCATAGAATGCGCGAACTGCATCCCTGCTACCTGACGGATTCATCGTGTCTTCGTTCGGCACATCGTGCGTAATATATTTAGGGTCATCGCAAAGTGTGCCGACTACTCCCTCAATATCACCCTGCGCTTCACACTTCATATGTTTCAGCACTAACTCTAGATTGCGGCGCACCTTAGGATCAGATTCCTGCTCCACGCGTTCCTGCACAATTCGCCATGTATTGTTCGGATTTATCTTCATGCTATTACCCCTAAGTGAGTTTAATCACACATTTGCGGCCTGCGCAATTGGTATGTTTTTATAATGCTCTCATTTCTTTTCAGATGCTCATCGCCTTGGTTTACCGTTCATCAGATTATTATTCGTTTTCTGCTGTGCAGGGCAGTCACAGAAATCACTTGTATGATCGGCTTGTCAGCAACGCACCATGTCGACGTTAGCATACATATTATGCATGTACTAAATGTTGGGTTACGCTATCTGCACGCACTGTGATCACCGTTGACCCTCAAATGTAAATCATAGCGCTCTAGAAAATTGAGTTTTACAGGGAAAAATGGGTGCGCACCGGCACAAAAATCCAGTCCGAGTCATGACCATTTGTAGTCCAGCCCCTACACCGCGCAGTTCTGGTAGAAATTGTCCGGATTATCGTTGCCGATCTTCGCCGTTTCGTGCGACAGGGAGTAGAACTGCGGGTACTGCGGGTCGTTGAACTCTATTTGCTTTTCAAGACCTAGCCGCAACAGACGCATGAGGTAGCGATAGCCCTCGGCCTGCGTTAACGGATCATTGGGCTCACTACGTGAACCCTTGTCTCTGAACATTTGAATGTAGCCTTCGGAAGGCTGTGACGAAGAAGATTTCCTTGTGGGCAGATTTACCCGACAACGCTAGGCTAGTAGACTAGCCATCTCTCCTCCTCGACAGCTGGAGCTCTAATAATCAATAGGAGAACACCCAATGTATCCAACATTAATCGAGTATCTTGATCACTGGGCGACCCAGTCCCCTAATGATGTTTGGCTGCGGGAGCCCCACGGTGAGAATTTAACGGAGTGGACCTGGTCGCAGGTGCAAGCTGAGGTCGGTGCCATCGCGGCCTGGCAGGAGAGCTTCTTGGGTGGCCCCGAGATAAATGTGGGCTTGCTATCGCGCAACCGAGCGCACTGGTTTATGGCTGACCTCGGCACTATTGCCGCCGGCAATGTGACGATTCCTATGTTTATCACACTGCCGCGCGATACCGCCGAATACGTTATGAGTTTTACCGAAATGAAGCTCCTATTTGTCGGTGAAACTGAAAATTGGGAAGCGGTCAAAACCGTTCTACCTGAGGGTATTGTCCTAGTGACTCTGCCTGGTGTAACACTCGACGAGCCACACCTGCGCTGGGACGACCTGATTGCTGCGCATGCGGGGCAGCGTCCCTCGTATGAATGTCAGCCCAGTGATCTCGTTTCTATCGTCTTCACCTCGGGCACCACGGGTGTTCCTAAGGGGGTTATGCAAACGCACGCCTCAAATGAGATACCGGTTAACCGTTTCCAAGAGTCTTTTGCCACGCCACCTCGCGGCCGCTATTTTTCCTATCTGCCTCTGGCACATATTGCTGAGCGGCAGATTGTGGAGTATGCCTCGCTGATTAATGGCGGAGTGGTGTATTTCAACGAGAATATGATGACGCTACTGCGCGATTTGCCCGCCTGTCGGCCTCACATCATGTTCTGTCTCTTATACACATCTGACGCTGCCGACGAATAGAGAGGTGTAGAT
>CAJXTK010000163.1 GCA_913061115.1 uncultured Haliea sp.
GCTCATAATCACCTCTCTCATAGTCATTTTGTATGACTGAAAGGTGTCTAGCAAATTGGGGGCGATTCAAACAATCAGATCACCGTGTATGCCAGAGGTAGGCATTGCCATTCAGCTAGTTAACCGCAGCGTAAAAGGAAAGGAGACATCAGATGAAAAAGGATAAACGAGATTTAACACAAGAGAAACTAAAGGAGGTACTCGCTGTGCTGTCCTAATGTTCTTAGTAGGGCTTCCATTCTCTAGAGAGCCTCTGTGCCTCTGCGATCTGCTCTGGAGTCATCATGCGAGCCAGTTTGTCCCGAGATCTGCCGCCACCCCAGTCGTAGGGGGACACCGACGCTAGATTGTACCACTTGTACGCCAACACGTAGTCCACCGGCACGCCAAGCCCAGATTCGTAAAAAGAGCCCATAGTGTTTTGTGCCAAGCTAAAACCCTGCTCAGCAGACTTGCGTAACCACTTCACAGCTTCATTGTAGTCCTGAGGAATGAGAGGGTCCCTGATATAGTACGCTAGCCCCAGATGCCACTGCGCCTCGGCATGACCTTGCTCAGCAGCCTTGGTGTACCATTTCACACTTTCTTCAAGATTCTCCTTCGTTTCTGGATATTCCATAGTGTAAAAATTGCCGAATTTGAATTGCCCTTCGGCATCACCCTGCTCAACAGCCTTGGTGAACCACTTCAGCGCTTCCTTTCGGTCACGAGGAATACCATAACTGCCGCCGCCATTGAGCAGTATGCCCATATAGGTTTGTGCAGTGGCATTACCTTGCTCAGCCAACGGCTTAAAGCCAGCAAGTGCCGCTTTGTAGTTTGCTGCTTCATATTCAGCCATTGCATCATTTAAAGCATCAGCACTCGCTGTTCCTGCGAAGGCGAATGACAACACTATTATTGCGGCCAGCTTCTTAAGCATGATGCCTCCTTGTTCGTTCCCCGACGAAGTATAGCGCAAGAGAAGAGGAAGCCCTAAGGCGGCATACGCACCCTGCTGTCACAGGCCCTCACGCTCGCCGTTCATAAGTCGCAAGGCTAGGACGCACACCGCAGCTCTCTCCGCGCCATAGTCAGCCGCCACATCCGCTTGTACTACTAACGGGTCATAACAGGTTGCAGTGATAACACTAGTTAATAGTCGGGTCCGCGAGAAATGGTTGTCTGTAGTCCGTTGTTCGTACTGGAGTAGTAGCAAAGGTAGCGTTGATCCCGTTTATACTTGAACAGCCTATTTATTTTTCCTATACTTAGCCTCACGATCCAGCGAAAAGAGAGAAACGAATGATTCTTGGCCGACAACACTGGGGTTCGCAATGGCGCAGATTGCGGCCCAATCATGGGGCCCTGCGATTCGAGGCCGATTCCTTTACTCAGAGTTTCATACATGGGAGGCGATTCCTATGAAAACGATCTTATTGGCAATGGTTCTCCTAGTCTTTTCGAGCTCGCTTGCCGCTGCGTCCTCTTCTGAAGGAGCCGGAGATGGCGAAGTCAATCCCTGTAATCCAAAGGCCCTGGCTTTCCCGCCTATTTCTGAGGCCTTGAATGTCCCGATCGCTTGCAGTGACGCTGGCGCCAAGGTGCAGTCCGGTGCCGATGTGACTCTCGGTTCCAAGGGTACGATGAAAGCAAGCCTTGCGCCCATCGCGACTCCATTGAGCGAAGTTGAGGGCATGTGCGCGGTGAACGTGCATTGGCACCTGGGTGCCGAACATAGGAACAAGGGGACCTACGATATCCCCGGAGCAGATTGGGTGACGCAACATGGCGATCACGCAAGCTTTCCCCAAGGAATTGAAGCGGGCAACTTTTGTCCTGGCTTTGATGCAAAGGATCCCAAGTTCACGACCGCCTACAAATTCGAGCACTGCACGGATATGAAGGTTGGTTACACCTACGAAATGCACTGGCCCAACTCGAATCTGGGAATGTGTGGAAGCGAATGGCAATACCAGACGCCTTTCATGAATGGTGTTCTCTGCAAGGCTACAGCGGGCAATCTGACGCCCGGCGACGCAGTCGCATCGGTATTCGACGCCAAAAGCACCAAGATCGGTGTTCAGGGCCAGATCTTCACCATCGTGAACGATCCGGCTTATGATTATCCCGATTGGGATGCGCTCAAGGGATGGAACACGGCGCTCGCCAAGGATGTTGCGATTTACCAGGGCTCGACCACCGGATTGAAGGATGGCAACAAAGTCTGCACGCGCAGCGGTGGCATGGTCAGCTGGCAGGTGGATCGTGGCTGTCATCTGATTTCCGCGAAAGCCTTCGACAACCTCTGCAAGATCATGAAGCAGCAAAAGAGCGACATGTCGGCGGACACCCGCCCGCGCAATGCACGCAAGACCACGGCGCCGGCCATTACGACCAACGTGGCCATGGGCCGCAAATAGCTGTTCTGGTCAACCGATACCGGACACCTTCAATTGAGACAGCTCGTATTTGACCGGCGACAAGTCGCCATTGGCGGTGTGTGACCGGTCCTTGTTGTAGTAGCGAATATAATGCGCTACATCCAGCTTCATATGCTCGCGTGTCGGCTGTGTAACTCTCAATATCCAATCGTGCTTTAGACTTCCAAAGAATCTCTCGATGACTGCGTTGTCCCAGCAAGCACCCACATCGCCCATCGAGGGTCGAATATCAAATGATGCCAATAGGCTTTGGTAAAGCTTGCCGGTATATTGAGATCCACGATCACTGTGAAATACCAACCCGGCCCTGGGTTGACGCAGGTTGATCGCCATCATTAGTGCTCGGCCAATGAGGTCGCTCGTCATGCGTTTGTCGATATGCCAACCGACAATCCGGCGAGAATATAAATCCATGACAATAGCGAGATACATCCAACCTTCATGGGTGCGTAAATACCTGATGTCGCCAGCCCACACCTCATCTTCTGATAGTGGATTGAAGTTCTGATTCAATAGATTATCTGCCACTCGATCGCTGTGTTTACGCTTGGTGGTTACCTTGTAGGCCACGCGTTGCTGCACTTTTAGTCCCAACTTTCGCATGATTGTTCGAGTGCGGTACCGACCGATCTGGAAGCCCTCTTCACGTAGTTTCTTCGACAATGTTCTCCTTTTCAGGCTGTTTCTGTTTGACTCAAACAGAGCCTTTGCACGACGATATAGCTGCAGTTCATCCGCTGAAATAATCTTAGCGGGGCGTTTGCGCCAAGCATAAAAGCAGGAACTACTGACACCCATTACTCGGCACAGCACCGTGACTGGAAATTCGGTGGCTTGTCGAGAAATGAAGCGATATTTCACTTCATTTCCTTTGCGAAGAGCGCGCTGGCCTTTTTTAAAATGGTTTTCTCCATACGCAGTTCTCGAACGTCTTTACGGAGTTCTTTGAGTTCAGCCCGCTCATCTTCTGATAGTGATTTACCCGACTTTTGATCTTCTAGCTGTCGTTGCCAGCGATACAAAAGATTGCTGCGGATACCAAGAGAATCGGCCGCTTTCTGCACGGAGTAGCCCTGATCAGCAATCAATGCGACAGCTTCTTCCTTAAATTCTCGTGGATACTGGCTGTAAGTGCGTTTCTCTGTCATAAACACCTCGATATGTGACGTCATTATCGTCTCTTATTGAAGTGTCCGGTACCATTGAACCAGAACATGGTTCAATGGTTCGATGGTTCGATGGTTCGATGGTTCGATGGTTCGATGGTTCGATGGCTATTTGAGCTTAGACTCCACAAAAGTGGTCAAACTACCCACCGTGGCGAAAACATCGGCACTAATCTCATCATCATCAACCGTAATACCATATTGCTCTTCAAGACTGGCCAAGATGCCAATAACAGACATGGAATCCATTTCCGGTATCGCGCCCAAAACGGGGGTATCCGGGTGTGGCATGATGGCACCAACAGGAACACCCAAATTTGACTGCAGGATCGCGATAACATCTGACTGAATATCCATAACTCTCTTTATTACCGTTGAATGCGTTGTGTGGGAGAATGGAATGGAAATAGCAGCAATTACCCCCCGAATAGCACCATGCTAACCTTGCACCAAAATCTTCTCAAGGTAGAATTTTGACCCGAAACGCTTTCGCGGTGACCTTTAACTACAATAGCAGATGAATCTGTGTCTCCCAACGATGGAAATGATTTTCCTGAAACTCAGTGGGCGATGACAGATCTCGCGCCAAGACCACCAGCATTAGACGTCACAGTCGCCACACTTCCAATTTTACAGCTTCTAATTCTTCCCGATCTAACACAGATTTTAGATCTATCAACGTGGCACCTTCGTCCATCATCTCTCCATACTCCGCCACGCTCATTTGAAGGTATTGCGCATGCGGAACAGTAAGAATACCTGCCTGACAGCTCCTTAAACCCTCTCGTTCGCAAAGTGCTACCCCATACTCTGAAAGCGCCTCTGCGGCTTTCGCCAGAGGGTCGTGCGCTATTAGCTCACAACAGTACTCCGGCAGCTCATCGATAATATTCACCACTTTGGAGTTACCCAAGTCGGGGCATTTTTCCTTAAATGTCAGACCCAATACTGCAATCTTCGCGCCGCTAACCCGGTGGCAGTGCTGCACCAATAGGGTGTGGCTAAGCAAAAATTTCTTCAGTTACAAATACGATTACCGAATTGAATGGCTGGAGTTCACTGCAATTCTTGCGAGCGGCAAGACCGACATCCCTGAAAATATCGCCCGCGCTTTGGCCAACCTAGCCAAAAGCCCAGGAGGAGTCCTCTGGAGCGAAAACGATGCCGGACGTTTCACTATTGCTGCCAACTGGAATGTGCCAACCTCTCCAGCGGATATCAATTTAAGCGACCTGCCCGAATGGCTACGAACCAATGAATGGATTATTGATCTATGAGAATGGCAAAGTGATCCAGACATATATCGAAATCTCGCACTGCCCTCGATGATAAGTGCTATTGCTAACGCGTGGCTGATTATACCGCTTTTATTTGGCGACAAACTGCAAGGCATTGTGTTGCTTCGCGAATCTTAGCTCGCAGGAGACCTCAAGAATATTCTCGCGCAACTTTCTCTGATCATTGCAAATGCAAAAAAGCATAAGAGAAATCCTGAATTTATTGATGACATGGTTGATACCGTTAGCAATACGGTGGACCGAATGAGCAAACTAATGACGCAATTGCGCAACGAGAGATTGCGGGCACAACAACAAGAATTCAAACTGATAGAATTGCTGGAAAACGCTGTGGATAACGGCACGGGAATGGATAATCAGTTTATCCGACACCGTCTGTTCAAGCCCTTCGACTCCACATAGGGCCTGACAGGTAGGGGTATAGACGTATTTGAGGGCCGCGATTTCATCCATAGTCTGGGGGGTGAAATAAGCGTGATAAGGGGCTACAAAGCCAATTACGCTGGGCCTTTGATGACTTCGAGGTGACTATCGCTGGCGATCGCGCGGAAGCTATTAGACAGGTGCATCGTATCGAACCGAATGTCGTTTTACTGGACTTAGGCTTGCCGCCCGATCCTGGCGGTGTCACCGAGGGACTCACTACCCTGAGTGAAATTCTTTCACTCACACCTGTAACCAAAGTCATCATTCTTACCGGAGATGATAATTACGCCAGCGCAGTCAAATCCATTGCACAGCGCGCCTATGACTTTCATCAAAAACCCGCTGACCCCCAAATGCTGGCTCTACTCGTGGACCGCGCCTACCACATGAACGCACTAGAGCTCGAAAATCGCAGACTCCAGAATCATAATCAGAACATGCCTTTAACGGGGATCATTACAGCCAGTCCCCAAATACTCAAAATCTGTCGTACGATTGAAAAAATAGCCACCTCAGACATTACCTCATTAGTATTGGGAGCAGGCGGAACCGGCAAGGAACTCTGCGAGCATGCGCTACGCGAGTTGAGCCCACGAGCTAACCATTCATTCGTGGCGATCAACTGTGCCGCGATA
The DNA here is from genome assembly GCA_913061115.1 of uncultured Haliea sp. Lineage (GTDB taxonomy): Bacteria > Pseudomonadota > Gammaproteobacteria > Pseudomonadales > Halieaceae > Marimicrobium. The sequence continues at coordinate 5,949 of CAJXTK010000163.1, forward strand.
CCGGGGAATCTACTAGAAAGTGAGCTTTTCGGCTACGAAAAGGTACTTTTACCGGTGCAGTGAAACAGACATCAGGGAAGATTGAGTATCCGGATAAGGGCACCCTATTTCTGGATGAAATTGGGGACCTGCCCATGGAACTACAGGCTAAAATTTTGCGCTTTCTACAGGAAAGAGTGGTAGACCACATTGGAGGGCGCAAGGAAATTCCCGTGGATGTACGTATCGTCTGTGCTATGTACCAGAACTTGGAAGACTTGATTGCAAAGGGTCTATTTCGCGAAGACTTATATTACCGTATTAGTGACATTGTGCTCGAAATACCAAGTCTCAAGGAGCGTGAAGGCGACACTCTTCTATTGGCCAAATCATTTCTCAATCAGTGGAACAAGGAATATAGTAGCTCTGCAAAATGCTTTTCCGCTGGAGCTATCG
>CAJXTK010000164.1 GCA_913061115.1 uncultured Haliea sp.
GAGGCAGATTCGACCATTAAAAAGAACCCGGCATCGTTGTTGTGGCTCAAGTGACGCAGGGCGGCCTCTGTCATTTGTTGTAAATCGGGCACTGCAGCAAACGCCGGGTTGGGCTCGCAACTCATGGGTTCTGGTTGTGTCACACGCCCCAAATAGGGGTGTATATGATTGAGCCAGCTGCGTTTGGGTTCCTCTGCCTCACGGCCGTTCTCGCCCTGCAAACGCACAGGTAGAGTGCTAGGCGCAAATAGGCCCAGCAAGCGTTTATACGGTGATGCTGCAGCCAGTTCGGCGGCGGTCGTGACAACCTGAAAACCATTATGTCGTGCCAGGCTGATCACGCTCTCGGTCGTGCCCTCGGCATTGGGCAAAAAATGTTTGGCACCGCCACCGAGCATGACATCCAAGGAAGAGTCCGCCAGTTGCTCAGCTATAGAGCCTTTGCCCCCGTTTGCCTTGAGGTCATCCGAGCAGTTTCCTAGCGGTATGCCGCGATAACTGATATCTATCATCGCGTCGGGATTCTCGCACAGGCGTAAGTTGACGTGAGTCGCAAAGGCCGCTGGCGTGGCATCGGTAATGCTTGCAGTGGTGACAATGCCTGTGCGTAAGCCATGGGCTGAGGCTAATTCTACTAGGGTGGTGAGGTCTTCATTGTTACCGGGACTCGTGCTGATACGCCCTCGGCTAGTGATGACGCCGGTTGCCATGCTGGTGGCCGTATTGGCTGAGTCTGCCACATACACGGATTTACCATCAGGCTGATCTTCGGTGGTGAGTATTTGCATTGACGAGCGCACTGGTAGCTGGTCCAGCTGCAGTTTTCCTGCCGCACCCTTGAGGTAGTTACGCGCTATCGTAATTTGTTGCTCGTCCATGCCGTCTCCAATAATGAGGATAACCTGACGAGATTGGGCTGCAGAAGTAGAATCGGGCGTGGGAGTGCCATCTTGTGCCATCGCAACGGAAGCAGAGAGTGCGAACCCGCAAAGCAGATAGCGTATTTTTTTGTTATTCATAGATGAAACCGCATCCCTAAAGTCCATAAAGCGCGTATTGATACCATGCAAACCGCGTTGTTGCACGCTTAAATATCAGTTTTAGCGCACACGGGCTTATTACGAGATCGGGTGCTTGAAGCTTGCAAGAAAGCGTGTGATTGCTCATTTTTGTTTATTAGAGCGGTTAACCTTTGCACGACGATGTGGCACGATAGCGACCCGCATCGTCGGTTGACGACGGATTTCGCTCAATGGTCTGCAGTGGCAATAAGCAGCAGACTAATGGGGTAACTTAAGGGTGAGGAATCAACATGAAAATGATGACTGCAATCATCAAGCCATTCAAGCTTGATGACGTTCGCGATGCGCTGCACCAGCTCGGCATCAATGGCATGACAGTGGAAGAGGTGAAGGGCTACGGGCGGCAGAAGGGTCATACTGAACTTTATCGTGGGGCAGAATACGTGGTGGAGTTTCAGCCTAAGATTAAGATACAGATTGGAATCAGCGACGACCGAGTTGATGCAGTGATTGAGGTTGTGTGTAAAGCGGCAAGTACCGGCAAGATCGGTGATGGCAAAATATTCATCACTCCGCTGGAGCAAAGTGTTCGTATCCGTACGGGAGAGACTGGCGAGGAGGCACTCTGATGATGCCGAAAATAGCGAAGAGGCTACAAATAACGACTGTATTAATGGCGGGGCTATTTGCCACCAGTGGTGCCAGCGCTGATGAGTTCAGCGGAGCCGATACCGCATGGGTGCTCACCTCGACTGCCTTGGTATTGTTTATGACCATTCCCGGATTGTCACTATTTTATGCGGGCCTGGTGCGGGTAAAAAATGTGTTGTCGGTGATGATGCAATGTTTCGCTTTGACCTGCCTCATGTCAGTGGTGTGGTTTGTCGTCGGTTACACCATCGCCTTTGGCAGCGAGGGGGTCGAGCAGGGACCCTATATAGGGGATTTTGGTAACATCTTTTTCAGTGCGATAACAATAGACTCAATGAGCGGGACCATTCCCACGACGTTGTTTGCTGTTTTCCAGATGACATTCGCGATCATTACGCCAGCACTGATTGTAGGTGCCTTTGCCGAGCGTATGCGCTTTTCGGCGATGCTTATCTTTAGCACTATCTGGCTAGTGTTCGTATACTCGCCGGTCTGTCATTGGGTTTGGGGCGGTGGCTGGTTAGGTGCAATGGGACTGCAGGACTTTGCCGGCGGCACCGTGGTGCATATTACTGCAGCGGTAGCGGCGCTGGTGGCGGCATTAATGATGGGGCCGCGCAAAGGCTTTGGTACCGTTGCCATGCCGCCACACAATCTCGCAATGACTGTCGCTGGCGCCGGCATGCTCTGGGTCGGTTGGTTTGGCTTTAACGCTGGTTCGGCGCTGGGTGCTAACAATACGGCTGCCATGGCCATGCTGGTGACTCACTTATCTGCCGCCTGCGGCGCGTTGGCTTGGATGACGATGGAGTGGGTGCGCCACGGCAAGCCATCAGTGCTGGGTATTGTTACCGGTATGGTGGCTGGTCTGGGCACGATTACACCTGCCTCCGGTTCTGTCGGTCCCGCTGCGGCAATCGTCATTGGGCTTAGCGCAGGTGTGGTGTGCTACTTTGCCACCAACTTTATGAAGAATGCGCTGAAAGTTGACGACAGCCTCGATGTGTTTCCGGTGCACGGTGTCGGCGGGATCCTCGGGACTTTATTGATTGGCGTGTTCGCCTCAGAGCAGCTCGGGCTTTTCAGTGGTAATGGGTTTTCCGAAGGGATTAGTAGCATGGGAGGCCAACTGTGGGTGCAAGCGACCGGCGTGGCGGCGACTTTTATTTATACCGGCGTAATGACGTTTATAATCCTCAAGCTGGTTGACGCTATGGTGGGTTTGCGTGTTGATGAGGACGAAGAAAACCAGGGATTAGATCTCGTGCTGCACGATGAGCGCGGCTACAACCTGTAAACACCTGTCCGTCTTGCAGCAGGCCAGCACCGCTGGCCTTTTTTATGGGGGGCTATCATTATTATGAACTGGCAGCACCACTATGCCACCATCAACGGCATCCATATGCACTATGTGGAGCAGGGCGAGGGCATGCCGGTGGTTTTGTGCCATGGCTTTCCTCACCTGTGGTTCAGCTGGCATCGACAAGTTAGCGCATTGGCCGACGCCGGTTACCGGGTGATTGCCCCCGATATGCGCGGCATGGGTCAGACTGAGGCGCCCTCCGAACTCTCTGCTTACGACATTGATCATATCACCGGCGATCTATTGGGATTGCTTGATCACATTGGTGTGGAGTGTGCCGTATTCGCTGGTCTAGACTTCGGCGCATTTGCGATTTACGACCTGGCGCTGCGTCACCCCGAACGTGTGCTTGCGGTGATAGGCCTAGAGAATCCCGCCGCACCGCACAATCCTGATGAGCCACCTCTCACCGAGTATCGGCGCATGGGGCAGGAACATTTTCTGCACATTGAATATTTTCGGGTGCCCCCTCGGGCAGATCAGGAGCTCGCCGCACAGCCACGTCGGTTTTTGCACAAGGTGTTTCACACGCTGAGCGCAGCCGGAAATTACTTTGACGTATTTAACTATCCGCCGGAAACCTCTTATATCGACGCGATGGCAGAACCGCCGCCGCTACCCTGGTCTTGGTTGTCTGAGCTTGAGCTAGAATACTTTGTCAGTGAATACAGCCGCAGCGGTTTTACCGGTGGGCTAAACTGGTACCGCTCTTTTGACCTAAAGTGGCTGCAGCGAAAGCCTTTTGAGGGAGTGCAGAGTAGCGTGCCCGCCTACTTTTTGGGCAGTGAGCATGACGTGGATTTGGAAGGCTTTCACGGGGACGACCCCATTGGTCTTATGCGCGCTATCTTTCCTGATCTGCGTGATGTGCGCATGATTGCTGGCGCGGGTCATATGGTGCAACTGGAAGCTTCCAGCGAAGTAAACCAAATCTTGCTCGACTATCTAAAGAATATTCAGCAGCGGCAATTGCAGTAGCGACGCTTCTGTGTAGTGTTAGCAAAGACTATGCTGGCGCATCGCTAGGGGCGATACCAGATGGGCGATGTCCAAGCGCGTTCCTGAATCCGCCAGGGCAGTTCGGGATCACTGCAGCTGGGAGGCCGTTGTTCCGGTGCCAGACTGAGGCAGTCGTAATGGCTCCAGCGGCAACTGGGATTTTCCAACACTCTGGCGTAATAAACAGCGGCCACCTGTGGGTCAAAATTCGGATCTTGCCAGCTAGCACATAACTGGGAAAAACCTCGACCTGATACTGCACAGGTTTGCGGATCTACCCTCGCGTCAGTGTCTTTTGCACCTGCGATGTCATAAACGGCTTGTTGGGTTCTACCTTGGTCGTCGATCCAGCCTTTGATGATCTGAATACGCTGCAACAGGTTGCCACCGTCGCGGGGATCGCGATTGGCGCTGGCAATAAACACTGGGCTGGACTTTGCGCCTGACGGAGCCGGAGGGATATCTGCTCCCATGGGCACACCTTCGCGGTAGGCTTCAGCCAGATAGTTGTCATTCTGACAGAGGCCGGCATCGATATTCCATCCGGCAAAAAAGCGCGGGGTGATACGAGGGCCACTAGTGCCAAACGTTTCTTTACGCTGCATCGCAGCGAATAGCGCATCTCGGCTGTTTTCGACCGCATAGATGCCAGCGATACCGCCCGGGTTGTAACGCACGGGAGAGCCCTTTGCGATGTCGCCAGGCACGTTGACCTGACCGAGGAGTCGATTCTGTATCCCTCGATCATTGCCGTGCGAGCCCTGGTAACCGTTTTCCTTAACGCCAGCGGGCGCGCCGATATGGGTATCTGTGGCCGCGATAATACCAAATTTGAAAGGATTGACTCCTAACGCTTGTTCCTCTGAAAGCCCTGCGGTCAAGGCATAACGCACAAAGCTGTAGCGCGAGACACAGCCTTTGAGCATCATGCCCCCGCTGCTGAACTCCTCGCCGCAATCGGGGATGACTTCACTGGGAGGACGTAGTTTTTCGAAATCACACAGTTCGTCGGCAGCGCCGAAAACGCTGGCAATGCCGTTACGACATTCTGAGTCACCCTTTACCTGCATCATTTCTGCCAGCGGCTCCAGTCGCGCTCGCAAAGCCGCCAGTCGTTGTTGTTCCTGTAAGGATAGGTCCTGGTTGGTGTAAGGAAACCACATGCGCCCGCTGCTCCAGTTACTGTTGTGCGGGATCGCCAGAACGTCGCAGCTGTCGCTGCCCTCGATACAGGTCCCTTCGAGCCAGCCCCATAGCTGTTCCGGTGTGGGTGCATCCTTGGCACTCAGTGGTGCCTGAGGCACTGTGTTCGACTTGAAGATAACGTTGCGATGCAGGTTGCTGGCTTCATCGGCCAGTGTGTATTCATAAGCGTGGAAAGTGGTGAATTCACACTCTTCGCTGTGGTCATGCCACGCTTCGGTGCTACGCTGGTTTTCGCGCCAGACTTCCACGGCTGTGTCGCGACACAATGAACCGTCTTCACCGCAGACTCTGATGGAGCGGTCTTGTCCAAAAATGGCAAAGCTGGCCAGGCGCATCAGGGACTGCATTTTCTCTTCCACCGGCAGGCGCACGTCGCCTCGATAGAGACGACAGACCAAACTGCCGTAAGCCGAGTGGTCAGTGGTGTAGCACAGGCGTGTTTCTCCCAGCGCTTCTGCATGGTCGGTGACCGCTGCAAAATCCAGTGGCGTGCCAATGTCCAGCATCGGCGCCTGGTATTCTGGCGGATCACCGAGCAGGCGCAGTGGAAGAGGTGTACCGCGAGCGAAGCTATAGGCCTCATCGACGGTGGTGGTGACTCCGAACGAAGTGGCATCGTACGATGCGGCGGTATGGACATGCAGGTCGCCGAAAAAGGCTCTTTTTTCCGGATAATAGTGCAGGCAGGGCTGTTGAATCTGGGGGTCGTCATCAAGGGTTTGCACCGACACCTGATCCCAGGTCGATAGAGTATCGGAATCCTGCTGCACCCGCTTGAACTCGAAACGTAGCCACAGCAGCAAGGCCCCGAAGAGCACGATTAGTATCAACGCAGTGCTAAGCGCGTATTTTATTGGTTTCTTCATACAGGGCAGATTTGAATTGTATCTTTGTGAAGGTCATTCTACCTCAACGTATTGCGTCATGGAATGTCGAGGGCTGCGACGACGATACGCGGTCTATTTTATTTTCGAAAGCTGTCGAGTATACTAACAAAACTTGAAAAGCGAATAACGAACCCTCTATGTTGTTTAGCTCCGCAGAGTACTTATTCCTGTCTCTTATACACATCTCCGAGCCCACGAGACTA
>CAJXTK010000165.1 GCA_913061115.1 uncultured Haliea sp.
TACACCTCTCTATTCGTCGGCAGCGTCAGATGTGTATAAGAGACAGCAATATGGTCAATCATCCAAAAAGGTTGGCCCAGCGTTGCCAGCAGTTCCATCAGCGCCCGACCACTGGCGCCTGCCTGACGCAAGGAATGGGGTGTCAATTCAACGATAATTCGAGGCTTTTTCTCCAGACCAATCAGCAGCGGCATCAACCCTTCAATGACCTGAAACTCAGAACCCTGCGTATCAATTTTCAGCAGGTGTAGCCGCTCTATACGTTCCGCAAGATAATCACTGCCCCGCTGCAAGACAATAGGCACGCTATTACGATCTTCATCTCCGACATACACTTGATGATCGCCGAGGTTGTCCTCACTGAGAAATAGTCGTCCTTCACCTGCGGTGTCTGATAGGGCTGCTTCGACTGCCACAATATTGCCAGCAAAGCCGTTGAGTTCGGCATTAGCACACAGCAGACGGTAGTTATTCGGATCAGGCTCAAAGGCAAATACGGCGCCCTGCTCGCCCACAGCGCTGGCCGCGAGCACGGAAAAGTAGCCAATATTGGCACCGACATCGACAAACACATCACCAGGATGCAGGAATCGTAACAGCAGGGAGGTCTCGTAAGGCTCCCATATTCCGTCTTCCCGGATGCGTCGGGAAACATGCTGGTCCTGCGAGCCATGAACATGCAACTGCAGGGGACACGGTAATCCGGGGACACGTAAATCAATTGGAGCGGTAGAGTTCAATAGGGAATGCCTGAAAAAAACGTTTAGTCAATCTTCATATCATCATAGGGAGACACCTGGTCCAGCCGCACAGTATGCCGGCCGATGGTCAACTGCTGCGCGCCTACTTCGACATCACCATCACCCAATACGCCGTGGTCGAACTTGTAAACCGGGCTGACAGTGCCAGCAATCATACCGTCATCATAGGCCTGCTGTCGCTCCCGCACGCGCTCGTTGGCCTGCTCCCATTTTTTCCACGCCTGCCCGGAATACCGAGTCTGCAACATCCGCTTGGTTGCCAAGGGACTCATCAGACTCGCCGAGGCATTGTTGCCGCCAAAACCTTTGGAATTAATAATCGCGTATTTCTGCTCCGCGGTGTCCACCTCGCGGTGTTCGGTACAAAAAGCCAGATGATCCTGTCGCACGTCTGCCGCGATCCCAGCAATCGTGGTGATGCCCGGCAAAATACCGTGGTGCCAGATGCCCAGCGTGGTGCTGATTTGATCACCCGCAGCTGACCCGATTGAATGCCCCAAATAACACTTGGCAGCAATCACCGGCCATTCATCTATGCCGAACGCCTGCGCTGTGCGGCTGAGGATTTCGGCCTCGGAAACGCGGTTCTGCGGCGTGCCGGTCCCGTGCGCCTGCACCAGCCCGCCGCGTCGTAACGCCTTGTCTCCAATAATCGCCCGAGCCGCTGCCACCGCCTTGGCCATAGTAATGTAGTTGCCCACACCCGGACCGGAAATCGATTTCTTGTGTCCGTCGGCATTGACAAACACATCGATGGCCGCACCGAAAACAGTGGCCCCCAACTCCATGGCGAGTTCGTCATCAAACAACACTACCATCTGTGAAGACTCGGCAATGGTGAAACCACAGTTTTCGGCAAAAGGTCGACAGGCTCGTCGAAAGTCGCACGCCTCTCCAGCCTGCAGGCCATCTAGATTGCGCAGACCTTTTTCTGTTGCCAAAGCACCCATGGCGGAATAGCCCTCCAGAATTTCCGGCGTGATTGGCGCCTCTGCTGCACCCACAAAAACCACCCGCGCTCGGCCGTTGCGAATGTCGTCAATACCGTGCCGCAGGTTGTACAGGAATGAAGCACACGCACCCAGGCTGGCGCCAGTTGACCCGAGACTGCCCAACACATAGGCGTTGATAAAATCCGCGGGCATCTCGGCAAAGCTTAGTGGGCAGTACTTTGACGTCACACGCTGGCCGTTATACCGCGATTTGATCATCCCACCCGCGCCCGCACCGTCTAGCTGTCCCATAGCACTGCCGGCATAAACACTGATCTGGTCCGGCGCTACTCGACTGCTGATCGTCTCCCAGTCCAATCCGATACTGCCTAACGCGTCAGAAGCCGCATAGACCGTCATCTGGAGGCCCCGCGGATGGTTACGCGAGGGATAGAGCGTTCCAGGCTCGAAACCGCTAGGCAGCTGGCCCGCCGATTTCACATCAAACTCACGGTAAGTCGGCAGCAGGAAGTCCTGTTGGCCAACGATCTGCACATTGACATGCGTGACAGAGGTACCCTTTACCTCCCAATGAGGCGGAATGATATCAGGCAGATATTTCCGCTCAAGATCAAAGCTTGCAGGCTGACTATCGCCGTCGGTAGGCAAGCGCTGATTCCAACGCACGGCGTCGACATCAAAGTGGCTGGCTTCAATGCGCCGCACCAACGTGTGGTCGAGGATAAACTGTTGATGCGACTCGCCGCCTTCCAGACCCATCAGTGTCGCCAGGGAATCCAGCGTGCGACTTTGTTGTGCCGCTGAAAGTGCAGAATGGGTCATACGGGCATAGGCATGGTGCCCTGAGGCTCTTCCCGCAGCGTTGATACCGCCAAAACCTACAATCACCGGTAAACGCTGTATGGACATCTATGACTGACTTTCCACTCAAAAAGGAGCTAACAGTTTACGGAGGCCACTTCACTTTAACCATGCCTTTAAAGACACTTTTTGTGGTATTTTAGACACCACTCCCTTGTCGAGACGTAGGATAAATGCGCTATGTACACCGCTGCGGCAGCTCTTTACCCCCAGGCTCTTGCGACCAGCATCACACTGCCGATGGAAATCCTTCAGGCAGCCAGTCAGATGGCGAGCGTGAGGGACCATGGCATATCGCAGGTGCGCTTCCTATTAGCCGGGCAGGCCTGCGAGCCGATGACACTGAGCAGCGGCATCACACTCCAACCTGATACTGCCGTTAGCGATCTTCCTCCTCTGGACCTGTTATTACTGCCCGCAATCTGGCGCAATCCACTGCCGGCTTTAAGGGTCGCCACAGACTGGCTAAGTCTGTTGCGTGAAGAGGCGGCCAAGGGAACGCGCATCTGCAGTGTCGGCACAGGAAGCTATCTGCTGGCAGAAGCGGGGCTATTGAACGGCAGGCCGGCAACGACACATTGGAACTACTTCGAACAGTTCAGTCGACGATACCCCGCCGTGGATCTAAAGAGTCGCCACCTGATCACCCAGAGTGACAATATATACTGCGTGGGCAGTGTCAACTCCATTGCCGACCTGATGGTGCACATCGTAGAGGATTGGTTTGGCAGTCCCATCGCTCGTGCCATCGAGAACCAATTTTCGCCGGAAATTCGTCGCAGCTTTCGTGCTGCGGCCTACCAGAATGAAGCAGACAGTTCGCACCATGACGAAGACGTTGCACAGGCGCAACAGTGGCTGCAGTCGCATCTCTGTTCTCCCGTATCCATGGAACTGCTGGCGAACCACCTACAGCTAAGCCCCCGAACGCTGAACCGACGCTTCAAACGCGCAACCGGCATGACGCCCCTGTCTTACCTACAGAGCCTGCGAATGGCCTCAGCTAAAGATCTGCTGCGCCACAGCAATCTGACCGTGGGCGATATCGCTTGGCAGCAAGGCATACAGGACGTGAGTTATTTTTCTCAGTTGTTTCGCAAGCACTGTGGCATGAGCCCGCTCAAATATCGCGAAGCCGTGCGCGGTAAGCTGTTTAACCCGGAAGTGAACGACCGGTCTTGAGAAAAGTCTGCGTATATGGCTCAATGAGCGCCTTTTTGCGACTGTGGCTAAGACACTCCGCAGTTCTGACTGTCGTCATTAACCTGATGTAAATCATCTCAACGACAATCGGCACACACGCCGACTCCAATCCTGCGCGGTTGGATCCGCGCCACGCCCAATGGAGGCAGTAACATGGCACTGAGTAGCGTTCCGGACATTCTCGACGATATACGCGCCGGAAAGATGGTCATTCTGATGGACGATGAAGACCGGGAAAATGAGGGCGACCTAATTATCGCTGCAGAATCGGTCACCCCCGAAGTGATAACCTTCTTTTCAAGTGAAGCCTGCGGCCTGATCTGCATGCCAATCACGGTAGAACGTGCACGGCAACTGCAGCTTCCACTGATGGTCAGGGACAACCGCTCTCAGCACGAAACCAACTTCACCGTCTCTATCGATGCAGCCGAACGCAAAGGACCTGGCATAAGCTCTATCCAACGCGCCCACACTGTTCTGCAGGCGGTCGCGCCCAATGCAAAATCTACCGACATTGCGCAACCCGGTCATATATTCCCTTTGGTTGCCAAGCCCGGCGGTGTGCTGCGCCGAGCAGGACACACTGAGGCCGGTGTTGACCTAGCCCGCATGGCAGGGTTCGAACCCGCAGCGCTCATCGTTGAAATCATGAACGAAGACGGCACCATGGCGCGACGTCCCGAGCTGGAGGTGTTTGCGCTCAAACACGATTTGCGTATGGGCACTATCGCAGATCTGATTCAATACCGCGCTATGCACGAACAGTCCATTGAATTACGCGATCAAAAAACGGTGATGACAGAATTCGGCGAATTCGAGTTACACACTTTTCTTGATCTCATCGATGACACCGTGCACTACGCGCTCACGCACGGAAAAATTAATGAAGACACAGAAACGCTGGTGCGTGTGCAAACCATCAACACGCTCCGCGACGTGCTCAGTACGCGCATTGAAGGGGCAGGCCTTGGATGGTCCTACCGCCGCGCCATGGAATGTATCGCCGCGGAAGGTAACGGTGCAGTGGTGCTCATAGGGCAGAATATTACTGGTCAGCAACAACTTGCAGACGTGCTGCAGTTTCCTCAGACGTCCAGTGTTACCGATCACAGCGGATCCACGGGCGTACAAAACTACCGCCTCATCGGCACTGGCTCACAAATCCTCAAGCGCCTTGGTATTGAGAAAATGCGTCTGATGTCGGCACCAGTGCATTTTAACGCATTGTCGGGTTTTAATCTGGAAGTGACGGAGTTTGTGCAACCGTAAGCTTGCTTGGCCCGCGCATGCGTTCCATGTGTGGGACTAATGGGTCTCTACTGAGAGACCGTCTCACGCCGAATTTCCTGTGCGTCTTGATCACGTTTACAAAAAGGCAGATCAATCCAACCGCTCTGTGAATAGAGTTTGGTAGCATCGTCGTAATGCGGTGACGCAGGATTAGTCGACTGAGAGTAGGTCAGGATGGCGTTAGCATCCGGGCAATCAGTCTCATCCCAGCTTACAGCGTGTATATAACTATTACCGGCTCTGACATTGGAATAACCTTCTCCGTCCACCAAGTTGGCGCTGATCACACTGAACAGCATGCCGCCCGAGCCACCGGGGAGTGGGATATTGACACCGTTCCTTTCGATGAACTGCACCTCACCCCAAGGCAAATCCAAGGCAATACTGTTGTCCAACAGTACCTGAACACCGCTGGCAAGTGCCTGGCGCACAGCCTCCACTAGCTCACCATCAGTGGTGTTAAGTTGATTAGGCGTATTGACGGGATCCGTCGGATCAAAAGGTACGGCCCACAGGTTGGGCAGGTTACGCGCGATGCGCCAGAACTCAGTGAAGACATGCCCGCCGATGCTATCGATCGTATGCCGGGTGTCCCACGCTCCCAGAATGCTACAGGCGTGCTCCATCGTTTCGTTGCTGGCACCATAAAGCGACCAGTCTTCGACGGCTTCACAAATAGCCACCACATCGTCGTTTACCAATTCTGCCGCGTAATTGCGGGCAGAGTTAAAAATGGCCCTGACTTGCTTGTTAGTAAAACCAGGCCCCTCCAATCCATCGGTACGCGCAATTCGCTCCTGAGCCTGAACAAAGGTCAGCCGTGTGCGAAGAGATTGCTCATAATCTTCACGCCCGATAGCTCGTGAAAATCCGGTTAACAAATTTTCTGGATTCGGCAACCAGTAACTATCATTAGCATTGGCTCCGTATTGCAGAGTGGGCAATTTGGGAAGACTTTTGAAACCAAATACATTAGGGGGTGCACCTTCATCGTTGCCCAAGCCGCAACTGCTGTCGGAGCCATCCAGTGAGACCACACCACTTTCTAGCAAAGTGGACCCTATGATACCACGAACACAGTTATTGATTTTCTCCGTGGTAGCGTGCGGCACGACAGAGAGATCACCGTATAGCGCGTCGCCATAACGGTCCGCCGCAATAGTGTTAACCCAGGGAATGCCAACGGTCTTAGTAGCCTCCAGAATATCTGTCTCTTATACACATCTCCGAGCCCACGA
>CAJXTK010000166.1 GCA_913061115.1 uncultured Haliea sp.
CGGCAGCGTCAGATGTGTATAAGAGACAGCTTCCTCGACATGGAAAGCTTTCCATGTCGAGGAAGTGGCGAAAGAAAGACCGAATGCCGACGCCGGCCCGGTCCGCTATTTGCTGCGCTGTGGGCGCCAGGATGCCCTCCACTATCATGCCCCCTGCGGCATCGATAATTGCCTGCCGCGTGCGCCCAGCACGCTCGCGTCGGCCATCAGGCCGGGGGGCAGAATCGAGGTTTTTGTTGTTCTGTAAAAGGTTGCTCACAATCATTACCACAGCTAGACAAGAGGGTCAGGTTAGCACATCCACTTGCTCCACTAAACAGCGAGTGGCAGTATGTATGTCATAGGAAAACTTGAGGAACGCCTTGTGGAATATACAGTGATCAACAATATCGCCATCCTCACATTCGACGATGGTAAAGCGAACGCAGTGGGCCCTCAGTTTCTGGATGACATCAACGCGGGTCTGGACCGCGCGCAGGCGGAGCAAGTCGGCGCCGTTATCCTACGGGGTCGCGAAGGTATTTTTTCCGGCGGCTTCGACCTAGAGGAGTTCAAAAAAGGTGTCGAGCTCGGCATGACAATGGTTGGAAGGGGCTTTGACCTTCTGGTCCGTTTGTACAGCTTTCCACTACCTTTGGTAGCCGCCTGCACCGGACACGGCGTCGCCATGGGTGCGTTTATTATTATGGCGTGCGACAGTCGTATTGCCAGTCGGGGAAATTTCAAGATAAGCCTACCCGAAACGGCCATCGGCATGGAACTGACCCCCCTATTGGTGGCGTTGACTACAGCACGGATATCCCGACAGCATAGGACCCGAGTGGCTTTGCAGTCGGAAGTCTACAACCCAGAGCAAGCCGTGGAGGCAGGGTTTATCGACGAGGCTGTGGAGGCCGACCTTTTGGATGCACGCGCGATGGAAGTCGCGCTGAAATTAGCCAACCTGCCTCAGGCGCAATATGCCGCTAACAAGCTGTTGATTCGCGCCAACACTCTGCAGGCTATGAACGACAACTTGGCCGAAATGGCCAAACGTTAGCTTACCCTAAAAAACACCGCGCCAGGCCTTAAGCGCTAGAGCGCATCAACTCTCGGTAAGACAAAAAATGCTCCGGCAACATTGATCGATATTGACGGTTAAATTTTTTTGGCATATATTATGCTAAAACTATAAACCAGATATGTTAATAAGGTGCTGAACATGCATAAACTGATCGCGATTACCGTCGCCGTTGTGACCTCAATCAGTAGTTCCCATGCCGTTGCGCAGGGACTAGAGGAGGTAATTGTTACTGCCACTAAGCGTGCCGAGAGTCTGCAGGACGTCCCCGTTACAGTCAACACACTCTCTGAAATGACGATTCAAGAGGCCGGCATCACCGATCTCAGTGACGTTGCAGCGTTGGTGCCTGCACTCACCGTCAGCACTAACCTCAGTCCCTTCGCCTCTGCTCTGCGAATTCGAGGCTTTGGCACCTCACAGAATGACCCGTCATTGGAAGCTTCCGTGGCCTTCATATTGGATGGCGTTTACATGGGGAGCTCAGGTCTGGGCATGTCAGACCTGACCGATGTCGAACGTATCGAAGTGCTACAGGGTCCCCAAGGCACTCTGTATGGAAAAAACAGTAATGCAGGCGTCATTAGTGTGATCACAAAAAATCCTAATCTGGAAGAATCTGAAGGGTATATAGAAGCGAGTCTGGGTGACTATTCGATGCAACGATACGTGGGTTCTGTGACCGGACCAATCACCGAGTCACTGGCCTACAGCGTGTCAGGCAGCTGGCATGACACCGATGGCTGGATGGAGAGCGATACTGGCAAAGACCTCAATGGCGCAAAGGACTGGAACGCTCGGGGAAAAGTTCTGTGGCTGCCAACCGATGCACTGAGCATACGACTGACCGCCACTCACGTAGACCGTGATACAAGTTGCTGTGCTGCCGATGCCACACAGACTGCCGCAGTAACGGATCAACTCATCGTTCAGGGCTTGCCCGTCCCCAAGAACGATGCTTTTGATTACAAAAACAACGTCAATGTCAATTCCAAGTTTGATCTCGAATCGGACGGAGTCAACATAAAACTGGACTATGACTTGGATAGCGCGGTACTAACATCCCTCAGCGCCTGGAACGACTACGATTACAACGTTTCCGTGGACGCGGATCGCTCGGAGCTGGCCCTAATAGCCCTCGTTGATGACAAGTACTCCGGCGAACAGTATTCTCAAGAGCTGCGCCTAACCAGTGGCTTGGAAGGCCCGCTGCAGTATATGTTGGGCGGATTTTACGCCTATGAAAAGCGAACCCGGGGCGGCCCCAACAGCGCCCCCGTTGAGATCGGTGAAGATATTATTCAGGTCGGAGGCGCGGCGACGGGGCTGGGTCCGGGTTTTGGCCTAGTGGTTCAGCCAGGCGATACCGTGTTATTTAACAACAAATGGGAAACAGAAACCTTCGCGCTGTTCGGGCAATCTACCTACAACATTACCGAACAATGGACCGCAACATTAGGGCTACGTTACACCACTGAAAACAAAGATGTAGATCTGTTGACCCAACCGGTTTCTACTGCGGCATTGTTTGCCGCCGGCAGCGCGCTAGTACAATTAGCTTTTGCACCGGTTGATGAAAGCTTCAACCGCGAATCCGACGGCTTTACCGGGCTGGCCAATCTCACCTATTTTGTCAATGAGGAGGTGATGGTGTTTGCCTCGGCCTCCAGCGGCACTAAGTCAGGCGGTTTTAACGGTGTCGCTGCGGAAGGTTTTTCCCGTGAATTCAAGGACGAAGATACCACCAACTATGAACTTGGCATCAAATCAGAACTGTTCAACAATCGCCTTCGAATCAACGCGACGGCCTTTTATACCGAGTTTTCAGATCTACAGTTTCTGGCACAGCAGCCCAGCGGCGTTGGGACCTATGTCAGCAATGCTGCAGAGGGCACTAGCGCCGGAGTAGACCTTAATGTCTCTGCAGCGCCGTGGGAATTTCTCATGCTCAGCGGTGGCTTACAGTACCTAGACGCCGAGTATACCGACGGCATACTGAGCGAACAAAACTTTGATGTGCCCTATGCACCCACATGGAGCGGCAATGTGTCAGCAACCTTTCTTCTGCCCGTCGCTGAGGGTGTATCGTATTTGCGCGGTGACTACAGTTATATGAGCGATCACTTTAATAACCCAACCTACCAGCCCGAGACAGTGGAACAGGACAAAAACCTGGTGAACCTCCGTCTTGGGTGGCGCAATGACGACTGGGATGCCGCACTATGGGTGAAAAATGCGACGGATGAGGCCTACGCCTCATTATCAGCCGCCCCGATAGCATACTCAGGCACCGACGCCTTCTTCCTCGAGGCTCCGCGCACTTGGGGTGTGACGGTGCGATACAATTTTTGACCCTAACGTAATGGTCGCCAAAACATGTGGCATGACCTTAAATTTCACAGTGAAATATCACCGTTAAGGCCTTTTTGGGAATCTCTAAGTTCTTTAATCACAGGAAGCATGTCACATGAAAAAGGCGATAATCACGACATTGGGTGTACTGGTAGTTTGCATCATCGTCATCCGAGTCGCACTGCCCACGGTGTTGCACAAGGCGGGCCTGCACCCGGAATATACTGGCCCTACCTATCAGATCCCGGCGGGCAAGCGAGCGCTCATGATCGGCACCAACCACGGCATCCTTAATGCTCCCGGAGAGACTAGCGGAGACCCAACTGGCGTCGCATTGTCGGAAATGACGCATCCCTACTACACCTTCTTGGACGCGGGAATGACGGTTGATGTCGCCAGCATTGAGGGTGGCAACATCCCAATAGACCCTCAGACGCTGGGGTTTATGTTCAGAACGCCAGAGGACCTGCGCTATCTTGAGGACCCCATTCTTCAGGCCAAAATGGAGAACTCCATGCGTATTGATGATGTCGACTTCACTCAGTACGACGTCATATTTCTGGCGGGAGGTTGGGGAGCAGCCTATGACCTCGGCTATTCACCTGTGCTTGGCGAAAAGATCTCGGAAGCCTACTATGCCGAAGGCAGTCCCGTGATTGGAGGCGTCTGTCACGGTGTGCTGGGATTCATTAATGCCAAAGATGATGCCGGCAACCGCCTCATCTCCGGACGTCGCATGACCGGCGTGACTGACAAGCAAATCAAGGAGCTTGGCATTGCGATCACGCCGCAGCACCCTGAAACCGAGCTGAGAAAAGCCGGCGTGGTTTTTGAGTCCAATACGGCCTTTCGGGACTTCTTCGCAACGCGTGTGGTGGTTGATGATGAACAGCGTTTTGTTACCGGTCAGAACCAGAATTCTGGACTGGAAGCCGCCAACGTCGTGCTTAAGATTGTTTCCGAAAATTCGAACTAGTGTCTTGCAGCGACGTCACACGCTAATCTAGCGCATAGCCTGTCGCGCGCTTTTTTACTGCGAGATTAACATCGGACATCTTCTCTTGTGAGCCGCGCGCCTAGTAAAGAGGGGGAGGAGTGTAGCGTACTTAGGAAAGCATTTCATGATTACCCTGCCATTGCATGTTCGTAATTTGCCCAGTCACAGTTCTCTTATCAAACCAGTCACGCTTCATCTCAAGCATCTGCCTGATACCGTGCCTTCTGCACAGTTCATATAGATTTGTGCAGTGGGGGTCAAAATTATGCAGAGTGGATTTTATAGCGGCTATTCT
Organism: uncultured Haliea sp.; assembly: GCA_913061115.1. Taxonomy (GTDB): domain Bacteria; phylum Pseudomonadota; class Gammaproteobacteria; order Pseudomonadales; family Halieaceae; genus Marimicrobium. Next base: position 4,705 of record CAJXTK010000166.1, read on the forward strand.
TTTCTCTACGGTCTTAATACTTTGGCTCATGGTCTCGGCGATAGCGCTTTGAGGAAAATTTTCCAGGTAATAACTTAAGCAAATAAGATCGTTGCGGGAAAGATAGCTGCCACTGGAAAGAACTACCCTTTCTTTTTCAAAGTCTACATAAGTACCCGTGGCCCACGGCCTGAATGTCGGTAGATCGCGTGATATGTGGCTAACATCCATCATGAGTATATAGATAACTGGCTGGCCTTCCCATTCAAGTGGTCGTCCGGACACCGAGGAGGAGGATGATTGATGAGAAAATTTGACCGAAACAGCGTGCACCCATTGTTGCCTGGTCGGGTGAAAGTACAGACTAACCATTTCTCTGACGTCGCCAGATTTTGCGAGAACGTCAGCCGCGTCGCTTTGCTGCTTTAAATTCCCCCATGGAAAGTCATCAACTGTCGAACTGGATGTATTTTTAGGTACCCCAGCTAACTCTAAGAAACAACTATTTACCGAGAGCACCTTGCCTTCGTAATTTCTGACGATAATACCCGTATTTTCTTTTCCCACGGTGCGTGAAAAAACGCCCATGTAGTACCCTAAAGCATCTCTGATAAAAACACCTCTCCATCCTTGAGCGCGGCTGCGCACAATACCGCTCTATCCCTTATTCTTCTGCAACCACCCCTTTCGGCCCTACAATGGCGCAACAGTCCGCCCATACTCGCAACGCATTACCGAATACGTTACACGGCCAACATGATAGATCTTACTTGCTTTTAAAGTTCTAGAAAGTAGGGAAAACCCTATTTTTTTGAGTTATTTTCAATTTCGTTGTCCGCGATGCGCTGTTTGTCAACAACGTTCTCTAGACAGTTCTGTTCTTTGGAGCCCCTTGCCGCAGAGCACTGACTGTGAAGAGCCTTGCCCTGTCTTGAACCTACACAGAGGGATAGGAGTCGCTAATTACGGCGCGGCGTTCGTTGCCTCATACCGCAACCAAATCCGCAAACCCGCCGCAATGACAACGGGGCGCCCTCTTCGGGCATGAGAACGGGAAGGTGCGAGTCGATTTCTTGCCGATACCGTTTTTATATTGCTTATACTTTACCCGCGATTTTTCTCCACATCCTGTTTCTGGATGGCGCGTACCTCGATCGCGCCGATCGGCCAGCTCGTTGTCAGCGCGTCGGGGCGCCAGAGATGTCCAGCCTTATCGACATCTCCAGCGTGTCCACGCGCTCCCATCTCAACTGCCTTTTCGATAGTGCTCATTGGTCAAAAGTTCATCTATGGTTGCAACGCAATATAACCCTACTAATCAGCCGCGCGAGCTTTTGCGTCGCCTGAATTAGGCTTGTAAGGCTCCGCCCCCAGCGGCTCTAATGTATATTGCTGATAAAGCAAAAAAAATGCGACTATTGGCAAGATGACATCTGTCCAAAAAATAACACCAGCATTCCCCGATGAGAAATTGTGATTGCTTATCATTTGGTATACATGCCCTC
>CAJXTK010000167.1 GCA_913061115.1 uncultured Haliea sp.
CGAGATCATGCCTAGTCTCGTGGGCTCGGAGATGTGTATAAGAGACAGCTGTCAGGTGGTGTGACGGCGCTTATAAATACCCGGGTTGGATTTTTTTTGGCAAACAATGCCTGCCGACGAAGATCGGCGGGTATATACTGCACATCTCCACCAGCAGCGTGCATACTGCGCTCGACAGGTCCAAAAAAGGACGAGCGTAATTTAACATTGGGGTGCGATAACACATCGTAATTGGACAATAGCATCGCTGAATAAATCGTCAGGTCCTGCCAGTCGTCGCGACCGTTCAGCGCATCCATGAAGGGCGCAGGCAAAACCGGACCGAGTCCCAGAGTGATGGTGTCGATGGAGCGCAGGAGCTGGACAGATTCCGCAGCGGTAATAACTTGCATTTTATCCCCAGATCAGTAAGGCATTCAGTATACCTTTCGGTGGATATTGCAGTCTACCTACGGCAGCGTTTTCGTTGTGTTCGGCATTGTGTCGGGGATGCACGTGATACGTTTCAATGATGTAATAACAACAATAGTTGGCAGTGTTGTGTCCAGAAGTCTCTTTCTTCTGCGTCCACACCGTGTCTGTGCGCTGCCACCCATTCGAAAAATCCGGGCATCCGGTTTTATTTATTGAACTGATTAGATTAGACTTGCGTGCTGACCGTCGCTGACAGGCTTATGGTTTATGTCGTGGACACAGTCGAGTCAGTTATGCAGCCAAGTATAACAATACGCGAGGACATACTATGAACGCTCTTGAACGCACTGACACTGACGCGATTACAGAAAGCCTGATGAAGGTGCTTAACACTCAGCGTGAGGACTATCTCAACGAAGGCCACGTCAGCGCTGAGGTCCGTATAGACCGATTGCGCCGTGGTATGACGTCTGTACACCGATTTCAGGACAAGTTGGTCGATGCGCTCAACACGGATTTCAGCTGTCGTCCGCGTGAATTGTCTATGATGACGGACGTCGCCGGTAGCATCGGACCTTTCAAAAGTGCCATAAAGCAAGTTCGCGGCTGGATGCGGCCGGAGAAACGCAAAAGTATGTTTCCGTTAGGCCTGTTTGGCGGTCGTTCCCGCATCGAGTACCAGCCCCTGGGTGTCGTGGGTGTCATCAGCCCATGGAATTTCCCTGTTAACTTGACCTTTGGCCCTTTGGCGGACATTCTCGGCGCCGGAAATCGCTGCATGATTAAACCTTCTGAATTCACGCCTTCAGTATCCGAAGTCATGGCCGAGTTGGTGAGTGATGCCTGGGAAGAGCAAGAAGTCGCGATATTCACCGGTGGCCCAGAAGTCGGAGCAGCCTTTAGTGGCCTGCCCTTTGACCACCTGTTATTTACCGGAGCGACTTCTATCGCCCGCCATATTATGGCTGCAGCCGCTAAGAACCTGGTACCGGTTACGCTCGAATTGGGCGGCAAGTCACCCGTGCTCATTAGCCGCAGCGCTGATATCAAAACCTCTGTCAGTCGTATCATGTTGGGCAAGACCATGAATGCTGGCCAGATTTGTCTGGCACCAGATTATATGATGGTCCCCGAAGAAAAACTCGATGAAGTCATTAGCGAAATTAAGTTAGCGGTGGCTGGCATGTACCCAACGATGCTGAAAAATCCGGAATATACGTCTGTTATCAATGACCGTCATTTTCAACGACTGCAGGAAAACCTAGCCGATGCCGCTGAAAAAGGCGGAGAAGTGATTTCACTGGCACCTGCTGGTGAAGACTTCAGCAAGCAGGACGGAACCCGCAAAATAGCGCCCACCGTGGTGAAAAATGCCACCGACGATATGCGTATATTGCAAGAAGAAATTTTTGGCCCGCTACTAGCCATTAAAACCTATAAGGACTTCGGCGAGACTATTCGCTACGTTAACAGCCAGCCCCGGCCATTGGCGCTGTACTACTTTGGTAGCGATGCCAACGAAGAGCGCAATGTGCTGGATCGCACAACGTCCGGCGGGGTGTGCCTGAATGACGTCATCATGCACATCATGCAAGAGGACCTGCCTTTTGGTGGTGTCGGCCCGGCCGGTATGGGGTCCTATCATGGTCATGATGGGTTCAAAACCTTTAGTCACGCCAAGGCGATCTATAAGCAGGCAAAAATAGATGTCGCCGGTATGGCGGGTATGCGGCCACCGTATGGCCCTAAAACCCAAAGCACTATCAAGTCACAAATCAAGCTCTGATAGAAACATCGCAGTTGGTCTGGCCGTCCTATGGGCGGCCGGTTTCGTTTTAAGGACAAACACGTTTTTAAAAATATATCGGAGGTCGCATGGGCGATTTAAAACTGGGTCTCGCCCAGGGTTACTGGGGGGCAGCACCCAACCCCAATTTTGTAGAAATGGCGCAGGAGGCGGAGCGTCTAGGTTATGACTCAGTGTGGTCAGCAGAGGCCTGGGGTAATGATGCCTTTACCCCTTTGTGCTGGATTGGCGCACAAACTAAGAAGATTAAACTGGGCACCGCAGTGGTTCAGCTATCGGGGCGTACGCCGACGTCCTGTGCGATGCATGCCCTGAGCCTGGATTTGTTGTCGGAAGGGCGTTTTTCATTGGGCCTTGGTGTTTCTGGCCCGCAGGTAGTAGAAGGCTGGTACGGTCGGCCATTCCCTAAGCCATTGGCGCGGACCCGCGAGTATATTGACATTATTCGCCAGGTATTCGCGCGGCAAGGGCCTGTCACTAATGCGGGCCCTCACTACCCGCTGCCCTACCTTGGAGCAGATGGTACCGGTTTGGGTAAAGCTCTAAAACCGATCACACACCCGCTGCGCAGTAAGATTCCAATTTTTATGGGTGCCGAGGGTCCCAAGAATGTTGCGCTGGCAGTCGAAATTGCCGATGGTTGGATTCCCTTGTTCTACAATCCCTACGATGAGAGCGTTTATGAAGCATCGCTGAAAAACATGCGTCCTGATTTTGAGATTAATCAAATGGTCAGCGTTAATATCACCGATGATATTGCTGCCGGCTTGTTGGCGGTCAAGTACTACCTGAGTTTTTACGTCGGTGGTATGGGCGCTAAGACTGCCAATTTCCATAAAGACTTATTTTGTCGTATGGGCTATGAAGAAGAAGCCAACAGAATCCAGCAGCTATTCTTAGAAGACAAGCGTGACGAAGCGGCCCTGGTCATTCCCGATGAGCTGGCCGACGCTTTGGCGCTGATCGGCCCCAAGGATCGTATCAAGGAGCGCCTGCAAATCTGGCGTGATTCAAAAGTAACGACTCTGCTGGTCGCCACAACTGACAAGCAGCAGTTGCGAGATATGGCTGAGCTTATCTTGTGATCGTGTCCGCGGAGGCTCTGTCGGATTCCACCCCCATTTTGGTTGGGGCTGGCCAGGTCGTTGAGAGAGAGGCAAACGACGTATCGCCTATGGCGCTGGCATCGCAGGCCGCCGCGAATGCAATTAAGGATTGTGAAGCCACCGGTGGTGCGGCTTTGATCGAAAAGGCCATCGACACCATCTGTGTGACTAAGCTGTTCTCTGATATGGGGCGCCTGTGGGCGGGCAAATGGGGCCGCAGTGACAATCCACCCGAGTCTATTGCAAAGTCTATCGGTGCTAGCCCGGACCACCGTATCTACACAGAGACCGGTGGCAATCAGCCGCAGTCGCGGCTAATTGAGTTTGCCCACGCTATCGCCCGCGGTGAGCGCTCGGTAGTACTGATTGCCGGTGCGGAAGCGATCAAAAACCAGCGCCATGCAGAACGCAGCGGACGCGAACTAGACTGGAGCGAGCACTTTGATGAAACGCTAGAAGATCGAGGTTTTGGCGAGTCGTCCGCAACCTCGCAGGAAATTAAAAATGGGCTTAACAATGTCGTCTACTATTACTCTTTGATCGAGCAGGCCCAGCGTCACACCGCGGGGCGCAGCATAGAAGAACATCGATACGCGATGGCGCGGTTGCTGGAATCTCTCAGCGCTGTAGCCGCGGGCAATCCCTACGCCCAGTTTGCGGGTAGTCAAAGTGCCGAAGAAATACTCGCTGCACAGCCCATGACCCATCTCTACAGTAAACGAATGATCGCTCAGGATGGAGTGAATCAGGGGGCAGCGTTGCTAATGTGTAGCATTGGAAAAGCAAAGCAGCTAGGTATTCCCGAAGCACGCTGGATTTACTTGCACGGGCTTGCTGAGGGCTGTGAGTTAGAGGTCACACGCCGTCCCGATCCGGGGGTCTCGCCAATGGCTGGCCTGGTCGCCGACAAAGCTCTGGCCACCGCGGGTATCACCATCGCCGACATTGATCTGATCGATATTTACAGCTGTTTTCCCTGCGCGGTGACATCGGTAGCGACACATCTAGGGTTGCCAATTGACGGTAGCCGTCAACTCACTCTAACGGGTGGGCTGCCTTACTTTGGCGGTCCCGGCAATAATTACAGTATGCATGCTCTTGCAGAAGCTGTTTGGCAGGCGCGGGAAAAACCTGATAGTTTCGCCATGGTGACGGCGAACGGTGGCATGTTGTCCAAGCATGCCAGCGGAATTTATTCACGCAAGCCCAGCAGTATTGATTGGGGCAACACTGAAACGGACATTAGTAGTAATGAATTGCTGGCCTGTAAGGTGTGCGCCGACCCACAAAGCGGGTCAATCATCTCTTATACAGTGCATCACGACCGAGAGGGTGGTGCGCATGCAGTGATTATTGGAGAGACAATTAGTGGTGAACGCTTTGTTTCCCGTACTGCCAAAGACGATAACGCAACAGCCTTTGCGATGTTGGCACAAGACCCGACCGGGAAGAAGGTTAAGGTCACCGCGCCGGACGATGAGCGTCTATATTTCGAACTTGGATAAATGAGAATATAGATGGCATAGAATATTAGCGAAGCGATCTGCTAGATCGGTGCCAGCGAGATAGGCGACTGCGGTACGGTTCGTCAAGACGGTACGCTTATTCTGCTGGCGGACTACAAGATGGCACGAAACATTTTTGTGATTAAATCGCTGCAGCATGGGCCGAATAGTAAACCCGACTATCCTTGTATCAATGCGGATGCAGCAGCCCACGTCGAAAAAGTGGTTTTAGACGGTATATCGGCTCTCTGAGCTGTCAGATAATGTCGGATCACTTGGGCAAATAAAGCCATATCGGAGTCATGGCAGCTAGTTGCGGATCTATGAAAAGGATTTATGTCTTATTTGTTGGATCGTATTCGATTGTATTTTTTCCTGTAACGGTCATACTGCGCGCTGATTTTACTGATGCAACCCTAGGCATAAAAGAGCATTAAAAAAAGCCGCATCGGGCCTTGGACGGTCGGTAATCGCCGCGGACGAGACTGGGTAAGCTCTGCCGTCAGAGTCTGTTTATCCTTCATATCGCTAAAACATACACATTGTCCGTAGGATATATATAAACCAAAATGTCTAAACTACCCACCGAGCATCGATTTTTGGATCTGTCTGATTACGGCAGACCGATTGCCCGCCAGATCGCTAATGCGCTTAAAGACACCAATATGACGCCAATACACGTCACTTTGCTGTTTATTGTTGCGGGTATTATTGCAATAGCGTGCATCATCAACCATCAATATTGGGCGGCGTTTTTTTTCCTCATCGTAAAATCGATTTTAGACGCCGCTGATGGTGAGTTAGCCAGAGTTAAAAGAACGCCGTCTTATACCGGTCGTTATTTAGATTCGGTCGCCGACATTATCCTCAATTTCTTCTTCCTGCTCAGTATTTGGTATGTAGCAGAAGGGTCGATACTATTCATGTTGATGGCTTTCTTAGGCCTGCAGCTACAAGGCACGCTGTATAATTATTACTATGTCATTCTCCGAAACAAGGTTAACGGCGATAAAACCAGTCGTGTGTTCGAGCATACAACGCCTATTGCCATGCCTGGAGAGCAGCAGCGTCATGTTGATACTTTGTTCGGCGCCTATTATCTTTTGTACGGCGGGTTCGATAAGATTATTTTTTGGTTAGACAAGAAAGCCCCGGTTGGCGAGCATATGCCGAAATTACTGATGACGGCTGTCTCTTCATTTGGGCTGGGGTTTCAGTTGCTGGTTATGGGTGCGATGCTATGCCTAGGTTGGGCAAACTACATCATTCCTTTCTTCATTAGTTACACAGCTTTTATACTGTCTCTTATACACATCTCCGAGCCCACGAGACTAGGCATGATCTCG
>CAJXTK010000168.1 GCA_913061115.1 uncultured Haliea sp.
GGTGTAATATCATCCCGCCACTAAGATGGCTCAGAAGCGGCGTTGTGTCGGGTGCAAAAGTGGCTACCAGTACGGTCAGGGCCGACAGCGGGAATAGCACGATCAGTAAGTTCTGTAATGGCCTACGGGTCAAAGATGTGACGCAGGCCAGGTTGATCACCAGAGAAATAAGCGCGGCAACTTTGAAGAACCCTAAGTCGACCCCGTCGCCGGGGAACACGATTTTCCAGACGATAAGCGTATGCGACGCTAGCGCAAACAGACCGAGTGCAAAGACACCGCGACCGAGTTGCTTGTGCTGTTGCGACAGGCGCAGCAATTGCAGGCCGGTGGCGGCCAGATACAGCAGTGCGCAGAGCGGGGCGAGTAATGAAATTGACATCGGTTTGGGGCTTGGGCCGGAGTAAAGTATACTGCGTCCTTTGTACCGACTTGTCACAGTAGAATCAATAGCAATTGCCGCCTCGGTCTTTAGTGGCCCCGGAGATATAGATGTTTGAGAGTTTGAGTGATCGATTGTCCCAGAGCCTGCGCACTGTTTCGGGGAAGGCGCGGCTGAATGAGGAGAATATCCAAGACACGATGCGTGAAGTGCGTATGGCCTTGTTAGAGGCCGATGTTGCGATGCCAGTGGTCAAGGACTTTGTAGACGCTGTCAAGGAGCGTGCGCTGGGTGAAGACGTGATGCAGAGTCTCAGCCCCGGCCAGGCATTTCTCAAGATTGTGCAGTCCGAACTTGAGGCCACGATGGGTTCAGCCAATGAAGGGCTGAATCTGGCTACCACGCCCCCAGCGGTCATTATGATGGCAGGCCTTCAGGGCGCGGGTAAAACCACGACAGTCGCCAAGCTGGCAAGGTTGCTCAAGGAGCGGGACAAGAAGAAGGTCACGGTTGTCAGTGCTGACGTATACAGGCCCGCTGCGATCAGGCAGCTGGAAGTGCTGGCAGAAGAAGTCGGCGTGGATTTTTTCCCCAGCGACATTGGGCAAAAGCCAGTGGCGATTGTGCAGGCGGCTTTGGCGCATGCCAGAATTAAATTCAGTGATGTGCTGATCGTCGATACCGCGGGCCGGTTAGCGGTTGACGCGGACATGATGGCCGAGATCGGTGAGTTGCATGCGGCGGTAAAGCCGGTGGAGACCCTGTTTGTGGTGGACGCCATGACAGGCCAGGATGCGGCCACTACAGCAAAGGCGTTCGGTGAGGCGCTGCCGCTGACCGGTGTGATACTGACCAAGGTCGATGCGGATACGCGCGGTGGAGCGGCCCTGTCAGTCAGATCGATTACCGGTAAGCCGATCAAGTTCCTCGGTGTGGGGGAGAAGACCACTGCGCTGGACCCCTTTCATCCGGACCGTTTGGCTTCGCGCATCCTTGGGATGGGCGACGTACTCTCCCTGATTGAGGAAGTAGAGAGTAAAGTTGATAAAAAGAAAGCCGACAAGCTGGCGCGCAAGATCAAAAAGGGTAAGAAATTCGATCTTGAAGACTTCCGTGAACAGTTGCAGCAAATGAATAATATGGGCGGGATAACCGGCATGCTCGATAAATTGCCGGGTATGGGCAAGATGGCCCAGGTGGCGCAGCAGAACGTCGATACGAAAATGTTTACACGAATGGAGGTTATGATCGACTCCATGACCCCCAAGGAACGCCGGAACCCTGAGCTGATTCAGGGTAGCCGCAAGCGGCGTATTACCCAGGGATCTGGCACTCAGGTGCAGGATCTCAATCGTCTCCTGAAGCAGCATAAGCAAATGCAGAAGATGATGAAGAAGCTGAAGGGCGGGGGCATGGAAAAGATGATGCGTGGTCTGGGCGGAATGATGCCCCCCGGAGGTGCTGGCGGTCCTGGCGGAAGTTTCCCCATGCGCTGAGTGATCCGATCCGTGCCGGGTTAGATTAAAAATAACGTGTTCTAGGGTTTAATACTCGACGTATTTTCCGTATGATACGCCACCTTTCCGGCTTACCAGCTGGTTTTTGTCGTGGGTGTTACTGCAATATCGCAGCGTGCCCCCGCTTATTTTTAGGATATTACGTAAAATGGTAACAATTCGTCTTGCTCGAGGTGGCGCCAAGAAGCGCCCTTTTTACCACCTTACCGTGACTGATAGCCGTTGCTCGCGTAACGGACGCTTTATAGAGCGTGTCGGCTTTTTTAATCCGACCGCACGTGGTCAGGAGGAGCGTTTGCGCGTCGATACTGACCGCGTTGAGTACTGGCGAGGCCAGGGCGCGCAGGTTTCAGACCGTGTGGCCAAGTTGCTCAAGGATGTCGCTGTCGCGGCCTGATAGGCCAGTCTGGCTGAACGCGGGCTAGTTTAATGAAAGAGTCTGCTGTTAAAGAGATGTTGGTGGTCGGTAAAGTGACCGGCTGCTATGGCCTTAAAGGTTGGGTAAAAATTCATTCGTATACGGAGCCGCTGGAAAATTTCCAAGGCTTTGGCGCTTGGCAGGTGATGCGCCGGGGAGTCTTTGAGCCGATTGAGTTTGATACGCTTAAGCGCCACGGCAGGGGCCTCGTTGCCCACATCGCAGGAGTGGATGATCGGACCCTCGCGGAATCCTACAAAGGATTGGAGGTTTCGGTACCGGTAAGCGCTTTACCTGTCTTGCCGCAAGGAGAGTACTACTGGCGTGATCTGCAGGGCTTGCGGGTCCAGTGTCAGGACGGCGATGACACCGTGTTGGTGGGTTTAGTGGACCATCTCATTGAAACGGGCGCCAACGATGTGTTGGTCGTCAAAGCCTGTGAAGGCAGTATAGATGTGCGGGAACGCCTGATTCCCTATTTGCCCGGCAATACAGTGATTCGGGTAGATCTTGATGAGGCGGTGATTGAGGTTGATTGGTTCCTCGACGACGACTGAGGGGCCGACTGAGCGCCCTGGGCGGGACACAATGCGTATTGCACTGGTGAGTCTGTTTCCAGAAATGTTTGCCGCGGTAGGCGACTATGGCGTTGTTGGAAGGGCGGTCAGGCAGGGTCAGGTTAACCTGAGCGTCTGTAATCCTCGTGATTACACGGAGGACGCCCATCGAACGGTGGATGACAGACCTTACGGCGGCGGCCCGGGAATGTTAATGAAGATGGATCCCTTGCAGCAGGCGATTGCCGCAGCAAGGATTACGGCAGGATCGAATACGCGAGTGATCTATCTCTCGCCCCAGGGACAGGCATTTGATCATGGCAAAGCCATGGAGCTGGCTGGCTTGGAAGGACTGGTTCTGGTTGCAGGGCGCTATGAAGGGGTTGACGAGCGCCTGATAGAAGCCGAAGTGGATGAAGAGCTGTCCATCGGAGATTATGTATTGAGTGGTGGCGAATTGGCCGCCATGGTCGTCATCGATGCGGTGACGCGGCAACTGCCTGGTGTATTGGGGCATGAGGCGTCTGCGCTTGAGGACTCTTTTGTAGACGGGCTGCTGGACTGTCCGCATTACACTCGCCCCGAAACCTATCAGGGAAGGAGTGTGCCGGACGTGTTGTTAAGCGGTAATCATGAAGACATTCGCCGCTGGCGCTTGAAGCAAGCATTGGGAAGGACCTATGAGCGTCGCCCGGAGCTGTTGCAGGGCAGGCTTATGAGAGTCGAAGAAGAGACATTGTTGGCGGAATATATCCGCGAACGGACATTATCAACAGAGCACTAGCTGTGAAGCTGCAGAGTTATTTAACAGGAGTACCACATGAGCACTAACAAGATCATATCCGAGCTTGATGCAGAGCAGATGGGCAAGGAGCTTCCAGAGTTCAGCCCCGGTGATACCGTGGTTGTTCAGGTGAAAGTCATCGAGGGTACCCGTGAGCGTTTGCAGGGTTTTGAGGGCGTTTGTATCGCCAAACGCAACCGCGGGCTGAACTCTGCGTTCACCGTGCGCAAGATCTCTCACGGTGTGGGCGTAGAGCGTACGTTTCAGACGTACAGTCCAATGGTGCAGAGTATTGCTGTCAAACGTCGAGGAGACGTGCGTCAGGCAAAATTGTATTACTTGCGAGAGTTGAGCGGTCGCGCTGCGCGCATTAAGGAAAAGCTGTAGCACGTTACTACGGTTATTGCGGGTGCTGAAGGCGGCCTAAGGGCCGCTTTTTTGTGTTTGATGCAATGAGTCTGCCGGATGGTGAGAGAAGGGGGTTCGGTGGTAAGCTCAATGCAACCATTGTGATAGGGTAAATACATGCCTTTGGACCCCCTGATACACCCGGATATCGAACGTTATATCGACGCCATGTGGATGGAAAAAGGCCTAAGTAACAATACTTTATCCTCCTATCGTCGTGATCTCAGGCAGTTTAACGAGTGGCTGCTGAAGAGGGACGGTAGTACGATTACTCAAGCGACACGGTCAACCCTTCAGGCTTACTTGGGAGCTCGCCTACAGCAGGGCCAGTCACCCCGCTCTAGTGCCCGATTCTTATCCTGTGTGCGTGGTTTCTTTCACTATCTGTTGCGTGAAGGGAGTCTTAGCCTCGACCCCACGCTGGATGTGGACAGCCCTCGTTTGGGGCGGCCTCTGCCAAAGGCGTTGTCCGAAGCGGAAGTGGATCGGCTTTTACAGGCTCCAGATTTGGATGTCGTGCTCGAATTGCGTGATCGCACCATGCTGGAATTGTTGTACGCCTGCGGTTTGCGGGTGAGTGAACTGACGAGTTTGCAAATGGTGCAACTGAGTATGAATCAGGGTGTTGTGCGGGTATTCGGTAAGGGCAGTAAAGAAAGGCTGGTGCCGGTCGGTGAAGAGGCCCTGCGGTGGTTGCAGCGTTATCTGGCGGGTCCACGGGCAGAGTTACTGAAGGATATTCCATGCGAGGCATTGTTCCCCAGTCGCCGAGGGACACAAATGACTCGCCAGACCTTCTGGTATCGTATTAAAATCTATGCAGAGCGAGCGGGCATCAAAAAGCACTTGTCACCCCATACTCTGCGCCATGCATTTGCCACGCATTTGCTGAATCACGGCGCTGACCTTAGAGTGGTGCAAATGCTGCTGGGGCACAGCGATCTCTCCACAACACAGATTTATACGCATGTCGCACAGCAGCGCATGCAGGAGTTACATGAGCAACATCATCCTCGCGGTTGAGGAACTAATGGGGCGAACCCTGCTCCAATGAATGTGGTTTTTAAACAATGATTGTGGGGAAGACGCCCACGCAGACAAGGAACAGAGAATGACTTACCGAACTTTGAAGTTGGCGTTGATGGCGATACTGATGACGGTTGCACCGCTTGGGTTGGCCGCAGAGCCGTTGGACAAGGCCGAGCTGGATGCGTTGCGCACTGCACTGAATGTGGGGGGTGTCGAGTTGATCAGTGCTCAAATGAGCGAAATGCCGGGTGTGGTCGAGGTGCAATTGAAAGAAGGACCGCTAGTGTACTCTACCTTAAAGGGTGATTTTTTCATTGTGGGTGATCTCTACTCTGTCGGCCCGGCAGGCTATGTTAATTTGGCTGAGCAACGTCGCGATCAGGAGCGAGTGGAAATACTGGCAAAAGTAGATCGGGATGACATGATCATTTTTTCTCCGGAAGGCGAGACCCGCGCTTATATCTACGTGTTTACTGATGTCACCTGTTTCTATTGTCAGAAGCTGCACCAGGAGGTACCTGAACTCAACAAGAATGGCATCGAAGTGCGCTACCTGGCTTATCCGCGAGCGGGTGCAGGCTCGCCTGGATTCAATCAGCTTGTCAGTGCCTGGTGTGCCGATAATCCGCAGGAAACATTGACCCAGTTAAAGAGCAAACAGTCAGTGTCTGAAAACATCTGTAAGGACAACCCAGTCGCTGCACAATTTAAGCTTGGTCAGGAGATGGGTGTGAACGGTACGCCAGCCATTATTACCGAGACGGGAGAAATGATTCCCGGTTATAGGCCGGCTGATCAATTGATTACTATCCTGGGATTGAACTCAGAATCTGGTCAATAATGCCCGACTGGGCCTTGCCGCGTTGACAGTAGGAAGCTGACTCAGTACTGTTTGCTTCGTTTTTTTAATCATGGCGCGACTGCTGGAGCGCCCAGTAGAGTCAGATAATTGTGGATGACCAATTTCGGCGTATCGAGCGCCTGCCGCCATACGTTTTTAATATTATCGGTGACCTCAAGCCTGTCTCTTATACACATCTCCGAGCCCACG
>CAJXTK010000169.1 GCA_913061115.1 uncultured Haliea sp.
TACTGGATACAAGTCAATACCCGAGCTGCCATGGCGGCTAGGAATATACTTTGGACGAATTTCTGGGGCGCAATCGTCGCCTCGTTTTTCATGTTAGTACTGGTCGTTGGGCTATTGACGGGCAGTCCGTCAGTGCTCGCGCAAGAGCAAAGTTTGAATGTTTCGCCAGCAGTCACCTCGGTAAATATCAATACCGCTGGTGCTCAGGCGCTGGCAGCAAATCTCAAGGGAGTCGGCGAATCCCGCGCGATGGAGATTGTAAGATACCGTGAGTCCTATGGCCCCTTCGAATCTGTCGACGAGCTCGCAGATGTGAAGGGAATCGGAAAGTCCACGCTCGACATGAACCGCGGTGTAATAACACTGGAATAAGCCAACCGCATCCGTATTATTGGGGGGCTCTGCCCCCTTCTTCACAATAGTGACGCAATATCGTGAAATACCTTGTCAGTGGTGCCACCGGTTTTATCGGTCGTAAGCTTTGTCAGCAACTCGAGGCTCGAGGCCATGTCGTTGTTGCACTGAGCAGGCGTGGCGATGTGTTGAGTAATGGTGAGCCGACCTTGGCACTGGACCTTACGGTGAATGACCCCAGTGAGGATCTACTGTACGGGGTGGATGTGTTTTTTCATTTAGCTGGCATTGCTCATCAGCAGGCGCCAGAGTCAGTGTACGAAGCGTTGAATTATCGTGCAACGGAGCGTCTTGCAAGATTAGCGTCAGCGGCCGGGGTCAGGTGCTTTATATTTCTTAGCAGTGTAAAAGCGATGGGCTCGCCCGTATCTCTTCATATGCGTTCAGAAGGTGAGTGTACTGTACCCCTTGATCCTTATGGGCTATCCAAGTGGCATGCGGAACGCGCTTTACAGCAGGCATTTTCGGACGATGAGATGTCCGTGGTGATCTTGCGTCCGGCTTTAGTTTACGGGCCTGATGCCAAAGGCAATTTGCAGACGCTTTCCCGCGGTATACGTTGGGGTTTGCCGAGACCTCCAAGGCGGGGTGCCCGGTCCATGATCGCAGTGGAGGATTTGGTCGCTTTACTGTGTGTGATAGCACAACGCCCACCCGTGGGAGTGCACCTGTGGATAGCGTGCGGTGTGCAGAGCTATAGCACGCAGGTCATTTACGACCTGATGCGTAAAACCAGTGGCAAGGGCAGGGGGATTGGTTGGCTTCCGCACTGGGCCTGGTGGCTGGGCGCGCAGGTGCTGGATATGGCTTCTGGACAGCAAAGTGGGTCTACCTATGAGAAGCTGTTTGGCACCGAACTGTATAGTAGTGCGGCCGTTTTAGCGGATACCAATTGGACGCCTCGGGTCATGCTGGAACACGTTATTGAAGACATAGCTTCGCCAAGAGACGCTGACTCGTGACAGTACTCGTGACTACGTTCCTGTTGTCCGCCTTGCTGTGCGGAGGCTACTTGCGATTTGCCCGAGTTAGACGGTTCCTTGATGCTCCCAACGAGCGAAGTTCCCATTCGCATCCGACTCCCCATGGTGGAGGAGCTGCTGTATTGCTGGCGTTCATCGCCGGCCTATTATTGGCAGCGCAGTGCTATAACAGCTGGGACGAATCCTTCGTTGTGTTGGCCGTCGCTGCACTGCTGCTGATGATTGTGGGCGTCATTGACGATCTGCGAGGCTTGTCGGTGCGAGTGCGCATGGCCTTGTACAGTCTGGTGTGTCTGTGGGTAGCGGATACCCTACTGCAGTCAATATTTATCGATAGTGGCGCAAGTCGATTAGTGTTGGGGCTGTTAGTAGCTCTCGTGATGCTGTGGTCGCTCAACTTATACAATTTTATGGATGGCATTGACGGTATCGCCGCACTGCAAACAGTACTGGCCAGTTGTTTTGGCGCATGGCTGTCCTTAAAATCTGGGCATAGTGATAGTTATGCCATGCTCTGTCTATTGCTAGCCGCCGCGCACGCCGGTTTTCTAATTTGGAATTGTCCCCCCGCGCGATTATTTATGGGAGATGCCGGCAGCGTCCCCACGGGATTTTTACTGGCGGCGATAGCTCTTCTTGGAGCACTGCAGGGCCATCTGAACCCTTTGTGTTGGGCGATACTGTTGGCTGTATTTATTACTGATGCGACTTGGACATTAGTGTGGCGCCTGTCTACCGGACAAGCTTTCATGCAACCTCATCGGCTGCATGCGTATCAACGGTTGAGTCGATATTGGGATTCGCACCTCAGTGTCGATATGTTACTGCTGTCGATAAACGTGATGTGGTTGTTCCCGTTAGCGTGGGCGGTGCAAGCGTGGCCGAGTTGTAACGTTATTTTTGTAATTTTGGCATATTTTCCTCTGCTCTGTGGCATGGCGAAGGTCGGGAGATTAGCGTAGAGTTAAAGCCTGTTAAAGTGTTCAATATGCTGTGAAGTACGCTTTCATTGGCGCCTATATAGCCGGAGGTAACTTGCAACAATGGCCTGATATCTTCGTGTTACGGTGGCTCGCCAGCTTCATTGGAAGCTGTCGGGACATTCTTTATAAAGTGGTAGAGCTTCCTCGTAATATCAAGCAGGCCTTCCTGCTCATCCTCGATATGGCCTATGTGGCTGGCGCGATGTGGGCAGCAGTGGCTGTGCCGTGGGGGCACACGGATTTCCAACTGGGTCCAGTGGAATGGGCCTGTGGTGCGGGCACCATTATCCTCAGTGCAGTTATTTTTTTGCGTCTGGGATTGTACAGGGCCGTTATTCGTTTCATGGGTCAGCAGGCCATCTGGGCCCTTATTACTGCAGCGAGTTATTCCACGTTTGTACTGGGAGCCACTGTCTTTTTGACTCGGGCTGATGTGCCGCGGTCGACGCCGTTCATCTATTGGTTGCTTATATTGCTCGGTATTGGTGGTACGAGACTAGTCGCGCGTGGATATTATCAGGCGAAATTACGCTCTGTGTCTGAAAATGTAATTATTTACGGCGCCGGGCAATCGGGCCGACAACTCCTGAACGTTCTGCATCACGGAGAGCAATTTCACCCGGTAGCATTTGTTGATGATAACCATCGCTTGCAACGCTCGGTCATCAACGGACTGCATGTCGCGCGTCCAGAAGATATAGAGCAGCTAGTCTTGCAGTATGATGTAACGCAGGTGTTGCTAGCCATTCCCTCTGCTTCTCCAGAGCGACGCAAGGAAATAATCAACTCACTGGTCGGCCTGCCTATCCATGTGCGCACTGTGCCAACGATTAACGAATTACTGGCTGGCGAAGCCAGCATCAGCCAGATTCGGGATATTGATCTGGACGACTTACTGGGCAGAGAACCGGTTCCTCCGCACCCGGAGTTAGTCGAGCGCTGTATAGCTGACAAGGTGGTGCTGGTGACAGGGGCAGGGGGATCTATTGGCGCCGAGCTGTGTCGTCAAATAGTGGTGTCAGGCCCACAGGAACTGATTATATTCGACAACTCTGAGTATGCCCTTTACCGCATAGAGCGCGAATTACGCGACACGGTGAAACAGCTTGGCTTGAAGGTGGAGTTGG
This sequence comes from uncultured Haliea sp., assembly GCA_913061115.1. Classification (GTDB taxonomy): domain Bacteria; phylum Pseudomonadota; class Gammaproteobacteria; order Pseudomonadales; family Halieaceae; genus Marimicrobium. The sequence continues at coordinate 3,508 of CAJXTK010000169.1, forward strand.
TCGCTCTGCTTGGCTCAGTGCAGGACCAGAATCGATTAGAGCGTGTTTACCGCACATTTGAAGTGCACACGGTTTATCACGCTGCTGCTTATAAACATGTGCCGTTAGTGGAATACAATATTGCGGAAGGTGTGGCTAATAATGTTTTTGGTACCTGGTATGCAGCGGAGGCTGCCCGCAAGGCAGGTGTAGAGACTTTTGTGCTCGTGTCGACGGACAAAGCGGTGCGTCCCACCAATATCATGGGAGCATCGAAACGCTTGGCCGAAATGGTCCTGCAAGGTCTTGCTCAAGAGGATACGCGAACCCGGTTTTGTATGGTGCGATTTGGTAACGTTCTTGGTTCTTCCGGGTCTGTGGTGCCGCTATTTCGACAGCAGATCGAAGATGGAGGCCCTCTGACAGTGACTCACCCTGAGGTGTCCCGTTACTTCATGAGTATTCCTGAGGCGGCACAACTGGTGTTGCAGGCAGGGGCAATGGGTACTGGCGGAGATGTGTTCGTGCTGGATATGGGTGAACCCGTACGTATTGTTGATCTGGCTAAGCGGATGATAAGGCTAAGCGGCCATGATATGAAACATGTGATCCCTGTAGGCGGGGACATTGATATTGAATTTATTGGCTTACGCCCGGGTGAAAAACTGCATGAAGAGTTATTGCTTGGGACTAAAGTGGCTGGGACCGGACATCCGATGATTATGCGTGCGGAAGATGAATGCTTGCCGTTTGCCGATATTCAAAGACTGCTGGCGACATTGAGGGGCCATTGCGACACGCTTGATTGCGAGGGTATCAGTTCAGTATTGAGTTCCGCGGTGAGTGGCTTTCGCGACCATCGGGTCCGCTACGATTATCTTTGGAAAAGACAAGGCGAAATGAATGCCATGGCGCCTGTGGAGGCGTCTAACGTGAAGGTCTTGTTTCCTGACAACTCCTAATATATTAGGACGTTGATCAGATTACTCGCGCATCACCGCTACGTGCAGTGGACTGCCTTACTTCCCCAATCTAGGCGATGCACGATAAATGCTCGGCGAACCTAACCTGGTGGGATAACGGCGCGGAGCAATAATCCCGCAGGGGAATCACATCACCGCTCTATTAGACGTTATTGTTTTTTGCAGTCCACAAGATCCCTCGCATTGATCTAATCGCCAATCAACTGGAGCCCCTCAGTATGAATAATAATGCGGTCAACCTCTGGCATTTGTACTTCGGGCTCAGCCGAGTCCATGCGATAATGCAGGCTAGATGCTGCCGCGTCACCGGGGACGATATCGTACTTTAGATCTCCCGAGCCATCGCCTGACGCTACCGGCGGTTTACATTCGCCTACTTTCACGTGGAACGCGCGGTAATACTCTAAGAATAATCCTGATGTATCCGCAGCGCCGATGAGAGGTTGATGGCAGTGGACACAATTAATGTCGAGGTAACCCCGCGCACGTTCATGGAGATTGGCGCTTTTGTCTCCCCACATCGCAATAGTTAAGATGGTGCTTTTGTCGCTCGCTGCACCGGCGAATATGCCCTTGTCGGTCCAGTGATCCAGCTGGTTGTCTATTCCGCTTTCATACGCATAGTCGTTGTTTAGCGAGCGTGCTGCCCACCCTTCGTTACGATGGATCAGCAGGCGTGTCTCAATAATGTCTTGGGGCTACTATCAATCCGAAAATCAGCTTGAGTAGTGAAGGTTTTGGCGATCACGATGCCGACTGGGAAATTAAAAACGTCGCTATTACGGCTGCGCGGCTGCTAAGCCGTCGGGAACATATACAAAGCGATACTTGTTGGCATAGTGACTAAGAGGGTAGAGGCTCACTGAGCCATTAAGTCGGCCGAAACTATCTTGTGGGCCGTTGTCGACCATGCAGATTGCCTCGCTTTTAGTTAAGCCATCTGGAAATTCAGTCAGTAGCAGGCCACTATCGGTGCCTATGTCCGAACTGCCATAGAAAATATTGAGCGCTTCGCCACTAAAGAAAGCGGCTGAAATAACCCCGGCGAGATCTTGTGGGTCAGTGCTGCACCACGCATATTCGATGCCGTTCACGCTTTCATAAACGTAGTTACGTCTTACAGTGATGTTTTCTGATTGGCCTACATAAACGCCGGCATCGCTAGCGCCTCGCACCTCACAATCCCCGAGATGAGTGCCGCATGTGACCTAGATCAACAGGCTCACCCTTCACTCGTGCAACTCAGTCGATAAAAATCGACATCGAGACTGGAAATCATGCAGTAAATGCTTAATCCTAGGAAGCGAGCCCAGCCGTTCGACAAAGATGGCTTGGGCATCTTCATACAGCTTCATGTCCCAGTGATTTTTCTCTCTAAACTCGACGGTAAGTTCTGGTCCTAGTTGGTCAAATACGTTCTGTATCCGCTGTTCGAGGTCGTCCTCTCGGTCGGGTGTTGCATTCTGACAAATATAAGAAAGATCTATAGCGGGAAAGTGCTGCTTCAGCTGGTGCTCAAGGAGTAGCATGCTTTCATCGTAGCGCTCGACAATCAGCATTAACGGTGTCCTGGTGAGAAGCGCGACACTGTCTAAATACTGTCTCTTATACACATCTGACGCTGCCGACGAATAGAGAGGTGTAGAT
>CAJXTK010000170.1 GCA_913061115.1 uncultured Haliea sp.
GGTTCGAACCCCTGTTACCGCCGTGAAAGGGCAGTGTCCTGGACCACTAGACGAAGGGGACGCGACAACTTTTTGCGTTCGTTAAAACGCGGGGCTATTGTACCCAAGCCCCCCTGTGATGCAAGTTTCGCGACAGAGGCTCTTAGCACTAAATCACCCAATGCCCGCGCCGCGATGAATGGTCAGCACAGTAAGACTTAATATTTAAAGCCAGTATCGAGCTGTATACGATCGTAGCTCACATCGTCGCCTAGTTTAACGCCTCTGGTGTTGTCAAAATAATAGGTGGTAGCCACATACCATTTGTCGTCCACCCCGTATGCAGCAGAGAATCTACTTCCCCTATTATCGGTGCCGCCCCCAGCAAAATCAGAGTTTGTAATCACACCTAAGGTGGCATTCGCATCTAGATCTTCATATTGATATTGCACCTGCCAGTCACCCTTTTTCTTGACCTTACCAAGTCGAACACCAGCCAAATAACCCGTGTTAAGCTCGTCTGCGTCAGTATTTTTAACGTAATCCGCATACAGACTGAGTGGCATGTCAAACGCCGTCAAAGCTAGCGCTAATGACGCGTTATAGACGGTGTAATCGTACTCATAGACCTCAACCCCATTAGCGTCAGGGACTGATGAGTTGCCAAAAAACAGACCGTCGAAGATAGCTTTCTGGCCTTTCGTCGGTATATCAAGGTACCCCACTGCAGTGGTCAAGCTTGCGTCCTCAAAAAGCTCAAAATTAGCGCCCGCCTGGGCCACCCATACCCCATATTCGCCCTTCTTGCTGTCACTTTCGATAAAGTTATAGACGACATTGGTAAAAAACATCTCATTTGCCCAGCCCACCGCAAGGCCCTCTTGACGAAAATCCCCGTCAAAAATCAACTGACTTTTTTCGGGTCTATAATACGGGTTGGCAAAAATGCCCCCCGTCACATACGCTTCGTTTGTGGGTCTCCATGTCGCGTAAGCCAAATCAAGATTAATATTTTTGCTTGCGCCGCCATCTCCTAGTGTCTGGTTGCTCGAAACAGGGTCGTCAGAACCCGTGGCCAGACCGAATCCGACCTCTGTCGTGTCGTTGATCCTTGCCACCAAAGCCGGGCGCGCACGAATTCGCCAACGGTCGCGATCATCTTTCCCCTCTTGATCAATGGCCTCGTAACGAAATCGATAATCCCCTTTCCACTTTATCCTCTCCGACCAAGACATCTTACGGGTCGACTCCTGTAGGGAGGCCACCTCGGCGTTGGTCGCCTCCAGGTTTTCTTCGATGAGCGTGGTATTCGTTAGCGCCCGCAACTGCTGATTTTCCATTTCGAGCGCATTCACGCGTTGTGACATTAGCGCAAATTGGGCCTTAAACTGCTCCCACTCCGCTTCAGGCACTTGCGCAATAGCACCCGAAGCGCCGATCACGCCAAAGCCTAGAATTGCAAAAATCAACCTCTTCATCTTCGTCTCCCCGTAAATAGACAGTTGAAATAAACGTACTTCACTCTTACTGCCGGAAGATTACAAATTAAACATGACAGCTTTATGACGAAAACTGACAATTTCCTGTTAAACATGACAGCTTTAGGACGAAAACTGACAATAGGCCCCGAATGTCATCAAGACATGAAGGCTTTGTGACGAAAGCGGCAGCGAATTGTAGCGTGCAAAAGCGCTCCGTTATGCCGTAATAGATTCCTGCAGTTGCCTAACGGCAACCTCACAGAATTCATCATCTATGGAGTTTTCCGGCATAGGAAAGGTAATACGATGGGCAAGACCACCAAAGCGGGAGTGAAATATCTGTGCGATTTCACCGTATGTTCCGCAGGGTACAAATTTACTCAGCATTTCATCAGTGATGATACTCGGCATTTTCTGCCAGTTTCCTTGCCGGGTCATATCGAGTAATTGCTGCCCCTTTTCCTGCCAGCCAAACAACTCCAAACTGGGCCAATATGCGGGCGTAGAATAGAGAAAGCCAAGTAGATTTCGCATTTTTTCCCATTCGACAGCTACTTGCTGTTTATCCTTTCCTGTAGCCGTCAAAGGTCCGAGCACAAGTTTAAAGTCATCTCCGGACCGATCCGCGCGCTCAAAGCCCGCCTGCAGACGCGGCAGACAGACCTCACGAATATATTCGGGGGGTGTATTGGTGGGGTGAGTAATCATGCCATCAGCTATACGACCGACCATCGTGGTCATCGCGGGACCCACCGCACCACACAGTATTGGAATATCAGGGTGCTCAATCGGTCCCGGGTTAAAGAAGGGTTGTAACTTCGTCAGCGTGTAATGCTTACCCTCAAAAGACAGACGCTCACCGGTCTGGAAACTGTGAAAAATCGCCTTCATCGCCTGCACATACTCGCGCAACTGAGGCACTGGAGAATCCCAGCGTGCAGAGTAACGCTTTTCAATATTCGCCTGAATCTGAGTCCCTAAACCCACTTCAAACCTGCCCTTTGACATCTCCTGCAAATCCCAAGCAGCGATTGCAGTAACCATTGGGCTGCGGGCGAAGGCCACCAGCACAGCCGTGGTTACCGTCAGTTTTTCAGTCGCGTTAAGCGCCATAGCAGAGAGCAGAAGTCCATCATGAACGGCATCTGGCACTTGCAAACCATTAAAACCCATAGCTTCAGCACGCGCTGCATAGGCTCCAATGTCTCCTAGCCCCATACCTTCAGGTGTGGAGGCAAATACCTCAAACATAGCTAACTTCCCCTGCCGTTGAACAACACAATTTATCGTATAAAAAAGGCCACGTATCGAACAGACATCATCTAAAACAGGATAATGCCAATATTTCATACTCGATTAACAATCTACCGGGCTTTCACTGGCAAACTTTGGTGCCCAAGGGCATCTATAACGATATGATTGTGCATCTCAATAAAAAATCTATTGAACTCCCCCCACAGATAATAGGTTCATTAGGTCTAAGCCGTACACTATATCGGCAGCCGGCAAAGTCGCCTAAGCCGCAAAAGAACAGGACGCCATCTAGCAAATGTATTTTGACTTCGATTACTATTGGCGAGTTCTCCGCCACGTCTGGACACTTAAAGAATGGCCAGGGCGCAGACGCATGCTCTTTCGCTTGCTCATCCGGGTTCCGCTTAGCACAAGCTTTCACGCTTTATGCTTCGTTCTGGACTACGTTTTCTTTCCGCGCTTATGGCGACAACGAGTGCAGCAGCCAGTTTTTATTGTCGGTCATGCGCGCAGCGGATCCACTCTAACCCATCGACTGCTGGCTTCGGATGGAGAATCTTTTAGCTATTTTCTGTACTGGGAAACTTTTTTTCCTTCCCTGCTACAAAAAAAAATAATCCGCACACTGGGGCTGGTCGATAAGCACCTGCTCGGTGGTCCCATTAAAAAAAGACTGGAGGTGTGGGACGAGAAAATGTTCGGCAAGTATCGTCATATCCATGATATGAGCCTCTGGAACTCCGAAGAAGACCAGTTTGTAATGCGTGCAGCGTTTGTCACCCAGCAGTGGGCGCTGGATGTGCCCATGATGGATATCATCGACTTATTCCATGTTGACCAGATGCCACAAAAAAAGAAGCGTCGTTGGCTGCATCACTACCGCGAATGCATCAAACGTCAACTGCTGCTAAACGGCGGCAATGGTGTTCATCTGAGCAAAAATCCAGTGATGAGTGGTTGGGTTGAGTCGTTAATCGAAGCGTTTCCCGATGCACGTATCGTTGTAGTTATGCGAGATCCGACCGAGTGCATCCCCAGCGTACTCAAACTAGTAGAGGTCACCTGGCACGCGAAAGGTTGGCGACGTGAAGACTTCGAGGAATCCTTGCGCATGCTGACAGATATTTCCTTTGATACTTTCCGTCACCCATATGAAGTACTCGAACGACATCCCGCGTCATCTCGCGTCGTTGTCGACTACCGCGAGCTCACTACGCAGCCTAGAAAAACCGTACTGGAGATTTATCACCGCCTGGGCATAAATGTTTCGAAGACGTTTGATAGCTGGTTATTAGCTCAGGAGAATGATGAACGAGGGCATAATACACGCTTTGAATACAGTATCGACGACTATGAGCTATCGCGTGAACGTATCGAGACAGAACTTTCGGATTTCTTTGACGAGTATAATTGGCCGCGGGAGTCGCAATCGTGAAATCATTAACAGGGAAAACTGCTTTAATCAGCGGGGCAAGCAGAGGCATAGGGCTGGCGATCGCACGTCGATTTGCTGCGGAGGGGGCCTCAGTTGTGTTGTGCGCCTCTCGCCTTGGTGCACACGGAAAACTGCAGGGAACGCTGCAGGAAGCCGCAGCTCTTATACAAGCGCAGCACGGTAAAGCAGCCGCAATCGCCTGTGACCTTAGAGACACTGAGGCAAGAGCAGACCTGCTCGCGCAGGCTGCACAATTTTTCGGCCCCATCGATATCCTCGTCAACAATGCCGCTGCTGCTGATATGACTTTGCCGAGTGCAGTAACAACGGCACAACGCAATTTTATGTACGATCTCAATGTCAACGTGCCCATAGAATTGGCGCAGCAGGCAATGCCCAGCATGCGTGAACGAGGCGCTGGATGGATTTTGAATATCAGCTCTCACAGCTGTGAGCAGCCTATCGTACCCTATCGGGACTCGGCAATTGCTGCTCACGTTATTACGGCTTACGGGGCCACCAAGGCCGCTCTCAATCGCTATTCTAGCGGTCTAGCTCATGAGGTTGCCGAACACGGTATCTGCGTCAACACGCTGGCACCAGAGAATATCGTTCTCACTTCCGGTGCCGAATATGTTCGTGATATCGCCAGACGCAATCCAGATATGGCTGAACCCGTAGAAATGATGGCTGAGGCAGCACTGGCCCTATGCAGCGGTGGTATTTTGGGTCAGATTTGCTACAGCAGACAGCTAGTGCACAGTATGGGAATTTCCGTGAAATCACTGGATGGACAGACCATACTGGGCAGCGCTTTACTGCCAGCTGACTTGGACGCCAGCGTATGATTAACCAACCCGCTTGAAAGGATAAGTGAAATGGATACTGGATTAGCCAACTCAAAGGAGAGTTTGCGTGACGCGTGGGATGAGATGATTCTAGTGCTTGAGGAGGCACGCAACGCTATCGACCAGCCTAATATGATGCCACCGCCGGCGAATGATCGTAATTTGGCTGAGGGTTATCGATATTTGATGGGCTTTATGCATGCCGCCGTGGAACGTGCATTCCACAATGACCCCGCCCGACCGCAGTTCCGCAACGCGTTGAGTGTGATGACTAGAGGGACGATTGATAATGCTGATGCCGTCTATTTTTACACACCAATAGATGGGCGCGAGCAATATCTTATTCGAGGTTGCGCGGAAGACACTAGTCACTGGCAAGGTAGAGCCACTGCTAACGGCGTGCGAAAAGCGCCCCACTACGTTATTTTTGAAGCCAGCTCGGGCTGCCTGGCCGGGGACTCAGGTGATCTGTCGGAGCTACGCCCCGGCATGAAAACTCAGACCGGACGGCTGGACTCCTCGCTCATTGAGGTCAACCCTGATGGCAGCTTCGATATCTTGTTAGCGCCAGAGCGGCCGACCGACTATAAGGGGAACTTTATTTGTACCCTAAAGACAGTAACCAGAGCGCATCCTACCGACAGCAACATGAAACCGGAGCGTTATGCCAACTATGTCAGCGGCAGGCAATTGTTCAATGACTGGGAATACGAGGAAGCTATTCACTTTGAAATTACGCAGATAGGAAATGCTGGCACGCATGCACCTGCGTATTCGCCACAACAAGCTGCAGACGACATTCAGCATTTTGGTGAGATTGTGAGGAATCAGATGGTTTTCTGGAATGCATTTTGGACCATTCCGATGGGCACCTACGGCGAACGCCAGGGCACGATTCCAGGGATAGGCTTCAAACGTAACGTGTTCAATCAAATCAACGCTGCCTCGGGCGCAACCGGTGGCGGCATGAGTACCAACTTATATGCAGGAGGGATATTTGAATTGGACACCAACGAAGCTCTGATTATAGAGAATAGAATCTGTCTCTTATACACATCTGACGCTGCCGACGAATAGAGAGGTGTA
>CAJXTK010000171.1 GCA_913061115.1 uncultured Haliea sp.
ATCTACACCTCTCTATTCGTCGGCAGCGTCAGATGTGTATAAGAGACAGATTAACAGGTTAGACTGGAGAAGTGCCTATTATAACTAGGGTCAAATGGCTCCATGAGATCTGACGACGGACACTGTTGGTTCGACATTTGAAAGATTGCTACCTTGACCAACGCCTGACAATGAACAATAATCAATTTTTGTTCATTTGTCTATGCTCGCATCCTGTCTCTGCGCAAGCGCAGGTGCGGAGGCCCCAAACAATCGCTCAGACAGGAGGTTATGTACCATGGTCGAAAACCCTACCACCTATGACTACATCATCGTCGGCGCTGGCTCCGCCGGATGCGCCCTCGCTTATCGGCTATCTCGCGAGTCCAGCCGGCGGGTACTGCTGCTTGAGGCCGGAGGAAAGGACAGCTCCCCCCTGATCCACATTCCACTGGGCTTCGCCTTCCTGATGAAGAACCCGAAGGTCAACTGGTGTTACGAGACTGAGGCCGATCCCAATATGCACCACCGACGTATTGCATGGCCCCGGGGCAAGGTACTCGGCGGCACCAGCTGCATCAACGGCATGGTGTACATCCGCGGACAGCGCGAGGACTACGACCACTGGAGTGAGTTAGGCAACACCGGCTGGTCTTACGATGAAGTACTGCCCTACTTCAAACGCTCTGAGCACAAAGCGGAAGGTTCCGATGACTGGCACGGTTTCGGCGGTCCACTCTGGGTTGAGACCTTTGCCAATGATCAAAAAATGGATCTCGCTGATATTTTCATAGAAGCCTCCATTCAATGTGACATCCCCTACAATGAGGATTTCAATGGCGCCAGTCAGGAGGGCGCGGGTTACTATCAAACAAATATACGCAAAGGGCGGCGCCAAAGTTCTGCCCGTACCTTTTTAAAGGCGTGCAAGAGTCGCCCCAATCTCACCATCATCACCGGCGCACTGTGCGAGCGCGTTCTTATCGAAGAAGGCGAAGCTATCGGCGTCGAGTACCGAGTCAACGCTAAGAAAGGCTCGCCTCTAGAGCGCGCCTATGCCCGCAATGAGACCATACTTTGCGGCGGCGTCATTAACTCACCGCAGCTGTTAGAGCTATCAGGAGTCGGTGATCGACAGCACCTAGAGTCAGTGGGCTTAGAGGTCAAACATCACCTTCCTGGAGTGGGCGAGAACCTGCAAGATCATCTGACGATCAATGTGCAGCAGGGACTGCATGGCGTGCCGACGTTCTATGAGGAAACGCGTCCGCTAGCGATGGCTAAAAACGTTATTAAGTACCTGCTCAAAGGAACCGGCCTATTGGCGCATCCGGCAGCACAGGTCGGCGTGTTCTTTCGCAGTACAAATGATGTGGGCACGGCCGATGCCCAAATCCATTTCGCCCCTGCGGCCAGTGAACCCGACAGCAAGGGCAACCTCAAACCGGCACCTGGCACTACCGCCACGGTCTGCTACCTGCGGCCAGAGAGTCGAGGCAGCGTGCATGTCCGCAGCAAAGACCCCCTGATTCATCCGACCATTCGCGCCAATTATCTGGACACCGAAAACGATCGCAAAGCCATCATTGCCGCCTTTCGCAGAGTGAGGGATATCTTCCTAGCACCTGCGATGAAAAAATACCGTGGAGAGGAATTCAGGCCCGGCCCACTTGCGCAAAGCGATGAACAGATTCTGGACTATGTGCGAGCGGAGGCAGAGTCGGTCTACCATCCAGTGGGCACCTGCAAGATGGGTTCTGACAAAATGGCGGTAGTGGATAACCGCCTACGCGTGCACGGTGTCAAACGATTGCGCATTGCCGACGCCTCCATCATGCCCAATATCACGTCAGGAAATACGAATGCGCCGGCGGTCATGATCGCTGAGAAATGTGCGGATATGCTGTTACAGGACGCCGGCGTAAAGACCACCTTGCCCCAAGGATTAAGCGAAAGGTCTAAACAAAGAAAAGTGCAGAAGGGCGCGGCCGTCGCGACAGTGTAACCGTCTAAAGAGGAACCGAACATGAATGCATCATTAAAAGAAAGCTCTGTAGCCGCAGAACTGCAGGTCATACTCGACAACCAGCGCCGTGCATTTCGTGCCGAAGGTCCTGTCGCGCTTGCCACGCGCATAGACCGCATCGATCGTTGTATCGCATTACTAGTCGACAACAAAGAAGCGATCTGTGACGCGGTTAACGCCGACTTCGGCTGTCGCTCAAAGTACGTCACCCTGATGACTGACATCATGACGTCTGTAGGCAGCCTCAAATTCGTGAAGAAAAATCTGAAAAAATGGATGAAGCCGGAAAAACGGACCCCGTTTATGCCGATGAATTTCCTTGGTGCAAAAGCACAGGTGCACCATCAGCCTAAAGGCGTGGTTGGCATCATGACGCCCTGGAATGTACCCGTGAATATGATTTTCAGTCCACTGGCGGATGTACTGGGCGCAGGAAATCGCGCCATGATTAAGCCTTCGGAGTACACCCCGCACACCGCTGAGATCATGCGCACGCTGTTCGCGCAGTATTTTGAGGAGTCTGAAATTACCGTTATCGCCGGTGGGCAGGAAGTCGGAGCCGCCTTTTCTGCACTGCCGCTGGATCACCTGATCTTTACCGGGGCCACCAGCATTGGTCGACTGGTGATGCGCGCCGCCGCGGAAAACATGGTGCCCGTTACGCTGGAGCTAGGCGGCAAGTCGCCAGTGATTGTTGGCGAGGATTGTGACATTCATCTGGCTGCGGAACGCATCATCACGGGCAAGGCTATGAACGGCGGTCAGCTCTGTGTCAGCCCGGATTATTGCTTTGTACCGCACAGCCGCATGGAGGCCTTTATTAATCGCTGCAAGGCGGTAATAGCAGAACAGTACCCAACCATTCAGGGTAACCCTGACTTTGTCGCGTGCATCAACGAGCGCCACTACGATCGAGTAAAGGCTTATATTGATGAGGCCTGCAGCAACGGTGCTAGAGTCATTCCGCTGTGTCCATCCGGCGAAGCCTTCTCCGAGCGCGACGAGCACAAGATCGCCCTGCACCTAATCGTCAACCCTGACGATGATCTAGCCTGCATGCAAGATGAAATTTTTGGTGCCCTGCTGAACATCAAAGCCTATGAAAAGCTGGAGGACGTCATTGACTTTATCAATGCTCGCGAACGACCACTGGCTCTGTATTACTTCGGCAAGGATAAAACAGAACAGGACAAAGTGATCAATGAAACACTTTCCGGGGGCGTTGCGGTAAACGCTATCGCCCTTCACGTCGGCTGCGATGACTTGCCTTTCGGCGGCGTTGGCCATAGCGGCATGGGCAACTACCGTGGCCGTGACGGCTTTCGCACCTTTAGCCACGCTCGCGGTGTCTATCGAGAAGGTTTTGTGGACATGGCGAAACTGGCAGGCACCCTACCCCCCTACGGGCAAAAAGTAGGCAATATGCTGGAGTCGCAGATCAAAAAATAGCCGTTGATGCCGGCGTCCTAGTGTAATGTCGGGTCTCTTTCTGACACCACAATAGACTGCAATTGCTTGCCAAGCATAATGACGAAGCCCTGGCGTCGCTCCACTCCCTCATAAGTGTAGTCGAAACGATATTGACGCCAGATATACCAGCGGCCGCGGTCATCCCTACTGAGAGACATGCGCCGTATGTGCACTGACTGATCCAACAATTGGAATTCGTCGCGCTTACTGGCGTGCACAACCGACTGTAAAGCCAGTTCCCGCACCCGCACCGCCGCTAAAAAATACATGCATAGCAGACCGAATACTAGCAAGCTTATGACTTCGCCTAACGTAAAATACACGCCAACTCTTCTCTTTTGATTTTATTTCGCATGCGGTAGCATACGTGGCTTTAGGGGGACAAGAAAGCGCTCCACGATTCCGTTGAACAGCTGCGGTTTTTCCGCGTGCAGCCAATGACTGCAACCGGACATGACTTTTATCGACGCCTCTGGAAAAAGCCGCTGAATCACAGGCCAATGTGCTTCTAAAATGTAATCTGACGTGCCGCCTTTAATGAACAACACTGGCCCCGAATACGGCTGCTCAACCGACGGCGCTGCCAGCATGGATGAGTAGGACCTCCGGAGGCCCTGCAAATCAAAACGCCAGCGCAATATTCCCTCGGCATCATGACGCAGGCTCATTAACAAGAACTGTATCAACGCGTCCCCCTTTAAATGCTGCGCCATGAGGTCAGCAGCTTGCTCACGACGGGTACAATGTGCGGCACCTATCTCTCCAAGTGCAGCAAAGACAGCATCGTGATGCGCCGAATACTTCACTGGTGCAATATCCGCCACCACCAGCGACTCGACGCGTTGTGGATACTGCAGAGCTAATTGCATGGCTATTTTGCCCCCCAAGGAATGACCCACCAGATGCGTCTGGGCTATTCCTGCTGTATCCATCCACTGCTGTATACTCTCTGCCATTGCCGATAGACTCGGGTTTTTCAGGCATTCAGATCGTCCGTGGCTGGGCAAATCAACACTGAACACGGTGAACTTAGCGCGCAAGGCGCGCGCTAATCCACCCAAGTTACCGCCCGCGCCAAACAGGCCATGCAACAACATAACCGCGGGACCCTCGCCTATCTGCTTCACATACAAATCCAGCGCCATTTAATATCGTGTCCTGCAGTGGATTTTGTTAACATATATGATAATACAACAATAGTGAGTTACGCATGCGTCGATTACACACTTTTTGCCGATACGGTATTTTTTTTGTTGGTGCTGCTCTACTAAGCGCCTGCAGCGGGACACCGACCTACAATCCAACCGTATTTCCCGCCTCAATCGACCAGGCGCGCCTCGATGCCCATCCGATGAAAACCGTCGTTATCGCCCATGTGAATCTCGGCTCACAGTCACGCAACTATTTAGAAAAGGAAGCCCCACGTATCGACGCGCAGGTAACCGAGTATCTCAGGGAAAATGGTTTTACTGTCCTGCCGCAGCGCGAGTTTGAGCAACACTGGAATACCGCAGTGCGCGCTTTTGGCAATCCGGTAGACCCAACCAGTGGCAAGGTTAACACAAAGACTTTCGCTCAGATCATGCATCGTGTGCGGGACGAATTGGCCGAGAGCTCAAGCATCGATGGCTTTATATTTACCGACCTGGTTGAAGTCCAGGAATCGTTCAGTGGTGGCATGAAACATCTAGCGCGCTGGGATGGCGTGACTCGTGCGCCCACCATGCAGGGCCCCGGTGATGGCGTCAGTGCCAGTTTCGACTGGAGCATGATGGCAGCAATGGTCTCTTTGAAAGTGACCATCTATGACGCAGAATTGAAACCTGTGTTTCACGGTCGCGGTGGGATTGATGCCACCGATGCCATCGACAGCCGCTCAACCAAAGGACGGTACATACGGCGCCGCAATATTCTGGAAAACGAAAGTAATATAATGGAAGGCATACAACTCGCGTTCTATCCGCTCATCGACATGGAAGACTGGCCAGGAAACCCCTAATTACAGCGGCCTGAATATCGGAGCATCGTCATGAAAAAAACTGTTTTACTCATCTTAGTGGTTTTACTGGCAGTGCTCATCGGCTATTTTTGGCCCGCGTCATCCTCTGAAAAAATTGCTAAAACACCAAACCCCGGCGCCGAGCGCGACACTCAAAGTGGCTTAGTGATCGGCAGTGAAGATGGTAACAATACCTATGTTTGGCTCGGAATTCCGTTTGCCGCGCCGCCAATCGCAGACCTTCGCTGGCGTTCGCCGCAGCCGGTAAATCCTTGGGCAGAAACACTCGAAACAACCACGTTTCGGGATGCCTGCATGCAGCTGTCCGGCCCGCTCGACGGACTACCCGACGACAGCGGCGCCGTTGTCGGTAGCGAGGATTGTCTCTACCTCAACATCTGGTCACCCCGTGACCACAGCAGCGCAACATCCGACAAACTTCCGGTAATGGTCTGGATTCACGGAGGAGGCAATACCATCGGTACGGCTAACACCTATGACGCCAGTTTGCTGGCAGGTAGCGAACAGGTCGTCGTGGTGACGATCAACTATCGGCTGGGATTTTTCGGCTGGATGAGTCACCCCT
>CAJXTK010000172.1 GCA_913061115.1 uncultured Haliea sp.
CGTGGGCTCGGAGATGTGTATAAGAGACAGCTCCATGGGCCAACTGTGGCATTCGAATCAGTCAGACCCATCCTTTTCTTTTGAAGAAAAAATACAGGCTTGTGGCGATGGTGATGAACACCACCCAGACGCCCGGGTATCCCCACTTCCAATCGAGTTCAGGCATGTGTTTGAAATTCATACCATATATGCCGGCGACAAATGTTAGTGGAATGAAAATAGCGGAAAAGATGGTGAGTATCTTCATGACCTCATTGAGCTTGCTGCTGACGCTGGAGAGGTAAATGTCCAGCAGGCTGGAGAGAATGTCCCTGTGTGTTTCTATAGATTCGATAATCCGCATTACGTGGTCATGCACATCTCTTAGATAGATCTGCGTGCTGGGTTTGATGAGTTCAGATTCACTGCGCAATAAATTGGCGGATAGGTCCCTGACAGGGGAGATATAACGCCGCATTTTGATGACTTCCAATTTAATCTGGTGAATTTTTTCCAACATTTTTGGCGTTGGATCGGTGAATATTTCGTCTTCAAGCGCGGCCAGGGTTTCGTCTAGCTGATCCAGTATGCCGAAGTTCTGATCGACAATCGTATCCAGCAACGAATACATCAGATAATCCGAACCTAGGCTTCTGACGCGACCGTGGCTGTTTTCAATACGCTTGGCAACTAAGGAGAAGAGCGAGTCGGTTTTTTCCTTGAAGGCAAAAACGAAATTTTTGAGGATAATCAGGCTGACCTGCTCATAGGCAATATTAAATTGGTCATTATCGGGTGCCAGGCTCTTCAACACGATGTAAAGATAGTCCTCGTGCTCCTCTAGCTTAGGCCGTTGGTGCGTGTTGAGAATATCTTCTAGCACCAATGGGTGAATATTGAAGTGCTCGCCGATAGATTCCACGATCGATGCGTCTGCGAGCCCCTCGATTGTGACCCATGTGATTGAGTCCTGATCACGGTACTTCAGAGCGTCGTCTATCGATGACAACGAGCGCTGTTCGCAGTGGTCTTCGCTATAGTCAATCAACGTTAGCTTTGTATCGGGGTGATGAATGTCGCCTATGTGAATCAGCGATCCGGGCGCGAGGCCCGATTTGTGAGAGCTTCTTGTTCCGCTTTTAGTCATCATTGTTGTCTCGCAACACGGATTCTGGCTTAACCCACTGAATTTTTGTGTAATCGAAGTCACCCTGAATTGTGGGCTTAACGATTTCAAAGTATGGGGACAGGTCGAAATCCCGCGGGGTGAAATGGCTGTAGTGCTTAGGTTTCAGCAGGGCGGTGTCGTATTTCCCCGGTGAATTGCTCTGATTCCCGGGTGCCTCATGGGGAATGATGGGGTATTTCACCGACTGGAACGCCTGAGCAATAAGCGTTGAGCAGATCGCCATAGTAGGATCTCCGCTCCCCAGTTCCATCAGGCGCCGACGATAGCGTGTCGGTACCGGTGGCATGGGAAGCAGGTAGCGGACGAGGTCGACAATATTTTGTGTGTCGTAGCGCAGGCCTTCGCGGTCAAGCGCGTACTGCAGTGTGGCGAGCCTGTCCGACTCCGTCAGATTGACAGGCCGGCAAATCCGCGTGTTGCAATTCGCATATTTTCCCAGCGGAGACCGGATGACACCTTCTGCTAGGTCCGCTTCAATCACAAAACCTTCGCCATCTGCTCCCTTGCCCACAAACATACACACATGTGACCATGTGGATTGGGTCAGATACTTGATGGCCGTGCTGATGCGGCTGTTTCCCTCTACTAATAGCAGATCGCCGGGCCTTAAAGCATCATCCAGCTGCGCCTGACTTAATACTGAAAAGCGTTCGTAGTGGCTGCGAGGCTGGCTCAGAAATCTTGCGAGCCGCAACCCCAGTCGTTGGAAAATAAAATTCATGTCGGCCCTACACAGTCTGCAACGCACTGGATACTCATCTGTGCAAGCATAAGGCTCTGTTGCAGAAAAATCTATGGCAGGTGAAGGCTTTTGCAGCAGACTTTCGGTATAGGCCACATCGATGTCATCGTCCGCATTCGACATCCTAGCCGCTAAACACAATGATTTGCACCACCCGGCGATAAAATGACAGCCAGAGATGGAAAGGCGCTTATTGCCAATGATTTATGTCATCCAATAGCAGTGGCGCGCCGTAAGGAAGTATCATCTGGCTTTAAAGGAGAATATTTTAGTGGTCAATATCGGTAAGAAGGCTTTCCGTGGCGTGTTGCTGAGCACGGCATTTTTTCTTTTGAGCGCCTGCAGCGATGGCAATGATTCGTCTAGTGTAGCGACGCCAGGGCCTTATGCGGACGAGGCCCTGTGGCTATGCAAGCCAGGGATAGAGACCGACAGGTGCCTGGAGTTGGATCAGACAATCACTTATGTTTATGAAGATGGCAATACGGCAGTATTTGAGCACGAATCTGTCGTTGATGCTCCGTTTGATTGTTTCTATGTCTACCCAACGGTAGATATGCGGAGCGAGCCTGGAAACATGCTCGACCTCTCCGACGATACCCTGATGCTGCGGCCTCTCTACAATCAAGCAGCCCGCTTTACGCAACTGTGCGACATGTATGCACCGAAGTATCGGCAGATGACGATTGGAACGTATACGTTGGAGAATCCTTTTGACAGTGAGTATTTTCAGCTCGGTTATTCGGATGTAGAAGAGGCCTTTAATCAGTACCTTTTGGAGAATCCTGGCCGCAATTTTGTACTCATGGGGCATTCACAGGGTTCTCATGTCCTGCTGCAGCTTCTTGAAAGCCGCATCGACAATGATGAGGCGCTCAGGGCTAGAATGATCTCTGCGCTGACGATTGGTCCTACAGGCCGGCTGAAAGTCCCAGTCGGCGAATTGTCTGGGGGTACCGTGGATAATATAGCCCTGTGCAGCTATGCGAGCGAGACAGGGTGTATCGTCGCCTACGATAGTATCGCCGCGGGAGATGAAGCGCAGCGGCCAGTCCCGTTGCAGCCGCGCCCGTGCGTGAATCCAACGGAATTGGGTGGGGAGCCAGGGGTCGCCGCCATGACGATTTATAACAGCGACGAGGGGATCCCTTTCCCGGAAGGTGTAGACACGTATTGGATTGGCCATGTTGGTCTGTACTCCGCAGCCTGTGAAAGTGACGGTTACCTAGGTATTGGTGTCGCGCCTGGGCGGTCTACGGTGTATACACCCGATCTGATACAGGCAGTGTTCGGTGGTTCCCTGCATCAGACAGATCACAATATTAAAATGGGTGACCTGCTGAGAATTGTTGACACTCAGGCCGCTAATTTCTGAGGGTTTAACGCGTTAGGTGGTTTTTTTCACTGCTGCAGGTATGGGAGTACTTGGTTTTCAAATAGGCGCAGCATTTCCCATGCGCGTGCGGGCTCGATGCCCGCTAGCAGTGGATTTAGATAGAGCACAGTATCGTCACCCAGTTCGCTGAAGAGTGCCAGAGACTGCTCTGGGGTGAGTACTCGATAGGCTAGACTTTGCCGCACCGATTCCGGTGTTATGCCGCCCGCATAGGGCCCTGCAGCTTTGCCGAAGGCCTCTCGTGTCCAGGCGCTGTAAGAGGTAAGTTGGTGACACACGTGGGGATAGATCCACTCCCAGTCTTTGTCCGGGTGCTCCGAAATCCAGAGAAATATAGGGCCCTGCGCCGGGTAGGGGCCAGGATCAGTTTTGCCAATGGCAATGCACTCATCCCTGTAGGGTGGCCAGAGGCGAGCATCCAGTGGCGGGAACCAGTCATCAGCGATGTGCGCGGCGCGGCGAGCGGCAGCCGGCGAACTGCCACCCAGCAATATAGGCGGTGGACCTGGCTCTGGAGCGGGCGTGATGTGGCAGCGTCGTCCCTGCCATTCGAAGGGCTCGCCAGTCCACGCCAGTCTGAGAAACTGACAGGTCTCACCCATGAATTTCCAGCGGTCTTTGAGGTCGCGTCCAAACGTTTCAAACTCACTAGGACGGTAGCCCGCGCCGATTCCGAGCAGCAGACGACCGTTAGAGATGGTCTGGGTTACCGCCGCGTCCTCTGCTAATTTGGGTAGATCGTACAATGGGGCGAGCAGCACCGAAGTGCGTATTTTCAGATTGCGTGTGCGCGCGGCCATGGCGCTAGCTAAAATCAATGGCGAGGGATTGTAACCGTCTTCGCTGCCGTGATGTTCGCCCAGCCCCACGAGGTCAAAACTGAGATCATCGGCCCAGGCAACCTGATCTAGCGCGGCATCGTATAAGCGGTTGCGCGTGGCACCAAAGTCAGGTGTCCGCATGTCATAGGTTAGGCAAAGTTCCATGATTTCATCCCTTTGTCAGATAGCGGCAGTTGCGCCAACACTCTCTTCTGTTCAAACCGAATCGTTTTATATTATGATGCAGCTGAAATTTTTCTTCCAACTACCACAGGATTTTTACATTGAGTGACCTAATGTACCAGAGCTCTAAACCGGTGTTTATTCACAACCTCAAAAACCTCTCGAGTATTCTGAAGACCGCAGCCCGTGATGCGAAAGCGCGGGGTATTGATCCTGCAGTGATGTTGAATGCGCGGCTCTCCCCTGACATGCTCCCCTTGACGCGGCAGGTTCAAATGGTGACTGACCATGCCAAGGGTTGTTGTTCGCGTCTTGCGAGTGTTGAGGCCCCGGCATTCTCCGACGACGAGACAACGTTTGCCGAGCTTGAGTCCCGCATGCAGAACACAGTGCGTTTCCTTCGGGGTCTAAAGACCTCACAGTTTGTGGGTAGTGAAAGCAGAGAGATTGTGATGCAGTTACCCATTGGAACGTTAAGTTTCAGCGGGATTGATTTTTTGAATGGCTGGTCATTACCCAATTTCTATTTTCACTATTCGACGGTCTACAACATTCTGCGCCACAACGGTGTTGTTATTGGCAAGCTGGATTTACTGGGTGTAATGCCTGGGATGAAGGCCAAGGGAAAGATAAAAAAAATGATGGATGCTAAGCCCGCTGCGAAGGCAAAGAAAAAGCGTTAACGGTATACTCTGCATCATCGGTGCAACGCTTGCTCGTATTGTATACACGGCCAAAGCAAAGACACTTATTCTCTTCCGACAGGTAGTATGGGGAAATAAGACTTAATTGGCGACGGTTTGATCCGAGGTAAATGATGTTCATAATAAAACCTATTGCGGCTGCGCTCGGTGCAGAGCTTCACGGGGTCGACCTGTGCACCGATTTGTCCCGTGCTGTGTATCAAGAAATTCGTCGTCTGTTAGTCAAGCATCAGGTCATTTTTTTTCGCGATCAAAATATTAGCCCTGCGCAACACAAAGCCCTGGCGGAGTCCTTTGGTCCACTGCAGACACACCCGGCCTATGACACAATTGAAGGCTTTCCAGAGATTACTGTTTTGGAAAGTACCGCAGAAAAACCGAGTAAGATTGAGGCGTGGCATAGTGATATGACATTTCGCCAACACCCCCCATTAGGCTCCGTATTGCGTTCTAAAATTTGTCCTCCGGCAGGCGGAGACACATTGTGGGCCAGCATGACGGCTGCTTATGACGATTTATCAAAACCAATGCAAGATTTTTTGGGTAGTTTAACAGCCGAGCATGATTTTAGCTTCGGTTTCAAAGAGAGCTTAGCGGAGCCTGGTGGCAGGGAGAGATTGGCGCAAGCGGTCATTGACAATCCTCCAGTAAAACATCCTGTTATTCAGCTTCATCCTGAGAGCGGAAAAAAAGTGGTGTTTGTGAATCCCTTGTTTACCACAAAAATAATAGAGCTTGGGGCAGATGAGAGCCAAGCCTTGTTAAGATTTCTCTTTAAACATGTCACGATGCCTGCGTATGTTTGTCGTTTCCAGTGGCAACCGGATTCAATAGCAATATGGGATAATCGTAGCACCCAGCACAAACCAATTAACGATTATTTTCCTGTCTCTTATACACATCTCCGAGCCCACGAGACTAGGCATGA
>CAJXTK010000173.1 GCA_913061115.1 uncultured Haliea sp.
TCTACACCTCTCTATTCGTCGGCAGCGTCAGATGTGTATAAGAGACAGGAGTTATCGGTGTGCGACAGCGGCATCCGTGAAAGAGTTAATATCGAACGTTTTTCAGGCGGACATTCTGGTATCGGCATCGTACAATCAATAGTGAAAAAACTAGGGGGTTATGTAACGTTCTCGCGCGAGACTGGCACCGTGGTTTCGCTGCAATTCTTCAATTCTAGGTACCAAGAATGATGAGCCAAAAAAGCAATTTCACACTAGCAGGCCTATTCGCTGTAATGGTAGATTGTCCAAGCTTGAAAAGTTGTCTATCCTGTTAGTGTTACGCGCCATTTGTAGGTTTTTGTGAGATTAAAATTGAGCAAAAAATAGTGAACAAAAACGAAATTCGGTTCCGATCTTTCGGAAAAGCATGTCGCATCGCTATAGGGGATAGCACTGACGGAGGCGCTAATCTGCTGGCTCTCTGTCAGGATGAGCTGACCAGGCTCGAAGAAAAGTTCAGCACGCACCTGCCGGACAGCATTCCCAGTCAGATCAACCAAAGTAGCGGCACGGGGTTCTATATCCCACTGGATGCCGAGGCTCGCAGTCTATTTCACTATGTGGATGCACTCTGGGGCGAGAGTAAGCATATCTTTGATCCCACCACACGAATCATCCGCGATTGCTACGACAGCAGCGGCAAATTGCTTGCTTCTCAAGATCAGCTTGGGAAGATACTCAAGCTGGTTGGCTGGCGTAATCTCGAAATCACGTCCAAAGGCGCACATTTAGCCAATGCCGGTATGTTGATTGATTTAAACAGCTGTGTTCAGCCGTATGCGCTCGATTCGCTGCGAAAAATTCTGCTCAAGCATGATGTCAAGAACGCTTTAATCGAAATAGACCAAGACGTCGTGACCATTGGCAAGCAACCCGACGGCGCTAATTGGCTGGTCGGGGTGCGCGTCCCACAGGGCTCTAGCGCAGCAATAGTACGCCTCAAGCTGAATCATAAGGGCTTCGCCTTGCGTGGTGATTTCGAACAAATAACACTGCACAACGGAGAGCGCTTTGGGTGCGCCCTGAGCCCTATGGATGGACAAGCTATACCAGGCCTGCTCAGTGTCATTGTCATAGCCGAAAACTGTCTCACAGCCTGCAGCGCGGCCAGTATAGCGCGCCTAAAAACCGAAGCTACCGGCATAAAATGGCTGGAAGCATTGGGATTACCTTGGATGGCAATAGATCGACAGCTGGAGTGTCACGGACCTTTGGCTCGAAAGAGCTAATGACCAGTAAATAGTGGGCTGCGTTTTTCACGTTTGGCCGTGAAACCCTCCTGGAGATCTTGTGATTCCAGGCACATTCTCGACAGCTCCAGTGCGATTTCAGGGTCAACGGCACCGTCAGCAGCCAGCCCGATAATGCGCTTCATTGACTGCACAGCCAAAGGTGCGAGGCCGGCGAGATGCCCAGCAAAGTCATTCGCAAACTCATCGAGATTACGTGGCCGCACCAGATGGTCCAAAAATCCAATCTCTAATAGGGAGTTGGCATCGAACTCTTCAGAAGCAACCAATATCCGCTTCGTTAGCCTCACGCCGAGACAACGAATAAAATGATTTATACCGGCCAATGGATAGCAAAGACCAATCGTGGCAGCAGGTACTCTCATCCGACTCCCCTCTACCCCAATACGGAAATCACAGCTC
The DNA here is from genome assembly GCA_913061115.1 of uncultured Haliea sp. Taxonomy (GTDB): domain Bacteria; phylum Pseudomonadota; class Gammaproteobacteria; order Pseudomonadales; family Halieaceae; genus Marimicrobium. The sequence goes on from CAJXTK010000173.1 coordinate 1,695, forward strand.
ATAGCTAGCTCTGCCCCGCCCCCGAAGACATCACCATTCATCGCGCAGACGGTAGGAATTGACAAGTCGGCCAGTTGGCACGTCATCTTTTGAAAAGCGTCATCACTGATCTGGCCGTCACTTAATTCCTGCAAAGACGCACCTGCGCAAAATGTTTTTGTACCCGCGCCGGATACGATTAATACCCGCACTACCTTGTCAGCAGCCACCTCGGTCAAGCAGTCCTGGATACCGTCCAACTGCTCACGACCCAGCGAATTATGTCGTTCTGGATTATTAAGCATCAAGCGGCCTATATGGCCACTACGACTGTACAGAATTGTATCTGTCATTGGATTGTCACCGCTGATTAAAGGCGATAGTCTGGCACAGCTTTACAATGGCCGCCACCATCACTCCGAGACTGGAGCACGGTCTTCAGGAGCAATAATAGTGAGTATAATATAGCAATCGACGCGATGAAAAAACGCTGTGCATGGTGCGGCGATGACCCGCTCTATATTGCCTATCACGATACAGAGTGGGGGATTCCGAAGCGCGATGACCGTACCCTGTTCGAATTTCTGGTTCTAGAAGGGGCCCAGGCCGGTCTCTCTTGGATTACCATACTACGCAAGCGGAATGGCTACCGTGAACTGTTCGACCACTTCGATGCCGAAAGAGTCGCCCATTACAGTGATGCAGAGTTGGATGAACGGCTACAAAATCCGAAAATAGTCCGCAACCGGCTCAAGGTCTACAGCGCGCGAAAGAATGCCCGGGCCTTTCTAGACGTGCAGCGGGAATGGGGGAGTTTTTCAGCCTATATATGGGACTTCGTCGACGGCCAAGCCATACAGAACAATTGGAGCTCTATGCGCGATGTTCCTCCGACCAGCGACATTTCTAACCAGCTGAGCAAAGACATGAAAAAGCGAGGGTTTACTTTCGTCGGACCGATCATCATGTATGCGTATATGCAAGCCACTGGTATGGTAAATGATCATACTAAAGACTGTTTTCGCCACACTGAGTGTCTGGACATGACATGAGCTGCTTAACTCAGCCTTGAGATGGTAGAATATAGCCTCAGTTGATGAGTGCATCACGTGTCCGCTTCCCCACCCAACAAGCCAACCTCGACAAACCGGTCCGTCTGGCGTCTGGCATGGCCCAATATTCTATCTAACCTACTGTTTACTACGGTGGGTTTACTACACATAAAAATAGTGGCTCAATTGGGAACGACCTCCGTCGCAGCCGTAACGACCGGTCACCGCGTATTCTTTCTGATCCAGGCGGTTTTAATGGGTGTATCGGTGGCCAGCACCGCCATGGTTGCGCGTAGCTGGGGGGCACAGCAGGCCAAGCAGGCCGAGATCGTCACATGGACATCCATTGTGATATCTGTGGCACTGGCAGCTGTGCTGAGTATACCGATACTTCTGGCGCCAGAGGCTATCGCAGGAATCTTCGGTCTGGACGAGGAGACGACTGCTCTCGCGGCCAGCTTCATCTTCTGGTTGGGCTTGTTCAACGTTTTTTCTGCCATCAGCATGATGCTCAGCACCGCGCTTCGGGCGACGGGGAACGTCATCACGCCCCTGTGGTTTCTACTGTTCAGTTCTATCTTCAATGTAACTTTTGCTTACCTGTTGGCATTTGGCATCGGCCCTCTGCCCAAGCTCGGGGTAACTGGCGTCTCCCTCGGCGGGAGTTTTGGCGCCTCAATCATTACCATGATCTTCTTTTTTGCTTGGTGGCGCGGTCATTTTAATCTAAAGCCGACAAAACGAAAAAGTATCGATTGGGCAACGTCAAAACAGATGATTAAGATCGGCTTACCCCCGGTTGCGGAACAAGGCATTGTGCAATTGGCATTTCTCGCGTTCTTTGCCATCGTGGCACATTACGGAACAGCGGCTTATGCCTCTTACGGTATTGGTATTACCCTAGTGGCATTTCCGATTGTCATAGGGTTCGGCTTCGGCATTGCCACTGCCACTCTTGTGGGTCAGCAAATGGGCGCAGGGGAACCAGACCTGGCCGTACTGGCTGTCGCTCGCTCGCTGCGCATGGCACTGGCATCAATGATTCTATTATCCATTTTGCTAGCGACGTTCGCAGAAGAACTGGCAAGTTTCATGATCGACGACCCTGAAGTTATTGAGCTGACGGTAGTATTTATGTACCTCATCGCTCTGGCCCAGCCACTGATGGCCTGTGAGTTCACTCTAGGGGGAGCCTTACGGGGAGCAGGCGATACCAGATTTCCACTGATTGCGACCTTTTGCGGTATTATCTTTGGGCGCCTAATTCCGGCGCTGACCTTCATGTGGCTCGAGTTTTCTGTTTACTGGATATTCTCAGTAATGGTTCTAGACTACGCCATCAAGGCCAGTTTACTGTCTTGTCGTTATCGCTCTCGCAAGTGGCTTGATATAAAAATGGACTTGGCAGCCTAGCAAACTCCCCACACTGGTGTAGACAGAGCTCAAAATAATACTTAGAGTTGGAATTATAGAATTAGCAGTAGGTCTATCGCCCTACCTTGCCGGAACACTCGAATGAAAGCAGACATACTTGTCGCTAACAGCGGCAGCGCTTCACCGTTTAATCGCAGTGTCCAGCACGATGCGAAGCGCATCGCGATCCTGTCGCAAGCGGCGAGGCTATTCAATTACAAAGGCTCGCGTGCCACCACGTTACATGATATCGCAGACAGCCTAGGTTTAACCAAAACAAGCCTGTACTACTATGTAAAAAACAAGGAAGACCTTATTTACCAATGCTACATGGGAGCTCTCGAACTTCATCACAGAGACTTGGATGAGATCGAGAAACGCCACGCGGGGGCAATGGAGCGCATATCGGACTACTTCCTTCAACATTTTGAAAACTGGCTTGCAGCTCAAGAAGGTAGGGCACCTCATATCGCCGCCCTACTAGAAATTGCCGCCCTGAAGGGGACCCAGCGCAAACACGTCGAGGCCAGCTACATTGGTCTGTTCAAACGCCTACGAGAGTATATTCGCCAAGGTGTCGCCGAGGGTTCCATCGGGGCCTGTGAACCCACATCGATCACGCGCGCAATAGTGGGCTCCGTAGATTGGACGTTTTCCTGGCTACACAGTATTCCTAGAGAGAAGGTGAGGACCATCGCCAACGAGGCACTGGATATTATTACCAACGGCATATGTGCCGGTGAGGCGCCCCACTCTCCTGCCAAACTTTTTCACGAAAGCAAAGAATCAGTGCATCCAGAGCACTTCAATCGTGTGGAGAAAAATCGCCTGAAGCAAGAGGCATTCTTTAAAACAGGCACCCGGTTCTTCAACACGCAGGGCTTTACCGGCACCTCCCTGGATGAGATTGCAGAGCACCTAAATGTGTCCAAAGGTGCGTTCTACCACCACATCAAAAACAAGGAAGATCTGCTGTTCCACTGTTATAACCTCTCTCTGGATATTATTGAGGGAATTCATGCGCAGTCCCCGCAATTTGCAGGCACGGGCTTGAAAAAAGCAGAGATGACATGCCGCCGTGTTTTCTATGTCCAAAATTCTGAAGAGGGACCTCTGATACGCTACAACACGATTACTGCGTTGCCGATGGAGCGCAGACGCCAGATACTCAAGCGTACCGATAAGAACAATGAAAATTTCGGAGCGTTTTTAAACGAGGGAATAAAAGACGGCAGTGTGCGCGCGATCAATACCTTAATAGCGCAGCATCTTATTACAGGTGCACGTAACGCTGCCATGGACATCAAGCGATGGCGTAAAGTTGACAGCATTGATGATGCCGCGATCGACTACTTCGACGTTTTCTTTAACGGATTAGCACCGCGTAAAGACGTTTAAACTACTAATTGTATGAGGTATTTTTGTGGCAACTGATTTAGATAAATTGGTCAAACTGCTCGAAGTTGAGCAAATGGATAAGTACCTGTTTAGCTGTCTCTTATACACATCTCCGAGCCCACGAGACTAGGCATGATCTCGTA
>CAJXTK010000174.1 GCA_913061115.1 uncultured Haliea sp.
CCTCTCTATTCGTCGGCAGCGTCAGATGTGTATAAGAGACAGGGATTCCTCGGCCGCTCGCCGAGCGATTAGATGATGGGCATCGCGGTCGTAAGTGGCGTTCCGCTCGAGGGCGGGCCTAGATTTAAGGATCAGTTCGACAACCCGGATGGCAGCGGCATCCAACTGCGCTTCGCTCAGCTCGCCGGACGCGAGGGCAGCCAGCACGGCGGACGTATGAATGCCGCCATTGCCGGGCATTTCCAGCTCCAGCCCAGCGGCAATGCCCTTTACTCTGTCGTTACATGCCCCCCAATCACTGACGATTAGACCGGTGTGGCCCCACTCCTCTTTCAGGATGCGGGTGAGTAGAAGGTGATTTTCGGCCAGGTAGGTGCCGTTAAGTTGATTGTATGAGCACATCACTGTCCACGGTTGTGCTTTCTTTACGGCGATCTCAAATCCCGGCAGGTAGATTTCCCGCAGGGTTCGCTCGTCGATAATGGCGTCGACAACCATGCGATGGCCTTCCTGATTATTCGCGGCATAGTGTTTGAGGCTGGCCCCCACGCCCTCGCTTTGAACACCTTGAACCCAGGCAGCAGCCATCTCCCCAGACAGGTAAGGATCTTCGGAAAAGTACTCGAAATTGCGCCCACACAGTGGGCTGCGCTTGATGTTAACGCCAGGACCCAGCAGCACACTGACCTGCTCGGCTACGCAGGCCTGCCCAAGTGCCTCACCTATTTCTATCAGCAGATCCCTGTTCCAGCTGCTTGCCAGACCAACTGCCGTGGGGAAACAGATGGCCGGCACACTGTCACTGAGGCCAATGTGGTCGCTGTCCCCCTGCTGCTTTCGCAGGCCGTGGGGGCCGTCAGTCAGCCAGATAGAGGGGAGATTGAATCGCTCTACCCCCTGCAGTTCCCAGAATGTTCGGCCGGTGCACAGGGACGCTTTCTCGACGCTGCTTAATTGCCGAACCATGTCGGTTGCGGTCTCCCGATGCACTCTATCGAGTAGCTCAGGTGTGGGGGAATTCATCATGTTCGGCACCTCGTCACTGCGGCTCAGTTGGCTTCAAGCCGTCGATCAGGACGGTGATCAGGTTCGGCACTAATTGATTGACTTCGGCGCTGGACAGTCCGACGAGGGCAGAGCGGCGCAGTAAAATATGCCCCTGCAGGGCCTTTACCGAATACAGAACCAAGGCTTCTAACGCATTTAGATTGAAATCCTGACGAATCGATCCGTCTGCCATTCCCGTCGCTACTATCTCGCCGACTCGGGACCACATGGACGTCGACACAGAGGTTCCTATACGGGATTGAAAGTCGACGGGTATCCGGCTGCCTGAGAAATGGGCGTCGAACTCGGCCATAAAAGAGAAGTCCGCCCGTAAATCGTCATTCAAAAACCCCGCTTGCAGAATCATTCGCAGCTGCTCGCGCCCGCATAGTCCGGCGTTTAAAACGGGGTCCGCCAGCAGCAGGTCGAAGTAGCTCTCGATCCGGTTAAAGACCACGCCTAACACCGCATAGCCTAGGTCATTCTTGTCCTGAAAATAGCGATACAGGCTGTTACGACTGATGCCAACAGCGACCGCTATTTCCTTCATCTGAGCATCGAAAAAACCGTCCTCGACAAACAGAGTTTCTGCTGCGACGAGAATTTTCTGCCGGGTTTCTTCGGTCTGGTAGACCATTCGCTGTGACATGCGTTATACAACACGTGTTATATTTAATGCACAGACTACATTTTACCGTAACGCGTTACAACAATTGATTGCCTAGCACCGATCAATGGATGCCAATAAGACACCCCAATATTCTCTCGATATCATCCGCGACGTTGCCTTTTCTGCGATAGACGCAACGTCAGTGGAGCGTCGGATGGAATAAGAGCACTTTTTATCCGCGCCTGCTAAGATCCTACAACTTAGTGAGGATTTACCCCTATGTCCGACGTACCGTCTTTTAACCATCGCAGCTCCGCCGATGACGTGTTGCGTGACCAGAACCTTAGCGGGCAGGTCATTATTGTTACCGGCGCGAATACCGGTATCGGTTATGAAACCGCGCGCTCTCTGGCGGCTGCCGGCGCCACGGTCATAGCCACCTGCCGCAGTACCGAAAAAGCCGCGTCTACGCTTCAGCGGCTGCTGCAAGCACACCCCCAAAGTTCGGTAGAAGTCGCCGTAATGGATCTCGCTTCCCTAGACAGTGTCAGTGATTTCTGTAGGCAGTTATCGCGACGAAAAATAGACACCATCATCTGCAACGCGGGCTTGGTAGCACCGGAGTATGGGGAGACCCGCGACGGTTTTGAGCAGACTGTAGGCGTATGCCATGTCGGTCACTTTTTGCTGGTGACAACACTATTGCCCGAATTATTAACGGCACCTGCACCCCGCGTGGTGATGGTATCCAGTGAGTCTCACCGCACACCGTCGCGCCTTAACTTTGCTGCACTGCCTTATCCTAAGGATACGTTCAGCACCATGAAAGCCTATGGTCAGGCAAAGCTTTGTAATGCCTTAATGGCCGTTGAGTTGCATCGCCGCTTCGCTGATCAAGGCCTTACTGCGTGTTATCTGCACCCAGGCACCATGGTTACCACAGATATAGGCCGTGATTCAGCACTGGTTAGACTTGCTATGCGACTGGTGCGTCCTTTTACTAAAACGGCTAATCAAGGCGCTGCAACGTCAGTATTCTGTGCGACATGGGGAGAGCGCCATGAGCTAGGCGGGCACTATTTTTCGCATTGCGCCAGAGCAAAGCCCAGCGCAGAAACAGCGAACGAGGTGGCGGGTAGACGCCTGTGGGAGTTGTCTGAGCAGTGGCTGAAAGAGCGTTAGACCATCAGGCCAGACTCGCCACCTTTTCTTGATTAAGCCAGCAAGAATGCACGCCAAATGGCACGCGTTGGGGCAGATGCAGGCGCGCCATTTCTTGCATAGTGGCGGCATCAATAATCAGTAGTTCGGCACGGTCTGCCATCATCAGTAATTCAAGCAGATAGCCGTCATCTTCACTTGAAGCATTTGTGCGCGGCACGAACAGAGCCTCACCGCCATAAAATTCGCCGTAATCGAAATAGGCGACTTCCCGCTCGTCGACCATATCGTACTTCAGCACACCCCTGGCCATCATGCCTTCCTTTTCCTCATCGAGCAGATAAGCGTAACGATTTTGCCTACCAATATAGGCTGTATTGAAGCTAGGGCGCTCATAAAAATGATCCAGTAACACTCGATCTTCGGTGACCTGGCCGCTGTCAAGATTGAGACGCCATTTATTGAATTTGGCATGCGGCTCCTGGGGATTGTGAATGGGCAGATTCGACGGGTAGCTGCGAAAGACGGGCGCGAACAATACGATATCGGTACCTCCGTCGTCACGAGTTTCCTCCCAACCGTTGACCACGTGCCAGAGGTGTCCAGGCTGGTCTGTCGTAAACCACCTGACAGGGTCGCCCGGTTGATGATCGCGCTTTATAACACCCCAGCGCATTTTGTAATCGGCGTTAAACACCATGGGGCTCTTCTCGGGCCCGAACATGTCTTTTGGATTGAATCTTAAGGACAGGTCGGGGAATACCAAATAGTGGTCTGTTAGGTAGTAGTCATGCAGAAAGGCCAACGCCGGTTTCTGTTGATCGATAACGCTGTGTTGTTCCAGCTTGCCCTGCCGCAACACCGAGTGATACAGGCGACCGCTGCTAAACTGCGTGCTGAAGGTATACCAGTCACCGGTCGCCGGATCAATTTTCGGGTGCGCTGTATAAGGGCTATCAAGTTTACCGTCAAAGGTATCCCATCGGCCTTCGCCATCAAGTATCAAATGGCCGTCCTCAACGCGTGTATTCAGCGCGAAGGGGTATCCCGTTTCTTGCAGGCAATACAGTTTGCCATGATGGTATTGAACGGCGGTCGTGGACGAACCGCTTTCGAGCGCCTCTAAAGCGGGTAAAACTCCCAAGCGCTGCCTTAGGGCAGCGACCGCCATTCTGACTAGGCCTGCCTTGCCGCCGCCGGCCAGATCGCCGAAATGTAGGTACTGGTCTTGACCCATGGCGTCTTCTATTTCATAGCGCGGAGTTTTTATATACGTATTTGAGTAGCTTGCTTTGCCTGCTGCGATTTGCAGCTGATGCAACATGCCGGCCCCGTTAAACATATGGTAGCGGCCATTGGTCTGTTCAAACTGCAGATTGGTGCCGTTGCGCAGGTATACGCCCTCTAGATCGTCAGGAATCTTGCCTGACACTTGTAGTACAGCGTTGCTGCAAAGGGTATGTACAGGCTTGAATCCCGGGGAGTTATAGGGGCTATTGCGGTTATAGGCGTCGACATCCAGTGCCTTATAGGCGCGATTATCTACCCACTGCAATAGCGAGTGAGGAGCCACTTTAAGGCAGACCAGAAACAGCAATGGTGCCGCAAGAAATAACACTGCGATAACGACTAATGCGATAGATAACATGGCGAATTGCTCTATTAGATGTTGTTATTATTAATGTGCCAACATGTTACTGGCAAGTGACTTACCTGTCATCGTTAGTTGAGCTTGTGGCATGAGATTGATACTGTTTTAGCTAAGCTTCGCTGCGATCTGTGCTTTGAGAAGGAGAATGATATGACTTTTCGTGTTTTTGAAACCCTAGCTGCTGAAATGGGTTCCAGGGTCACCCCCAAAAAAGCCATCATCAGGCGACCCATTGACCTGCTTTTTTTAGCGTTCTTTTCAATCTCAATACTCTATGGATTTCTGTTTAGCCTGCCCGAGGGACTGGGCGTTCCCGTATCAGCGGACAGCCCGTGGCCGCCGCTGCGTGCACTCCATGGCTGGGCCGTCGCCGAGGAACCGGCGCACCTCGAGCCGCCGCCAAATCTGATTGCGGCGACACTATTTGACGGACTTTTTCAGGCTCCAATACTGCTGTTTATTGTTATCGGGTTGATTCGGCAGCGCCCCTGGCTTGTGCCAATCGGTCTTATTTATGCGGGCGCTGGAACCACCAATATGTTCTTCTACTTTGTACAGACATTTTTAGGGGATCACCCGCCCCCAAACTTGGGTTACTATTTAGCCTTTAATCTTCCATGGCTAATCGCGCCAATAGCGCTGGGATGCCGCGTACTTTTTAGCAAGGATTTACAGCCATGACCTACAGAGTGATTCAATGGACAACCGGGCACGTTGGCCGCGAAGCCGTCAAAGGGATTATGCGACACCCTGAGTTGGAGCTCGTCGGTTGTTACGCATGGAGCAAGGACAAGGCGGGCAAGGATGTTGGTGAACTGTGTGGCATTGATCCCACCGGCGTGATCGCCACCGGCGACATAGATCATTTGCTAGCATTAGACGCAGATTGTGTTTGCTACATGCCAACCTTTCCTGATATCGATGAGGTTGAGCGCATCCTGCTCGCCGGTAAAAATGTGGTCTCCAGCTATTTTATTAATGCTCGCTCTTGGGGCCCAGAGGTTCAGGGTCGCCTGATTAAGGCCGCCGAAGAAGGCGGTGTCAGTCTGTTTGGGTCTGGAATCTTCCCGGGCTTTGCCAATTTTGTCGCTGCGCTGATGGCATCGGCGAGTTATGGCTTCACCAAGATACGTTTTTTGGAATCGGTGGATTTAACACACCTGTCTCTTATACACATCTCCGAGCCCACGAGACTAGGCATGATCTCG
>CAJXTK010000175.1 GCA_913061115.1 uncultured Haliea sp.
ATCTACACCTCTCTATTCGTCGGCAGCGTCAGATGTGTATAAGAGACAGGAGTTCCTCAGTCGAGGTGAGGAGCAAATGCGCAAAACACATCAATACTCTGAACGCTCTACCACAGCTGCTCAGGCCTGCAGTAGCTGCCAGTTCTTTAGCCCCGACGTCGGTGAAGGCCAAGAATGTGGCCATTGTGATATTTTAGACGGCGGGGTGAATCAGCAGGCACACTGCACCGCATGGGCCTTACGGAGCTGACCGCGTGGACTGGATGGACCTAATGGCGGACCCTGCCTACCGGCACGTGTTGCTAAATCACATTCCTGTCATCGGGTTGATTATCGCATGGTTGATATTAGCAGTTGGGCTGGTTTTGCGTCAGACCGTATTATTATTCACGGGTCTGACGTTAATTGCCATTACGGCTGGCATAAGTGTCCCTGTGGCAAATTACGGGGATGCAGCCTACCCCGCCGTTTATGACTTACTCAACGGACGCAGCCGAGACTGGCTGGACTACCACGCAGAACTTGCCGAGACCTGGCTGCCGCTGCTGTATGCAAACTCTGCGCTTGCCATCGCGGCAATCGCGATCGGCTGGGCCCGCGTGCGCTGGCTCCCATGGGTTTGTCTTGTGATTGCGCTGATTACTCTAATCGCTATCGGCGGCGTCAGCATAGTGGCTAGCGCCGGAGGCAAGATACAGCACCCCGAATTCCGCATCAGTGAGCCACCGTAAACAGGTTCGAAACCGTGCCAGAATTTGCTTAGAAGCATCTTGCAGGTTTAAGAGATCAAGAGACGATTAATGGGTAGGCTTTTGACTCAGATGCTTCCACAGCAAGTACCCTTCAACAAAACCACCCAGCGACACTGGTCATGTTGTCTTTTAAGCCCGCCATAGCTTCTTCTTTGCTCTTACAGTACTACCTTATAGCTAGGTGTCGCCTCGGTGCTCTTTTTGTTCACGGTAAGAATGATATTTCTCTCGCACAGCGGTTGGTAAAGCCAGCAAGGCCGGCGTCGCAATCAGCGTCAAAATAGTCGCAAAGGTCAGTCCAAATACAATGGCCTGAGACAGAGGTGCCCAGAACATTGCCATCTGCCCATTCACAGTAATCGTGCGATTAATTAAATCAATCGACAGGCCGGCAGCCAATGGCAATAAACCAAAAACAGTGGTTACCGTCGTTAGCATCACCGGACGCAGCCGTCTCGATGTTGCACGCACAATGACCGAGCGAACATCTAACTCCGGATGCATCACACGCAAGCGGTTAAAGGTATCGATGAGCACAATATTATTGTTCACAACGATACCCGCCAACGCAACCACCCCCACGCCGGTTAACAGTGCACTAAACGGGTTACCCAAAATCAGCAGGCCCAGAAGAACCCCAGCCGTCGACATAATCACCGAAAGCAAAATTAATCCGCTCTGGTAAAAACTGTTAAATTGCGTCACCAGCAGCACAAACATTAGAATCAGCGAGAGAGAAAAAGCGACTCCCACAAAATCCATAGATTTAGCCTGCTCTTCGTTCGCACCTCGAAACCGTACTTCAAGGTTCGGATCAAATTCCTGCTGCGATAACCAAGCGTCAATTTTTTTGACCATAGCATCTGCCAACACACCCGAAACCACATCGGCTCTTATCCGTTCCACAGGTACAGAATCAATACGTTCGAGGGTATCAAGGCCAGGTCCGGGCTTCATTTGGACAAAGTTGGACATCGGGATCAGACCCTGCGCTGTACTAATACGCATTGTATCGAGAGCCTTGATACCACGTTCGTGCTCAGGATAGCGGACCCGAATATCAACCGCGTCATCGGCACCGTCGGGCCGGTATTCGCCTATTTTTACACCGTTAGTCACAAGCTGAACTGCGATGCCTGCAGAGGAAACATCGGCACCATAGATGCCAGCCTGCGCTCGATCCACTTCTATGCGCCACTCAATGGTTGGCAGAGCAGCCGTATCGTCGATATACAACAACTCAGGCAGTGTATCCATATAGGCACGAATCCGCGCCATTGCCGGTTCCAGTAGCGCACGATTGCGCGAAGCCAATTCTATCTGAATGGGCTTTCCCACCGGCGGCCCCTGCTCCAGCGGCAAAATTTCAATGGCAATACCGGGTAGAGATGAAACCCGTTGTCTAATCTCCAGCTCAATATCATCGGCTTTCATTTCACGGTCATTTTCGGCTAGCAGTTCGAGGAAAATAGCGCCAATACGATCTGAACTGCTGTTTGAGCCACCCCCTGAACGATTATTTCCCGGCAGAATAGTGCTAGAGTTAACGGATCTTATGCCCTTTATCTGCAGTATTTCTTGCTCAGCCTCCCACACCAACTGGTTAACCTCATCCGCTGAAAAGTTTCCTCTGCCGAGCACTGACACCTGAAAGTACTGGGCCTCGGCATCTGAAAAGAAGATAGTACCAGCGCCCCACTTGCCGTAGCTCCAAAAAGCAGTCAATAGCGCAAACGAAATAACGCCCAGCGTGCGTATCGGGTTAGCACAAACTCTGCTGAGAAACCGCGCATAACCTCCTGTCACCGTGGGTAACTGTGTTGGGTCTCCTGTCTCTAGCACATGGATCATTTTGACAGACTTTTTATCGTGCCCGCTGGGTCTGCCGAACAAAGTTCCCAGTACTGGACCGAACAACAAGGCATAGAGTAAAGAACCCAGCAACACACTAAACACCGTAACCGGTAAATAGCGCATAAACTGGCCGGACACTCCGGGCCAGAACATTAAGGGCGCAAATGCAGCAAGCGTAGTGGCCGTTGAGGCTATAACGGGCCAGAACATACGCTTGACCGCCTGCGAGTAAGCTTGCCTATGATCCATTCCATCAGACATCTTGCGATCTGCATATTCGGTAACGACAATTGCGCCATCGATCAACATACCTAGGCCCAACAGCATCCCGAACATCACCATAAAATTGAAGGTATATCCCAGCAAATAAACAACAGTCACAGCGAACAGCAGGGATACAGGAATGCCCATACCGACAATTACACCGCTTCTAAAGCCCATAGCAGCGACTACCAGCACCATGACCAGCGCGAGAGCCGTGATGATATTACCCTGAAGCTCCGTCACCTGAAGACTGGCAAACTCTGCCTGATTTTGCGAAGCAACCACCTCGATGCCTGCTGGCATTTCTGCGCGCACACGGTCCACTAGTGCCAGCACACTGTGCACGGTTTCGACGACATTGGCGTTGCTTCGTTTGGTGACTTCTATGGATATGGCCTCACGGCCGTTAAATCTCGCATAGCTGGTGCGATCTTTAAAGGTTCTGCGCACACTCGCGACATCCTGCAACGTGACTACCGTGTCGCCAACCGTGCGGATAGGTAGGCCGCCAAGGTCACTCGCCTCTTCGACCACAGAAGGAATTTTTACCGAAAAACGGCCCTTACCCGTATCAATGCTACCGGCCGGTATCAGGCGATTATTACGCTGCAGGCTGCTGATAAGTTCTTCACTGGAAATCTGGTAGGCCTGCAATGCTTCGGTATTGATCACAACCTCGAGCACCTCTTCCCGATTTCCTCTAAGATCGGCGGCCAACACATCAGCAATAGATTCAATTTCGTCGCGCAACTTGATCGCAGCCTCATAAACGCTGCGCTCGTCAACGCCCTCGCCGAGCAGATTAATTTGCACGATGGGAAAATCATCCACTGTCAATTCGCGCACGTACGGCTCTTCTGCTGTGCTGGGTATCTCTGCCCTGCCACGATCTACCGCCTCTCGAACATCCAATAGCGCCTCTGAAAGGTCATACTGCGCATCAAACTCCACCAATAATGTGGCGCTTCCTTCTGACGCATTTGACGTGAGCTCCTTGACACCCTCAATTTTCCGCAATTCAATTTCCATGGGTTGAACCAGCAGACGCTCGGAATCTTCAGGAGAGATACCCTCGTGAATAATGCCGACGACAAACAGCGGCAGCTCGATATGTGGATCGTTTGCGATAGGCAGCGCTGCCCTAGCTAACAGGCCACATAGGATAACCACCCCCATCATCAGCATGGTGGTGCGAGAGCGCTCTATCGCCGAGTCAATATAAGAAGTGATCACTCCGGGCTAGTCTCATCAGACGAAGATGCGGGATAAACCGGGTCGACAGTCTCACCAGTCAGCACATACTCCTGTCCGACGGTAATCAGTTTTACGGTATCAGGCAGACCAGTGACCCATACGCCCTCGTTAGTGTCCTCAATAATTTCAACCTTGAAAAAATTCACCACGTTATTCTCTGCAATAGTGCGCACGCCTAATTCACCTGCATCATTTAACGTAAACAATGCCGGAGAAATCTTGTGAGCATACACTTCGCCTAACTGCATTTTCGCCGTGGTTGTGAGCCCCGAGCGCAAACTATAATCGCTGTTTTCAACCGTAATTTCGATTGGGTAAGTACGCGTCATAGGGTCGCTTTGCTTCCCGATAAAGGTCAGCGTACCCACAATCTGTGCACCACTGCTGGTGGCGCCGACAACGCGGGTACCCACCTCCATATTGTCAACTTCGGCCTCCGTCACATCGGCACGCACTAGCATAGGGTCAAGGTCGATTAAGGTGGCACAAACCGCACCTGGCGTTGCGTAATCGCCCACGTTCATTTGCACGTTTTCAACTACGCCCCCGAAGGGGGCAACAACACGAGTTCTCGCCAAATTGAGCTGTTGCCGCCTTAGTTGCACTTTAGCAGATTCCAGATTTGCCTTTGCCTTGGCGATTGCCGTTTCGGACTGAAGGCCGCGCTGCTGGAGCTTGAGGCTGCCCTGATAAGAAATTTGAGCATCTTTAAGTGCGGCATCTGCCTCAGCAACTGCTGCGTCACGATCATCGATCGCCAACTGACAAAGCACGTCGCCAGACTCGACACGACTGCCTCGCTCTGCCGGTCGATTTATAACACTACCGGCTATTTCTGCCTTAACGTCTACACTGCGCTTACTGTCAGTTTTACCGCGCAAAACCAATATCCGAGCGCGTTTCTCTGCCTGCGACACTGCCGCTCGCACCGTTGCTCGCTTTTTATCCGTTTCCGGTTTGGCACGAAGTTGTTGCTCCGAAATTGCAGGCACGGCTTCACTGGCCGAATTATTGAAAATCAAGCCCGACATTAACCAGAGGAACAGCCCAGCAGAGATGAGCGACGCTATTATCAGATTTTTACGCATTAACCGACACCACAGAAATAAGATGTAAACCGTCAATTATAGCGACACACGCCGCTAAGTAACAGCCGAGTGCGCGACAATCGCGTCGCTTGCGCTAATGGAAAACCGGGGACAAGCGGAAAACTGGCGACAGACCACGGTTTCGTCAACCCACGATTCACCTTTCGCCAAAGACCGTCATAGTCTAATCGTGGTTCGCCCGCTAGGGCAGAGGAGACTCTGCACTCGTTGTGGTTGATCACCAGACATGTTCCTATAGTCACCATTGCAGTAGCCTGATAAAAAATCTACCGTTAAAAATACTGTGTCCATTGCTGTCGAGGCGTTCCTTTATGCACCACCGTCTACTCATCTGTCTATGCACTGTCTCTTATACACATCTCCGAGCCCACGAGACTAGGCATGA
>CAJXTK010000176.1 GCA_913061115.1 uncultured Haliea sp.
ACGAGATCATGCCTAGTCTCGTGGGCTCGGAGATGTGTATAAGAGACAGGGCCGACTGCCTGGGCCATAGACATCACCCGGGCGTAAGATAACCACTTCGATTCCACCACTGGCGTGTGCTGCCAGAACCGCGTGCTCGGAGGCCAGTTTGGTCAGTACGTAACTGCCACCAGCAGCATGAACAGGGTAATCCTCGTCAAGTTCTCCGTGCGCCGTATTGCCATACGCAACGATTGATGAGATCTGTACGAAGCGACGAACCTTGTGCCGTTTGGCTGCGGCAATTAAATTGCGTGTTGCCAATACATTGACTCGCCACATATCGCTATCTTTCATGGCATTGGAGACCAAAGCGGCGGTATGGACAATCACATCGCATTGCTCAAGAAGGTGGCTAATGGTGTCGGGATTAGCAATATCACCCTGAATAATATCATCGCCATTACCGCTAAGGTCAACGCCGATAACCGCTGTGCCCTGTTGCTTGTAATAACGCATCAGGGTGTTGCCAATAAACCCATTAGCCCCGGTAATAAGAACCTTATTGATGATGTTTTGATCCAAAGGAACCTCTCTATTCAATCAGATGATGGCTCATAGTGAGTACATTTAACCCATTAATTCATGTTCTTTCGATAAAAACGACCCAACAGTTTAGCGAGGCTCATTTTGGTAGCCAGATGCGTAATAGCAGTACCTAGTTTATTGGAAATACCCGGCACTATCGTATGTTTTCCAGACAGGCAGCCGACAATGCCTTGGTTAGCAACATCGTTAGGCGACATCATCATATTCACTGGAATCCGTAAAGTGGCGCCTTGATCAGGGTTGTCCATCATTTTGGTTGCGGTGTAGCCGGGGCAGAGCGCGGAGACGATTACCCCATTGCCCGCCGCATTCATCTCGTCCGTCAAAGCTTGGCTAAAGGCTAATACATAGGCTTTTGTTGCAGCGTAGACATTTTGACTGGGGATAGGTGTCCAGGCTGCCAGTGATGCGACGTTAAGAATATGGCCCGTTTTGCGAGCCGCCATGTCATTCGCGAACAAGTGGGTGAGAGAGGTTAGCGCTAATATATTGACGGCAATCATGGTTTCTTGTTCGGCTATACTCAATGCACAAAAGGGACCGTTGTGTAACAGTCCGGCATTGTTGATCAAAAAATCAACCTGTAACCTTTGGTCTTTAGTGTTCTGAAACAGTCGCTGAGCCGCTTGAGGTAAAGACAAATCTGCGGCAATCACCGTGCATTGAATGCCATGAGATTGCTTTAAATCGCGGGCGAGTTCATTGAGCTTGGCCTCTCGCCTAGCCACTAATATCAAGTTGTAGCCATGAGAGGCGAGAATCTGACAACATTCTAGGCCGATTCCGTCCGAGGCCCCGGTCACTAGTGCTGTTTCATTGCGCATAGCGTGCTCACTCTTCTAGTGACGATTAGCATTATCTACACAGTCTATCATAGCCTAATTTAGGTGGGTTCATGAAAGCCGCAGCCAAAGGGATATCAACGGCGCCTGTGCCTCAATCTCATTAGCTAGGCCAGAGGAGACAATCTGCTCGCAACACGCGGTTTAACCGTCTTATACTGATGGGGGTTATTGAGAGGCGTCAGCAGTGGATGATAACGAAGCAAGAATTGTCGATGGCAGGCTGTGGGCGGATTTTTGTGACGCCCTCAAAAGCGCGGGCGAGCAGGTGCTGCGGGACACAACCCCGGCGGACCCATTCAACCGAGCCGAGGGTTACCGTTACCTCACGCGTCTTTTGCGCCTGAGCCTGGAAAAAAATATCGAGTTTGGTGATCCGCGTTTTCCAGCGTTTTATTCGCTGTCACACGCAACCGCTAAAATTGGCAATGACAACCCCGATAACGTTTACCAGAACTGTGCGGTGAGCGGGCGTTACAATTACCGTATTCGCGGTCAGCGCGGGAGCGTGCCTTACCTGAGTGTCGAAACTAAGGCGGGCTCCTACGGCAGCACCGGCACCATGGCACCTACCGGCCACATCGAGCTCGAAGATTTGGATATTCTGGATGATGGCAGTTTTGAGATTCTTGTCAGTGCTACCCCACAGCCGGGCAACTGGCTAGCCATGACACCCGAGTCGGACAATATGCTGGTGCGCCAGACCTTTGAGAATCGTAGTGCCGAGACGGCAGCCACGCTGACCATCGAATGTCTAAACGCGGATGGCGAAGCGCAGCTAGATCCCGCCGAGTTTGCTGCTCAACTCGACGGGGTCACCGCCTTCATCACCGGTACAGCAGGTTTGTTCATTGACTGGATGGCTGTTTTTTCAGCACACGTCAATCAACTACCGGCTAATGACCAGCAGATGTGCCTGAGTGCCGGCGGTGACCCTTCTATTCATTACCACAACAGCTGCTGGAAGCTTGGCCCTGATCAGGCATTGATCATTGAGGTCGATGAGTTGCCGGTATGTCGAAGCTGGAATTTTCAGCTCAGTAATTACTGGCTGGAGTCGCTTGACTACCGGCATCATCAGATCCATGTCAATAAGCACACGGCAAGCTACGGGGGCAACGGTTCGCTACAGATCGTGGTGGCGCATCAGAACCCGGGCGCAAACTACCCGAACTGGCTCAGCACCGCCGGACACGATCAGGGTTCGATGCTGTTTCGCTACATCGAGGCGCAAAGTTTTCCTCAAATCAACACCCGAGTCATTCAGTTTGGGGCGCTATAGATGATAAATGGACCCGCACGACTTTTCGGGCTCATACTATCGCTGGCCTTTTTTGTCTTCAGCGTTGTGATGTTCTTCAAAACGTGGGACTGGGTGGCGGCAGTATTTGCGCTTGGAAGTTTGGGTTATTCGTTGTTTTTTATACTCAGTTATCAGAGGAACAAATCGTGAGTTGGCGATACTCTTGTGACAGGGCACTGCTTGCAGTGTTGCTCGCCATGCTGGTCAGTTGTGCCAGCTTCCCCTCGAACCTAGACCCTCCAAAAGTCAGCCTTGAAAGTTTCCGCAGCCTACCCGCAGCAAGTGGGCTTCCGCGATTTGAGATAAAGCTGCGGGTAATTAACCCGAACAAACAGCCGTTGGATATTGCGGGCATCAGCTATTCTATTGAGCTGCTCGATAAGGAAGTGATTACCGGTGTGGCAAATAATATCCCCGCCATTGAGGGCTATGGTGAAGGGGTGGTGACGTTGGAAGCTGGGCTGCAACTCCTCGAAATACTGCGATTAATGACCGGCTTGGGCGCATCCAGATCTGACCCTATGGTTTATCGATTCTCGGCGAAAATAGCGTTTAATGGCCTCATGCCTACACAGCGTGTCCAAGAAAGCGGCGAGATAAAAATGCACTAGCACAGAGGCATGTCCGCCCTATGCGTTATCCCCAAATTGATTGTGCAAAGATTGCAAGGATGATGACCGGGCACACCAACTTCACGTACCAAGGCCAGATTTTCCAAAACAGGCCTTCGCTAATATCCGGGTTACCCTTTCGCAGTTCTTGCAGCAGCAGGTCTCTTCGCCACACCCATCCCGCGTAAATACAGAATACGAATCCAAGTAGAGGCTGGCTATAACGTGTTGTAAGCGTGATGACCGCGCCAAAAAGGCTGTCAAAGTTCAGTAGGATACAGGCGCTGATCGCGGCAATGGTGCAGCCAACGGCGACAGTGGTTAATTTTCGATCAATACCGTGTTCTTCTATGGCATAGGCTACAGGGACCTCCAGCATGGAAATTGAGGAGGTCACTGCCGCGATGCTCATTAGGAAAAAAAAGGTGAGTGACACGATGATTCCGGTTATGCCCATTGTGGCAAAGAGTTCAGGGAGCACGGTGAAAATCAGCGTATCCTCTGAAATGAGAGAGCCAGACTCGGTGAATATTTCGACGCCGCTGTGCAGGGCAACATACATCGCAGGTAACACCAGAAAGCCCGCGAGTACGGCGATCAGAATATCTAACACCGTGACCATGCCGCCAACGAGCGGCAGATTTTCCTCGTCTTTAATATAGGACCCGTATATCAACATCGTGCCAACGCCTAGTGACAGAGAGAAAAAAGCCGACCCAAGCGCATTGATGATCAAGCGGGGAGAGAGTATCTGCGAGAAATCTGGTAGCAGATAGACACGCAAGCCTTCCATAGCACCGTCCAGGGTCAAGACGTAAACAACCAGCAGCGCGAGCGTCGTCAGCAGCACTGGCATCAGCCTGGCCGACCAGCGCTCGATGCCCCCCTGCACGCCGGCCGATATAACGCCGATGTTCAAGGTCATGAATATCAGCATAAATAATAGGTTACGCCACGTGCTAAACGAGACTAGCCACAGTGATAGTTTTTCCATACCCAGAAGGTCTGCAATAGAAGAAAGAAAAAACGCGATCATCCAGCCGGCGACTATGGCATAAAAGCTGAGAATAAGGCTGGCGACGATTAAGCCAGCGATGCCGGCCAGTGCGCCGATATTACCAATCAGGCGATTGGGCGACACGAGGCGCAGGGCGGAGACAGCATTGGCGTGAGCGTGCCGACCTATGATTAACTCAGCCATTAAAGCGGGGTAGGCTAGGGTAAATGCCAGTATCAGGTAAACCAGTAAAAAAGCCGCTCCGCCATTGCTGGCGGCCTGCGTTGGAAAGCCCCAAATATTGCCTAACCCAACAGCGCTACCCGAGGCGGCCATGACAAAACCAAATCGAGAGCTGAACTCTCCTCGTGTGACTGCCATCTCGCGACTCTGTTCGATTGATTGAAGAGATATATTATAGCATTGCTTGGATAAACATTAAGCCGTTATGACACAAAGTAAAAGTGCCGATTAGAGTGATACTCCATTATTTAACCTGAAAAATATGTGCTATTATCGCGCTCGCGTCGAAGCAGGGGGCGGATGTTATTTTAGGCAGCGCCCGTAGAGTCCTTTTTAATCGTGGCGTCGAGCAGGTCGCCGCAAAAACGTATTTTCGGTTTCTGGCTTGAGTAAACAAGATATTGCGAGTGTGGTGGAATTGGTATACACATCAGACTTAAAATCTGACGGCTTAACGGCTATGCGGGTTCAAGTCCCGCCACTCGCACCAACAAACCGCTTTACAATTAATAACTTATAGGGGTTTCGTTTTATTTGGGACACTTTTAGGACACCCCCGGTCAAGTTGTCCATATTTTCCGTCGAATATTCCCGCATGAATTCCGAGTATGTATTTAGGAGCATGGCAGTGCTGTGGCCGAATCATACACCGCAGACCATACAGCGGGCACGCCGGTTTATGACGCAATCGGGACGGGAACAATCAGCTATGATGCAGACGCGAACGTGGTAACAACGGTCTGGTCGTGATCTATGTATCGGCCCGGCTATCGACCAGGCGGGTATCGAGGGATTTTTGCGAGAGTAGGGCGTGGGCCTTCATGCTTGCCACATGGTAGGGTTTTAACACCCTGGCACCGCGCCGCAGTTCCATATAACGAGCATACACAAGGCCCAGCAACG
>CAJXTK010000177.1 GCA_913061115.1 uncultured Haliea sp.
TTTTTTCAAGCAGAAGACGGCATACGAGATCATGCCTAGTCTCGTGGGCTCGGCCGAGAAACGAACACAAAACCCGGACTGCGGAAAATTGTTTCGGATGCCTCTGTGGCAGCGACGAAACAGATCGTGCGCGGTTATCTCGATTTCTTTCAACGCTATGGCAAGGTGGGGCCACAGATGGGCACTGGCATGAACGCCATCAATGCACTGCTAGACCAGCAGTTCACCGGCGATATCAATATATTCCCCGGATATGGCCTTTCGAGCCTCGGCAAACTGCTAAAAATGATGTCTGAAGAAGAAATGACGGATTTGATAAAAGCCGGAGAGAGGGCTACCTGGCCCAAAGTCCCCGTCATCAACCTCACAACCCGTATTGGTCGCACCTTGGATGGCATACTCCACTCTTTCGAAAGGGATGAAGCCTACTGGTTGCGTACGACACCGGAAAAAAAGTCATCACGCAATACTACGACGCAACGCAAGGCTAATGGCCACGACCCGGCGAAAAAACGAAGCAGGAAACCAGTAGCCTCCGTTATGAAGCAGAAGCCTCAAAGGAAATCTGCCGCGTAGATCAATCATGCCGATAGCTGTTATTGCGGGGAGCCGGCCTAAGACGGGTACACGCTCGCTATCAGTCCGCTATTGATTGTGCCATGGTTCTGGCAGAGAATTGAGGGCAGTTATCGCAAACCTCACGAGCGGCGCGCATCAGATGTCATCCATTGAAGTTCAACAGCTGGAAAAATCTTTTTCCAGCGATGCCCAGGCGCTCTTTGCCGGATTATCATTTACGCTTGATAGCGACGAATGCCTATGTCTGCTCGGACCTTCGGGCTGCGGCAAGACCACACTGCTGCGCCTACTTATGGGCCTTGAACAACCCAGTAGCGGTACGATACACGTGAATCCTGCCCTGAGTGCGAAAATGAGTTATGTGTTCCAGGAACCGCGCTTGGTACCATGGCGCACCTGCCTGGAGAATGTACTTTTACCTCTGGAATTAACTGCTGAAAACAATCCCGCTGCACGTGATCGCGCAGTCGAATTGTTGCAAAAGATTGGACTTGGCGATCGTCTTGCGCACTTCCCAGATCAACTAAGCGGCGGCATGCAAATGCGCGTTGCGCTGGCACGCGCCCTGATCACGCAACCGAAAATTATTCTCCTTGACGAACCGTTTGCCGCGCTCGACGAGCGAACTCGCTTTCACATGCAAGACTTATTACTCGAGTTGAAAGCGCGCTTGCAACTGCAATATATTTTTGTCACCCACTCGATCTCCGAGGCCGTCTATCTTAGCGATCGAATTTTATTGCTAGATAATACAGGAGCCGCTAGGGACATTCGTTCACTTCCCTTTAAAGAGCGCAATCAGCCCCTAAAATTGACACCGGCGTTTAACGATATAGTGAAAGAATATTCCAGCCTATTTAGCGACATGGAGGACAGCATGAAAAAATCTAACGCTGCCCAGTCGAAGCAATGATCACCACAATAAGGCTATGGATAGCGGATAAACTCCCAGCGTGGATTTTCCTCGCAGGGCTGTTATCAATTTGGCAATTAATCGTCGCACAGAAATGGGTGGCATCGTATCTGCTGCCCTCTCCCTTGCAGATTTTTGATACCACGCTAGAAATGTGGCCGGATATTTTCGCAGCGACATTGAGTACCGCACAGTCAATTCTTTGGGGTTTAGGATTGAGTTTAATCATCGGCGTGTCCTCGGCACTGATCTTTTTTTCGATCCCGCTTGCACGCCGCGCAGTATTGCCCTTTTGCATTTTTTTTCAAACTGTCCCGATAATTGCCATTGCTCCTCTGCTGGTGATCTGGTTCGGTTATGGCCAGCCGACGGTCAATGCTTCAGCCTTCATTGTGTCGTTGTTTCCAATTCTCGCCAATACGTTAACCGGACTTCAAGAAACCGACCCCCAGTTGAAGGAATTATTTAGATTGTATAAGCCATCACGGTGGCAACTGGTTTTCAAATTGCAAATACCTTCTGCGATTCCCTACATCATTACCGGTATAAAAATATCTGCTGGACTCGCCGTGGTCGGCGCCATTGTCGGGGAATTTATTGCCGGCGGCGGACTTGGGAGTCTCATTGATGCGGCGCGCACTCAGCAGCGTGTAGACCTTGTGTTCAGTGGCGTATTTATGTCGAGCGCCTTGGCATTGTCGCTAGTCTATACCATCAATTTAATGACTGGCCTACTCTTTCGGAACAGGCCTTACTTAAGGAAACAATAATGCGAAAATTTTTAGGAGTTTTGTTTGCCGTTGCTTGGAGTGCGCAGGTGCTAGCGCAGCAGATAGGGTCGACCGCACCTCTGGTTCTCGCATTGAATTGGAAGCCTGAACCACAGTTCGGAGGCTTCTACGCAGCGCAACTACAGGGCTATTATCGGGACAATACCCTTAATGTAAAAATTATCGAGGGGGGTTCTGGCACACCAACGATTCAAATGCTGGCGGCCGGGAAGATCGATTATGCGGTTGTTTCAGCGGATGAAGTCGTCATCGCACATGCACGCGGTGCGACTAATATCGTCGCGTTATTCGCCACCTTTCAAATTAGCCCACAAGCCATTATGACGCATGCCCAGCGCGGCTTCACATCGATCGAAGAAATCTTGCATAGCGATGGCGTTTTATTGTGGCAGGCCGGCCTGCCTTACAGTCAATATTTGAAGAAAGAGTACTCGCCTATCGAGGTGTTTACAGCACCGTATCTCGGAGGCATCGGCAGTTTTCAAAATGACAGCAAGGTTTCACAGCAATGTTTTATCAGTAGCGAGCCGCTGACTGCGGTGGCGGCGGGACTCAAAATCAACACATTTTTGGTCGCCGATACCGGCTACAATCCCTACACTACGGTGTTAGCTACTACTCGTGAACGCTGGAAAGCATCCCCATCTGAAGTCAAAGGCATGATAGCCGCAGTACGCAGTGGTTGGAATGATTATCTGGCAAAGCCGGAAGAGACCAATCGTGCAATGCAGACGCTCAATAAGGCAATGTCGGCGGATACTTTTACGCACAGTGCGCAAGCGCAACAATCATTGATAAAAACTGACACCACCGCACTCATCGGCGAAATGACGTTGGCACGCTGGCAGACGCTGGGCGATCAGCTGCTTGATCTAAAGATAATCCAGAAGCCGGTGTCGGCGAAAGACCTTTTTATTGATTTGTAACCTAAAAAAGCAGCTTCCAGAGGGCGACAATATAGTTCGGCATCTATAAGAAGCAATGCTTGGACAACAATGCGCGGGGAAAATCTGTCGCCTTGAGCGAAATCATCACCCAATAGCGGGCAGTGAAAATGGCCAAAATTGGCCACCACCAGAGCAAACGCTATACTTAGTCACCGCGGCAGAAGGCCGCTAGGTCCCTGGCAGTATCCCGACTGATATCCGGACAACACATCGGAAATATCTCTGTCCCATGAATGGTACCCATCACCTGCCGGCAACGAGCATCAACACCATTTTTTATCAGTAACCGGTAGAAATTTACCCCTTCGTCACGTAGCGGGTCACATTCATTCACACTGATGATAATCGGGGGCAACCCAGCCACATCATCGTCCTGTGCAAAACCAGGCCATGCTAGGGGATTACGGTTTTCCAATTCTTCAATGCCGTAAGCCATTGCGCCGTTATTGTTATGCAGATCTAATAACAAACCATTATTCTCGGTCGATGACGGGTTTTGAGGCAACGGCCAAACCCCAGCGATATAGGGACACAGCGCATAAAGTCCCTGAATGAGACCAAGCATACCTTCCCGCTTCAGTCGCATTCCGGTAGCCAGTGTTAGGTTGCCGCCGCCACTCTCACCGGCGACAACAATTCTGGAAGCATCGATACCCAGTGACTCGGCCTGCCCGGATAACCATTTTAAACCCGCAACGCAGTCATTCAGTCCCGCCGGGTAGGGTGCCACTTCTTCCGCGGAAGATGATGTCAAAGCATTACGGAAATCCACCATGGCCACGGCGACTCCCTGCGCGGCAATGATCTTGCCCCATGCCCGATAGTTACCATCAAAACAAGACATCGCCTGCATGCCACCACCGTGGATATAGTAAACACAGGGGAGACGCTCTTCCGACTTAGGTCGGATAAACTGAATCAGGATTTTGTTCTCATCCGGTACAGAATTAAATTCCAATGTGCTGATTTCCAACCCTTCAGAAGGCGCAATCTCCGGAGTGTCACACAGCTCCATAAAACCTCTAAGCCCCTCTGCCATCTCCAGTGCCTGGGGGCTGTTGGCCCGCTCGAGCATTTCCTCGCGGCTATTGACGTTCGAACCCGGAGGCAACGACATGCCTCCCATCAAAGCCTTGATGCGCGGATCGATACGGGGGTCATCATTCATGTTGATATTGCTCATAGCACGTCTGGTCTCTTGTGTTAGGTAAATACTCGGTTTTTGGTGCTACTGTGCATCCGCCAAATCAAGTAAATCGCGTACTTCGCGTTTTACGAATTTTCCGTTGGCATTGCGCGGCAGCGGCGCATCCACGAGCCATATGTAGCGGGGTATCTTATAAGACGATAGTGTCTCCCTCAGATATGTGCGCAGTCCCTCCGTATCTACAGAACCCACTTGCGTCAAATAAATGGCTGCCGCAACCTCCTCTCCCAGGCGCTCGTCTTCAACACCAAAGACTACGCACTCTGCGACTGACTCGTGCTCAAAGAGTGCACTTTCTACTTCCGCGCAGTACACGTTTTCACCACCGCGAAGCACCATATCCTTGGCGCGGTCTACAAGATAGATGAACTCATCTCCATCCATATATGCTATGTCGCCCGTGTGAAGCCATCCATCCGTTATCTCCTGGGCCGTGGCCTCGGGTCGATTCAGGTAGCCTTTTATGACGCAGGCACCTCGCACCCAAAGCTCCCCAGCCTCACCGGTTGCAACGGTATCGCCAGTTTCATTCACACACTTGGCTTCAAAGGTTGGTAACGCACGGCCAACACTTTCTGGGCGGTCGACCAGATAAACGTCCGATAAGACTGAAATAACGCCGCAGGTTTCCGTCATACCATAACCGGCACCTGGCGCCGCATTTTTCATTACTTTATTCATTTTACGCGTCAGATCAGGCTGCACTGCGGCCCCACCACCGCCCATACTTTTAAGACTGGATGTATCCCTAGTGGCAAAATCAGGATGAAGCATCATTTCGCGTGACATCATAGGCACGGCACTGAAGGTCGTCACCTTTTCCTCCTCTATAATACGCAGTGCTTCGCCAGCATCCCATTTGTACATGTGTATTAATTTACCGCCTGTAGCGGCGATCCCTTGTGCCACACAGTTATTACCCGTCACGTGAAATAGAGGGGTGGCAACGAGCGCTATAGGGATCTGCTCGGGATCCATTGTGCCTTTTGCTTCGACACCTGCCCTGGCCAGGGCAGGTGTCGAAGCAAAAGGCA
>CAJXTK010000178.1 GCA_913061115.1 uncultured Haliea sp.
ACCAAGCTGACCGAGCCGCCGTCGATTAAAAATTGCCGTGCGGTTGCCGCGCCGATGCCGCCAGAACCGCCAGTAATAAAGGCATGCCGTCCTGCAAGATTCGCCACCGTCACTCTCCTTAAATATCGACCACGTCCTCATGAGCAGTGGCTAATCATTGACTTCTCGAATTTTATACAGTTAAACTGAATACTAGTCAAACTGCGTACATAGTCTGAATATGAGTCAAGCCCAAGCCAATCGTACTGGCCAACTGATCATTCATCTCAAATACGATTTTAAGCAGCGTTTGCGGGTCAAGTTGGAGCAACATCAGGTTGCGATTCGCGAGTTACACGGAATGATCGTATCGTATGTTGCTGAGCAGGGTTCCTGTCGAATGGTGGATATTGCGGATTTTTGTGAAGTGCGGCCCCAGTCGATGGCGACCGCTATTGGGCAACTTGAGCAGCTAGGCTATTTGTTCCGGATAAACTCCAAAGAGGATCTGCGGTCTAAGATGATTACGTTAACCCCCAGTGGTGAAGCGTTACTTGAGTTGCTTGACGCGACGACCCGCGATGTGTGGGAAGACTATGCGGCGATTGTCGGACATCCTCAATTAGATCAGGCACTGTCGACGATTGATGCGTTGCTGAACACTAAATATAACCAAGTGATATAAGGTCATAGTGCCGATGAATAATTCTCCAGAAAAACAACTAGCGCTGCGCTATGCGCAAATTGCCGACGATCGAAAGTTTGCAGAGATGCGTAATATTATCAGCGGCGATTTTACTCAGCAGGGCCCTACCTGGCAGTGCGAAGGCGCTGACGCCTTTATTGAGCAGCTGCAGGTTTTAGAGACGAATTTCTCTGCCACGTTGCACATGGTCGGCAATCAGATGGGGCAATGGGACGGTGAGTGCTATGAGGGCGAAACCTATAGCATCGCTTCTCATCTCTATGAAAAAGACGGCGTTGCCAGGAAATTGGAGATGGCGATCCGCTATCAAGACCGTATTGAAAAGGGTGCTGATGGTTATCGCTATACCCGGCGCGATGTAAATATTGTTTGGAGCAGCGATCAACCACTGCATATCGACTAAAGCACAGCAACCGTGGTTCAAAATGACGTTCCAAAAAATGAAAATTGCAGTCGGTAAAGACGAATGTGGCGTGCTGCTCACGTTTGCTGATCATCAGCATTTAACCTATCAACAACCAGTGAGAAAAATATGAAGGTATTAGTTGTCGGCGGCACAGGCTTAATCGGTGGTGATATTGCGCTGTACTTGCAGGCACAGGGGCATGATGCCACCATCATGGCTCGCAAGGCGCCAGCCACACCGTGTTTAGCCGCATTGCCCTTTATGCAGGGTGACTACGTTAACGATAGTTTTGACAACCAACAACTGCGCGGCTTTGATGCGCTTGTGTTTGCTGCCGCTGCCGATATCCGTGCGCTGCCAATGGACGGCAGTGTGAGTCCCGAAGCGTTTTATAGCGAAGTGAATGACCTCGCTGTTCCGCGATTTTTTGCGGCTGCGCGAGATGCTGGGATTGCGCGCGCAGTCTACATTGGTACCTTCTATCCGCAGGTTGCCCCTGAGCGTATCGGCATTTGTCCCTATGTCACTTCGCGGCACCATACCGACACCGCGGTGCGCGCACTGAGCAGCGCGACGTTTAACGTGTGCAGTCTGAATGCGCCTTTCGTACTGGGCCACATCGATGGCCTCGACATCCCGCATCTCGGTGCGCTGGTCGCCTATGCTAAAGGGCAGCTCGGTGATCTGCCGGTGTTTGCGCCACCGGGTGGCACCAATCACATTAGCGCGCACTCTATCTCTGTGGCTACGCTCGCTGCGCTGGAGAAGGGTGAATCTAGTAAAGCCTATTTGATGGGGGATGAAAATATGAGCTGGAAACATTATCTGGAGCTGTGGTTTGCCGCCGCAGGCAATCCGCAAGAACTGGCGGTAAAAGAGGATGAGCACCCCATGTTTCCATCGGTGATTATGTTTGCAGGGGCCGGCGCTACCGTACACTATGAAACGGACGCGTCTGAGCAGTTGGGCTATCCGCGGCAGCAGATTAGTGATCTCATTAATCAGGTGGTGGACAGCTACTCAACTTGAATGTGCCGGGTTTAAGTGACGAATGCTGCAGCATGGCGTCGTCAGGCAGTATCTGCCGGCCTGAGACGTACAATAGGTCGCGTCCCGCAGGGGGATGCGCCGTTGTTACATTGCGTGTATATTAAGGTAGCTTGAAGCTTCGCGGGAGTGTGGAACTTGAGGCGAAACATGGCTTTTTTACCCACTGGATCAATGACTTAGTCTCATGTAAATTAGTTAAAAAAAATAGAGATCCAATCGCAGATACAGTGCGTAAGGCCAGTATATCCAGCCGAGGGTGCGTCGGCTCGATTGAAAGTGCAGGAGAACAATAATCAACATACAATTACTTATAGGTGGATACAGTTATGACTGAAAACTTACAGGCCAACGATGCGGTTGGTATTTCCTTTTGGCTGATTTCGATGGCGCTTGTCGCTGCGACGGCCTTTTTCTTCCTCGAACGTGACCGTGTGTCACCGAAGTGGAAAACGTCTCTGACGGTATCAGGTCTAGTCACTCTTATCGCGGCAGTGCATTATTTTTATATGCGTGATGTTTGGGTGAGTACAGGTGAAACACCGACTGTCTACCGCTACATTGACTGGTTACTAACGGTTCCACTGTTGATCATAGAATTCTACCTGATCCTGTCTGCGATCACTAAAACGCCCGTAGGTGTGTTTTGGCGTTTGCTGATCGGTTCTCTCGTCATGCTGGGCTTTGGCTTTGCCGGCGAAGCGGGCGCGATGGACGTGAGTTTAGCGTTTTGGATTGCAATGGCGGCTTGGGTCTTCATTATGTGGGAGATCTTTTTCGGCCAAGCAAGCAAGATCAACGCTGGCAGCGGAAACGCCAATGTGCAGAAAGCCTATAAGGCGATGGCACTGCTGGTGACGATAGGTTGGGCAATTTACCCTATCGGATACTTTATGGGTTATATGATGGATTCAGCGAATCCGGACGCGTTAAATATTATCTATAATGTCGCCGATCTGTGGAATAAAATTGCCTTTGGCCTAGTCATCTGGGCGGCAGCAATAACCGACTCTGAACAGTAGGTTTTTAGGATGGTAGAAAGGGTCGGCTATGCCGGCCCTTTTTTTTGCTTATTTTTTTGTTTCTTGCCCACTGAACTAATAATGTGCATCACGTATCGGCAAGCTATACCTCGCCTCGATCGATGGTGCGTTCTGGAGCAGACCTGCGCAGAAAGATGGTCATGTCATCTTTTGAATTTATTCTATACTCTCAATGCATTCAGTCCTGAAGGGTCTGGTTACACGACTCGACGTACGCTGTCGATGAAACAATAACAAGGTATTCAAGGAGGCTTGCAATGGCTGAGCGATTTGAGGGCAAGGTGGTATTGGTTACAGGTGCAGGTTCGGGGATTGGCAGAGCCTCTGCCCAGCGTTTTTACGCCGAGGGCGCCAACGTATTCCTAGTGGATATCAATGCTGAAGGGCTCGCCGATACCATGGTGCAGATGCCCGACACCGCCCGCGTGCAATCGATGGTTGCTGATGTAAGTCTACCGGAGGTGTGCCATGCCACCGTGACGAAAACAGTCGAGGCTTTTAGTCAGCTAGACGTGCTGTGCAACATTGCGGGTATTCTGCTGACCGGACGTATTGAGGATATCACCCCAGAGGCTTGGCAGCGGATTTTGCAGGTTAACCTGACCTCGGTGTTTTTCTTGTGTCAGGCCGCAGTGCCAGAACTCACTAAAACGCGTGGCAATATCATTAACATGGCGTCCACTGCGGCATTGGTGGGGCAGGCGTACTCCGTGCCCTATGGGGTGACTAAGGCGGGAGTGGCGATGCTGACTAAATCCTTGTCTATGGAACTGGCGGAACGCGGTATTCGTGTGAATGCGGTTTGTCCCGGAGCAGTGAATACCCCGTTGGCGGCGACGGCAAACTTTCCCCAGGATGCTACACCGCGGTTGATTGACAAGTTGATCTCGTTCTATGGTTTTGCAGAGCCCGCTGAAATTGCGTCCCTAGTTGCGTTTATCGCATCTGATGAGGCGCGCTATATGAGCGGTTCTGTGGTGCCCATTGATGGTGCGCAGACGGCCGGTTAATGGTGCCGTGCGGCACACTTTGACAAAGCGTCCGCGAACTAAAAAGTCAGACGAGTACGAGTGGCAGTGAGATCGTTTGCGCCTCCATAGCATGTCGTATAGCGCACTATGGTGAAAGTTGTTTGAAGATGAGTGACGTCGGGAGATGACCGTGATTGGCAAGGTGATGATATTCAGTTTGGGCGTTGTGGTTGGCGTCGCAGGTCTGGCGGCGTTTCAATTACGCAAGGTAGTGGTGGAGCCGGTCGTTGCATCGGGACAATTGGAGCAAAGTCTCGACCAGCTTGCGGATGCAGTCCACGAAGCCGGAGTCTTTGTGCGCGGTCATGCTTGGTTTGGAAGCGAGTTAGAGCAGGCTGAAGCCTACCGACATATTGTTCGGGCCTTAATTAACAGTCTGGAGTCGCGGGCCCTAGCAGAGCCCGATTTCCCACTCTTTGTGTCACTTAATCATTTTAATAAACTCGGTATGGACAACTCGGATCAGCGCTACCGAATTGCGTTGTTTCATGGTGATGGTGTGTATCGAGTTTGGGGAACGCGCGGGAGTACTCGGCGGCTAGATTTCGCCGTGTACGGGGTCGATTCGATGGCGCCGATGGTCGATACGTTATCGACAGGCGATCTCGAAGTAGCACCCGACGGCAGTTTCGAACTTTGGATTGGAGGCGAGCCGAGGGAGGGTAACTGGCTGCGCGCTGAGCCGGGCCTTCAGCGCCTATTGGTGCGTCAGATTCACTCTGATTGGGCGGCAGAACTTCCCGGAGAAGTGCATATTGATCGGATCGACAGTGGCCGTCCTCGCTATCCCCCGTTCTCCGCCAAGATCATGGCAGATCGGCTAACGGCGGCAACGAATTTTTTTGCCGAAGAGGTGCGCCTGTGGCCGGAACTCAGTCGCACGCGCATCGCAGGTCTGGTGCCAGCCAACACACTCCTTGCGCCGCGCGACACAGGTTCGGAGGGCGGGCTGGCTGGCCGCCTGATGTCCGGAGGGCATTATGAGCTGGAAGACGACGAAGCGTTAATTCTAACGTCTTGGCCCAATAGTGCTAGATACCAAGGCATTCAGTTAGGTCATCATTGGTGGGAGTCTCTCGACTATGCCAACCGTCAAACTTCCCTGACCGCCGATCAGGCTCACTTGAGTTCGGATGGCGCCTACCTGTCTCTTATACACATCTGACGCTGCCGACGAATAGAGAGGTGTA
>CAJXTK010000179.1 GCA_913061115.1 uncultured Haliea sp.
TCTCGTGGGCTCGGAGATGTGTATAAGAGACAGGACCCACCATCACGTTACCAATGACGTCCGCAACGAGGCCCAAGCCGCTCGCAGCGGGATACGTCCCTGGCTTTTTTTCCTGGTAGCGGCGCTTTTCTACTTTTACGAGTTTTTTGCGCGGGTTGCCCCTGGCGTCCTTAAGAAAGACATCCTCGAAGCCACTGGCGCGACCGAAGGCGCATTCGGTCTGTCTATGAGCATGTATTTTCTCGCCTATGCCCCAGCACAACTTGTTGTTGGGCGGCTCTTGGACCGTTTTGGAACGCGATTCGTCGTCGCCCCTGCAGCGATTTTCGTTGCGCTGGGATGTCTCATTCTCGCCTCTTCCGACAGCATCGTAACAATGGGTATCGGGCGCTTCCTGCAGGGATTGGGCAGCGCAGTCGCGTACTTGGGTGTAATCTATCTGGCGATGATTTGGTTCCCTCCGCAGCGCCACGGAATCATTCCGGGCTTAACCGTCGCCATGGGCACTCTAGGCGCCTCAACGGCACAATACCCTCTCAGTGTCATGGCTGATTCTTTTGGCTGGCGTGCGCCAGTATTAACCTGCGCTATCGCAGGTTTCGGGATCGCAATCATGCTGTGGTTTTTGTTGCCGCGCCGACCTTCATGGTTTATTGAACTGATGAGAGAAGACGGCTATAACCCGGATTTGCCTGTACCGATTCTCACCACTATCATGAACGTTGCCAAGGACCGCCAACTCTGGCTGATTGCCCTATCGTCAGCAGGACTGTATCTCCCCATCTCTGTCATCGGCGATCTCTGGGGCGATGCGTTCTTACAGATCGAATCTGGACTCTCAATCAAAGGAGCAAGCCTTGCTACGACATGTGTCTTCATCGGATTCGCTGTTGGTGGCGTAGGCTTCGGATACCTTGCCGACCGCCTTGGACGCAGAAAGATTCTCTACTTGGGTTGCGCCATTGCCTCGACAATTATTGCTTCATTGATCATGTTCGCAAGCATCCAACCCACATGGCTCACCGTCGTACTGCTGGGCATGCTCGGCTTCACCACCGGAGGCCAAGCACTATCCTTCGTGATGACGGCTGATAATGCTGCCCGACACAACCGCGGCATGAAACTGGCGTTTGTCAATTTTGTAGTGATGCTTTTGCCCGTTGTGGCACAACCCAGCGTTGGCTTCCTTGCCGACATCGGCGTCGCCAGAACTGGGTTGCCTTCTGCCGTGCAAGAACTCAGAGGTTATGGCCTTGTCGTAGCCCTGATGATTGTCGGTACGGTGATTACATTCTTCGTCCGGGAAACCACACCCCGCGAAGACAAGGCCCCTATTGCACATTGAGCGATCATAGCCTCTGTAACAGCTATATAAGCGCCTTTCTAGCTCAAAAAATATTGTGATGCATTTTTGATGCGGCCATACAATCTGACCGAAAAAAAGACGCTCACGGCACACCAGTAAACACAGGACCAGTGGGATTAAGGTTCAATCGTAGGGTTTTCCCTATTTCGCTGTCAAAGGTTTAGCTGTATCGCCAAGCCCGTGAACAACAGTCGCAATGTTCATGCAACCGCCCCCCTCACGCTTATTGCAGGCGACTCATGATGAGAGACAGCTGAGAACTTTTTACCGGTGGGGGTAGCGAACCTGCAAGGACGAGCGATCAAAAGCGCCGAAAATCTTGTTAAACTTGCTGATGGTGCCCTACTTCATGGCAAAAATAATGGGCGAAACACGACATCCAATGCCCTTTTTAATGCTCGATCGGGGCTAGCTACATTCAAAGTTGGGGCCCCTTCAGCCCCTTGTTAAGAACCACTAAAGTGGTTTAGCGACTGCGACTAATACCATTAACACCGCGGTGTTAAAAACCGCCGGAAAAGGCACTAAAAATCCAGCCGCACTCCGACACCATACATTTGGGAATCCACCTTATTATCAAACTTCAGATATTCGGCATAAATGTCTACCGTGTCCAGAATATCAAAGGAAAACCCAAGGCCGCCAAAGGCGTTCTCTCCATCAAAATCATCCTTAATACCCGCTTCCTTTACCTCAACATCCCCCGACGCGATACCGGCCTTGGCATAAATTTCGAATAAGGGCCCAATGGGTAGATAAGCGACGCCTGCTAGCGTAAATGCAGAGGCATCAACATCAACGTCATTGCTGTCATAGCTACCGAGGTCGTAGTAACCAAGCTCGGCGGACAACATCAGAAAGTTGGTGTCGATGAACTGATAGCCGACGAATGCAGCTGGCGTATAAGTATGATCGTCGAAATCATCTATGCTCACATCTGTCTTATACGCACCCGCTCCGATATAGAACCCATCCGCATTCACACCGGATGCCCATAACCCGACAATCACTAGTAATAGTATATTCCATCCTGATTGCATTTTTTCAGTCATGCCTTTCTCCAAGTCGTTCTATTCATATTCTAGGTCTCAACGAGACACGAGCTTTCGCCGATCAGCCTATTATGTCAGGATTATTGCGCTGGGTACTTGCGCGAAAAGCCGCCTTATTACCCTGATACTAAACTTGCATCACTGATATTGTAGACGGAAAGAGTCATCGCTTACCCTTGCGCCATCTGTATGGGTTGATCGGATCCGGATCAGCCCACAAGCCCCGTTTGCGTTTCCTGGCTTCATCCTCGCTCGACTCATATCGGCCGCGATCCTCCGGGGACTGCTCCGACGCATAGTACCGATACCACCATGCCATCCCGGCTAATAGCTGTGCATGATTAGCATCAAGCGTTTTACCACAGGAGGCACAGTCGCTGGGTTGCACCCAGACTTTCCCTAAGACCCTGCCATAGCGATCGCTATGGTCCGACGCTACAAAGACCTGCTTCCCTGCCACTATAGAAGCCAAATGCTCTCTGGAGGCATCGCCATAGGGTTGATCCCACTCCGGTGCATCTATGCCCGTCAGCCGCACCTTGTAGTGTGTGCTCGTACTATCAAGAACTTTGATCGTGTCTCCATCAGTGACTGAGACGACTTTGCCGGTGATGTCACCAAGAGCAACCAGGGGGGTAACAAATAGGACTAATATCAATCTGCGCATAGATCGTTATTAGCAGAGGTCGCTTTGCGCATACTGGTAATAATTGGCGATTGCCAACCCTGCCGCTACACTGGTGAAGGGGTCGTGTTCAACCACTTTACCTCTAAACTGATTGTCGAGAATTTCTTTTACTGCTGGAATGAGTGAAGACCCTCCCGTGCGAAGAACCAGATCTATATCATCAGGCCGGCAATTAGCCTTTCTGAGAACTTCTGTGATCCCCTGCTCAAACTCAAATAGCAAATCAGAAATCATCGTTTCAAATTCCCAGCGTTCAACGACAACCTGAATATCGATCTCCGGAATATCCAACAGGGCCGACTCCTCAACCGAGAGCTGCGCTTTAAATTCCTTTATGGCTTCAAACACTTGATAGCTGTAGTTTTGTTGAATGAGATCGTAGAGGCGTCTGAATTTTTCAGCACCCGGATCGGACTCAGACATACGCTGCATCACAGCGGTGGTATATTTATTTTGATTGAGCATATAGCTAATCGGCCAATTGATTAGCATCTCT
Organism: uncultured Haliea sp.; assembly: GCA_913061115.1. Classification (GTDB taxonomy): domain Bacteria; phylum Pseudomonadota; class Gammaproteobacteria; order Pseudomonadales; family Halieaceae; genus Marimicrobium. The sequence goes on from CAJXTK010000179.1 coordinate 3,603, forward strand.
TCAAATTCTCCAAAGGGGAACAAAGTATCCACTTCCGAGCCATCTATCATTCGACTCCAGCGCTCGCCTCGCCCCAATAGCGGGAAAACCAGCTCTCTAAAAATCGTTTGGTCGATTCTGTCGCCACCCAAAGCAATTCCATGGGTAGCCTGTACTTCAAAGGTCGAGCTATCGCGTCGCAACACGCTAAAGTCTAAGGTACCACCGCCAAAATCAACGGTTAGCACCAATTCATCGTCGCTCTGCGGATAATTGTGCAGAAAGCTAATGGTTGCCGCTGTGGGCTCAGGGCAGAAAGACTGTTCAGATATACCCGCGTGACCATACGCTTCGCCCAGGCGCTCTAACGCAAGGCTATTACGCCCGCTTTCTATGCCCTCAAAATTAACTGGGTGGCCCAAGCAGGCATACTTAACCTTATCGCCAACAGTATTCTCGATGGACTTTCGAATCCCCACTAAAATTGGAACCACCAGCGCGACCAGCCTAAAGGTCTTCTCAAAGACGGCTGTTCGGTCCGTTGTTGTATTACCCAAAAGCCTTTTGGTACCGCGAAACAGTCTTCCAGGCAATGTGGAATCATCGAATGCCTGACCATAGACATTAGCAGTATCTCCCTCCCCCGCACCTCCCATCGCACTCTCACCACCGCCGGTTCCTGAGCGAGCTTCGCCAAGGATTTCGAGGCTGAGTTCTACCTTGCGGCCCCTGTTGCCGCTGATGTAATCCTCTATAGCAAGTTGGCCGATAGAACTTTGAAAAGTCCTGTCGATATAGTTAGCCGATGGCATGACACTGTCTGGTGCGGCTAATTTTATTAGCGTTATGTTCTCGCCATCGAAGACAGCGGCGGCACTGTTACTGGTACCAAAATCTATTCCAATACCTAATCTTGAAGATTGCTGAGTCGTAAATCGCATCAAAAGTTCACAGGAAAGTAAAAGGGATCATAAATTTAGTGTAATTATAGGGCTTTTTAGCGCTAGGTCTTCTATTTACTACTGCCAACACTCAATTATCTTTTCGGCTAGTGACTTCCCCGGGATCTCAGCAACGAACTTGCCGGCGGAGCGCGCTCAATTTACTATCGTGCTATGAATGAAAGCAGTGACAACCCACCCCGAAAAATCATCCACGTGGATATGGATGCATTCTTTGCCAGCGTGGAGCAAAGAGACAACCCTGAGTTGCGCGGTCAGCCTGTCGCGGTGGGCGGGTCGGCACAACGCGGGGTCGTTGCCGCAGCAAGCTATGAGGCACGCCGATTCGGTGTGCGCTCGGCAATGCCCTCAGTGACTGCGGCACGGCGATGTCCCTCTCTGATTTTTGTATCGCCACGTTTTGAGGTCTATCGTGCAGTGTCACAACAAATCAGAGAGATATTCAGTCGTTATAGTGACCTTCTAGAGCCGCTCTCGCTGGATGAAGCCTACCTCGATGTCACTGAGGACAAACCTCAGATGGGTAGTGCAATCCGCATAGCGGAACTAATAAGGTCCGCCATTCGTGAAGAGACAGGCCTGACCGCTAGTGCCGGAGTGAGCTATAACAAATTTCTAGCCAAGATTGCCTCGGACCAGAATAAGCCCGATGGGATTTTTGTAGTGCGGCCTCACGAGGGTGCAGAGTTTGTCGCGTCTCTACCAGTGCGTCGCTTCTATGGTGTAGGACCGAAAACTGCCGAGCGTATGGGACGCCTGGGGATTCGTGAGGGAGCTGAC
>CAJXTK010000180.1 GCA_913061115.1 uncultured Haliea sp.
CCTCTCTATTCGTCGGCAGCGTCAGATGTGTATAAGAGACAGACTGTCACCTGCTATTTTTGGCGTTACCCAGCCCTCGTCAAAGCCTCGATCAATGATGGCACATTCAATATTTTTGATGGTAACGGCCGGGCTTGTTATGCCAAGCACACAAGCACCCTCGCAGGGAGCGGGGCATACACGACCGGTAAATTCCGGGAAATTATTGGTTGTGTGCAGGCGATCAAGAGCGTCCTGCCACCGTCCGTTGTACACCAGATCATTCCACTCCGGGATGAGGTTATACACGGGACAGCCATTGTTTGATTGACAAAAAGGCACGCCGCAGTCCATGCAGCGCGCGCCTTGTGTCTGAAGATGCGAGTCGTTGTGCTCAGTATAGAGCTCTTTGAAATCGATAATACGAAGAGCGGGATCACGATAAGGCTCGGTCTCTCGAGTGTATTCTTTAAATCCGGTTACTTTTCCCATAATAAATAATCTTCCTAGGAACCGACTACTGCGGTTGCTATATTTTCTCGTGACATCTCTTCAAGAACCCGTTTGTAGTCAGTTGGCATGACCTTAACGAATCGAGTGAGCTCAGTTTTCCAGTTGTTTAGAATATTCTCCGCAACTGCAGATCCCGTGTACTTTTTGTGGTTTTCTATAAGGGTGCGCAGCTCATCGATATCCTCATTAGCTTCGAGACCTTCAAGTTCAAAAGTCTCCGAGTTACACATGCGCTGGAAATTTCCATCCTCGTTCCAGACGTAAGCAATGCCGCCACTCATGCCGGCCCCGAAGTTTCTACCTGTTTTTCCCAGCACTACTACGCGTCCACCGGTCATGTATTCACAGCCGTGGTCGCCAATGCCTTCGACGACAGCAGTGGCGCCGCTGTTGCGAACACAAAAACGTTCCGCCGCAATGCCGTTGAAGTAAGACTCGCCAGAAGTTGCGCCGTACATTATAACGTTACCAACAAGGATATTGTCCTCGGGCTTAAATGTACTGGATTTTGGCGGGTAGACAATAATTCTGCCCCCCGACTGACCTTTGCCGACGTAATCGTTACAGTCGCCCTCAACTTCCAGAGTAATGCCTTTGGCTAACCATGCGCCAAGACTTTGTCCTGCGGACCCATTGAGCTTAATATGGATAGTGTCATCAGGCAGGAGCGCTCCGTTCGTCGCTTTGGCAACTTCGTGGGACAGCATAGTGCCGACAACGCGGTTAATATTGATAATCTCGTGTTCAATATGCACTCTCTCGCCGCTCTTTAGCGCCGGCTGTGCCAGTTCGATCAGGAGGTTATCAAGCGCCTTGTCGAGCCCGTGATCCTGCTCGATTGTCTGATAGACCTCCGTTCCCTCGTAAACGATTTCTGCGGGGGTAAGAATGCTACTGAAATCAAGGCCGTTGGTCTTCCAGTGGTCAACCGCATGGCGCATTTCCAGCAGGTCCGCGCGTCCGACCATTTCGTTGACAGTTCGAATCCCAAGACTAGCCATTATTAGGCGCAGCTCCTGAGCTACCATAAAGAAATAGTTCACTACAGAATCCGGGCTGCCAGAAAATTTCTTGCGTAATTCTGGATCCTGCGTTGCGATGCCAACAGGGCAGGTATTAAGGTGACATTTGCGCATCATAATACAACCCAGTGTCACCAGCGGTGCGGTGGCAAAACCTATTTCTTCCGCCCCCAATAGCACCGCTATAGCAATATCGCGCCCCGTCTTTATTTGCCCGTCTGTTTGCAGTACGACACGCGACCGCAAATTGTTCTTCACCAGCGTCTGATGGGTCTCCGCAATACCGAGCTCCCATGGTAGGCCTGCGTGTTTAATCGAGGTGATGGCAGATGCGCCAGTACCACCGTCATGTCCGGCGATTACCAGGTGATCTGCTTTTGCCTTGGTAACGCCGGCAGCAATGGTTCCTACTCCGATCTCGGAGCCGAGTTTGACACTGATTCTGGCGCTAGGATTAGCATTCTTTAAATCATGAATCAGCTGCGCGATATCCTCGATAGAGTAAATATCATGGTGCGGCGGCGGGCTGATAAGGCCCACGCCAGGTGTTGAGTGCCTGATATCGGCAATCGTCTGGTCTACCTTTTTACCGGGAAGTTCTCCGCCCTCTCCTGGCTTCGCACCTTGGACAATCTTTATCTGCAGTTCGTCTGCATTGGTGAGGTACCAGATGGTGACACCAAAGCGGCCGGAAGCGACCTGTTTGATCGCCGAACGCTTTGAATCACCGTTGGTCATCGGTGTAAAACGTGCGACGTCTTCACCGCCTTCACCCGTGTTCGATTTTCCGCCGATGCGATTCATCGCAATCGCCAGCGTCTCATGACTTTCAGCCGAAATAGAGCCGAAGCTCATTGCTCCTGTGCAGAATCGTTTGACAATTTCTGATGCCGGCTCAACCTCATTGATATCGCACGGATCGCTGGTTTTTTTGAAATCCATCAGTCCGCGGAGAGTGGATCGCTGTGTGGAATCCGTATTTGCGTGATCGGCAAATTTCCAGTACGCCTCTTCATCATTGGTCCGACTCGCGATCTGCAGATTAGAAATGGTTTCAGGATCCCACATGTGAGTATCACCGCCACGACGCCAGTGAATCTCGCCAGGGTTCGGCAGGACGGGGATCAGGTTCTGATCACGCACGGGGAAGCCGACTTCATGACGTAGTTTCATTTCTTCAAACAGGACCGTGAAATTGACGCCCTGCACACGACTGGCGGTACCCATAAAGCATCGATCGATGATTTCATCGGCAAGACCAACGGCTTCAAAAATTTGCGCACCTTTATAGGATTGCAGAGTCGAGATGCCCATTTTGGCCATCACTTTCAACATGCTCTTGCCGACGCCTTTCTTGTATCCCTTCACAATTGAAGAGCTGTTGGGAAAGATATTTTTGTCTAACAGACCGTCTTGCAAAGACTGCCAAATGGCTTCAAAAGCAAGATAAGGATTAATCGCATCAGCGCCATAGCCTACTAATAGGCAGTGGTGGTGAACTTCCCGCGCTTCACCTGTCTCCACAATGATGCCGATACGGGTGCGCTCATGGCTCGCCACCAGGTGATGGTGAACGGCGCCACAGGCGATTAGGGCGCTTAATGCCATACGGTCTGCACTGATATTGCGGTCTGAAAGAACTATGAAAGAGTAGCCGTCTTTGATGGCCTGTGAGGATTCCTCGCAAATCTGGTCAATCTGCGCCAACATGCCGTCACAACCGCTAGCCTTCTCAAATGTGATGTCGATGGTCTTGGTTGCCCAGCCATCCCGCTCTATATCTCTAATGTTCGTAAGTTCATCGTTTGAAATGATGGGATGATGTAGCTCTAATCGATGAACGTGCTCCGGTGTTGTCTCCAGCAAGTTTCTCTCAGGCCCGATAAAGCATGTGAGAGACATAACGACTTCTTCACGGATAGAGTCTATCGGGGGATTCGTAATCTGGGCAAACAACTGCTTGAAGTAGTCGTAAATCATACGCGACTTATCAGATAGGCAAGCTAGCGCACTGTCATTCCCCATCGACCCGAGAGGGTCTCGAGCTTCAGAGACCATGGGTAGCAACATAAACTGCATGGTTTCGATGGTGTAGCCGAACGACTGCATACGCGCCACCAGTGTTTCAGGCTCGTAATGCAGCTCTGCGTGGTCCGGTGGCAGGTCGGACAATTCGAGTTTCTGCTGTTCCAGCCACTCACCGTAAGGACGCTGCTTAGCAAACTCCATTTTTAATTCTTCGTCGGGGATAAGACGTCCGGCGAAAAAATCGACCAGGAACATTTTCCCTGGCTGCAATCTACCTTTTTCTTTAATGTTCGCCGGGTCTATCGGTAGTACACCAACCTCAGACGCCATGACGACCTTGTCGTCATGTGTCAGATAATATCTCGATGGCCTCAGACCGTTGCGATCAAGTACCGCGCCGATGTAATGACCATCAGTGAACACGATGGACGCTGGCCCATCCCAGGGCTCCATCAGGGCGGAATGGTACTCGTAAAAATCCCGCTTTTCCTTGGGCATGTTCTTGTCGGATTGCCAGGCTTCAGGAATCATCATCATGATAGATTCTTGAAGCGTTCGCCCTGACATGAGGAGAAACTCCAGCACGTTATCAAACGAACCCGAATCGGAAAATTCTGGCTCAACGATGGGGAATAGATCGCTGATCTCGTCACCAAAACGCTCACTGGCAGCAACGCCCTGACGAGCCGTCATCCAGTTCTTATTGCCCCGCAGGGTATTAATTTCACCGTTGTGGCTCATAAAACGATTAGGTTGCGCTCTATCCCAGGATGGGAAGGTATTGGTTGAGAACCTTGAGTGCACCATGGCAAAGTGGCTTTCATAGTCCTCATCTTCGAGGTCCGGGTAGAACGGGAAAAGCTGTGCAGGGGTTAGCATTCCTTTATAGACAAGAATTCTTGAGTTGAGGCTGCACACATAGACCAGTTCACCCGGATGGCTGATGCTGGCGGCGCGAATGAATCGTTTACGCGCAAAATATAGCGCGTGATCGAGCGTGTGGTCGCCGGGAGTGCCACCGCCGACAATGACCTGCTCGATACAGGGCATGGCATCCCGTGCAGCGGGCCCTATGTTTGCTTCATCAGGTCGCAGTGGCACCAAACGGTAACCCAACGGCGTAAGGCCGACCTTAATGAGTTCAGCGTTGAAGGCTGCCTTTAAGGCAGTGCGTTGGGCTTCATCATGCGGTAAAAAGACGTTTCCGACCGCATAACCCCCGATTTCAGGCAGTGTAATGCCCCAATCAGCGGCAACCTTCTGCATAAATGTGTGGGGAATGGCTGTCATGATGCCAGCGCCATCACCCGTATTTTCTTCAAATCCGCAGCCGCCACGATGATCCATCCTGGAGTTGATATGGTAGGCGTCGGTCAGGATTTCGTGGCTGGGAGTGCCCTTAACGTGAGCCACGAAGCCAACGCCACAGGAGTCCTTCTCGAGAGCAGGGTCGTAGAGACCATGCTTAGCGGGAAACCCGGTTTTGCCATCGATTCTTTTGTTCATCATGCCGTTAACTCATTTGGTAGTGCGATATCAAACCGCAAGATAATTTTGCCCAACAAAAGAAAGCACTCATAGTGGCCTGGACGGGGGGCTTTCGCTCCTCGGTCGCTTGCCAACTATAAACGGTATTTTTTCGCAATTAAGCAGGACGAGGACAATACCACCCGACGGATTAATGTCAATAGTTTGCC
>CAJXTK010000181.1 GCA_913061115.1 uncultured Haliea sp.
GGCAGCGTCAGATGTGTATAAGAGACAGATACTGCATAGTGCACACCAACGGCCGAGGGTCGGCACAAGGGTTAGCAGGCTCAGGCGTGCTCACACAAGCAGACAGCATTGTGATGAAGGCGCCACAAACAAAAATACTTCGCATTATGTCCTCCAGAACGGGTGCGATTCAATCAGCTCGGTGAAGCGTAACATTGTGATACCGACTGCGCACGCCCAACCTGTGTGCCAAATCCTAACGCGAACCCAGTTTCATCATCTGACGCGCGACCTCAATGGAATCCTCGTAACTTTTCACCCCAATATACTCATTGGTTCCATGGATAGACTTGGCCTGGCGGGTTTCAATCATCATTCCTTGAAAGCGGTACTGATTGTCGGTCAGCTTAATATAGTGGCGTGTATCGGTCGTTGCGAACATCAAAGATGGCACCACCAAAGCGCGGGGGTAAACCGCTAATACCGCTTCTTCGATCACGGCATAACCGCTACCCTCGTGATCCGATATACTCGACACATGATCCCATTTATCGTGACTAATCTCGATCTCAGGGTCGTCCACCACGTCGGAGATATAGCTCACCACCAACTCGGGCGTATCTCCAGGCAGGAGACGGAAGTTGACCTTTGCCTCGGCACGCTGGGGCACCACATTTTCTTTCAACCCCGCATTAAACATCGTTAGTGCTGTGGTCGTGCGCACAAAGGAATTCATTAGCGGATCCTGGCTCAACCTGTCAGCGACCAATCCCTGCGTTAACCAGAGGTTGCCCAGTATCAATCGCTCGGGTTGTTCCAAGTGAGGTGCCATCGACTCCAGCATGACCTTCACCGGCACCACCAGCCGTGTTGGAAAGGGATTGTTCTCAATGCGCTCTAATGCCGCCGACAAGCGCCCAATAGTACTGACTCTCGGCGGAATGGAGGAGTGCCCTCCCGGCCCAGTCGCCACCAGGGTCAGCGTGAGATAACCTTTTTCAGCAACATTGATAATCGCCAATTGCTGATCGGGAATCATGGGGTTATCGGACACAAGCGTGCCCCCTTCGTCGACCATCCACGCAAAATGCAACCCTTGCTCGCGCATGCGCTCAGCGATTTTGCCAGCTCCCTGCTTGCCACTGATTTCCTCGTCATGACCAAACGCAAAAACCAGCTGACGTGACGGCACAAAACCTTCTGCCAGCAACGATTCAGCCGCCTCCAAAATGCCTAACAGCCCCTGCTTGTCATCCAGTGAACCTCGACCATAGATTCGCCCATCTGCTACCACCCCGTCAAAAGGTGGATACTCCCAATCGCTTTCAGTGCCCGGTTCAATCGGCACCACATCCATATGCGCTGTGAACAAAATGGGAGCGAGGCTGCTATCGCTGCCCGGCCAACTGATGAGCAGGCTATACTGATTGATGACTTCCACCTCTAGCTGAGCAAACACTCTTGGGTAGGCCGCCCTCAAAAAGGCGTGAAAGCGCTCAAACTCTTTGGGGTCAATTTGGCTGCGATCCTGATAACTGACCGTCTGGAATTGAATGGCCTCACCAAGGCGCTCAGCAGGCGTCACGCCCGCATACGTCATGGAGGTGCTGAGCAACAGGCCTGCTAGTAAAACGTCCAAAAAACGTGGCATATTCAATCTCCAAAGAATGCGCTCTCAGAGCTTAACGACGTGTCCCGTGAATAAAACGTACTTTAACACTGGGCATCGTCCATTTTAGGCGATTTCAGAGAAATGCGCCCTGATTGCTGTTATTTTTTCAACAGCACTGCAGCCCACACTACCATTAACGTCTTTAGCAGCTATACTTTAGAAAAACTGCTGTTCACAGTGATGGAGCCAAGTATGCTGCAATCAGTCAATCTTCGTGATTACATGTTGCCTAATCCTGCCAAGGTGCATCCTGAAGACCACATTATGGATGCGATGAAGGTTATCACCGACAGCAGGATTTCTGGCGTATGCGTGGTGGATGACGATGCAAACCTGGTTGGCATTCTATCGGAGATGGATTGTTTACGCGCTATATTGGGGGCAGTCTATAACAACAGCAACACAGGCGTTGTTCGTGAGTACATGGCCAAGGATAACCTCGTGGTGGCGCATCCTAATGAAGATATTGTCGATGTTGCCCAGGATATGCTGAAGAAAAATAAGCGCCGCAGGCCAGTGGTGGAAAATGGCAAGCTGATTGGGCAGATAACCTGTCGTCAATTGCTCATTGCTGTGGTCAAATTTAAACAATAAATGTCGTTCTACAGCCTATAGTTTAAGGCTCTCCCCAACCGTAATGGTCCGCCTCCAATTGTATACTCGCTTCTTGCGGGTTAGCCACCCACTGACGTATCCAAGGAAGAATGTGCCCAAGCAGGCGTGGGTTACCGTAAAGTAACGGGACTGCAGCTACAGCAGTATCTCCCAATCCATTCAATCTGACTGTATGCTCGGCTCTGCGGACAGTGTGCTGTATTTCAAGTTCACTCCATTGTATCGGTACCGCCAACGCCCGTTGCCAAGACATTTCGTTAGCCAGAGTGATAACCTCCTGCAAAAATTGTGCACAGATGAGACGTGATTTCGCCAAATTTTTTCCGTTTTTAAAATGCACCTTTATTCCCTGATAAGAACAGACCGGACCGCGTGCCGTGAACATCCAGTCGGGTCTTACGTAAACACGCGAAGCGGACATCGATGCAGGTTCTGTATCGTGCGGCGTAAACTGCTCACAGCGATGGCTGGCACAGAAGTCCATAAGAATCTCGTGCTCAAGAAAATTTTGCTGATCCAGGCGGGGGTGGCTAAGTATAATCGTTCTATCAGTCACTGTTATCGCGAGCGATTTTTCTCCAACCCTCGTTAGACGCACGGGCAACCCCAACTCTATACCCTCCAGCAACAAAGGAATTTGGTTGGCGTAATGATTGACTGCCAGAGACCATCCTCTGAGATTCGCCTGCGCGCCCGCAGACCTTACTTCCTCATGCGCTAGTTGCACCTCCTCCAGATAGCCGTCGATCAGATGCGTTAACGCGATAGCGGCAAATTCGCCACGCAATCGAGGAGAAGCGTCTTGCAGATATTGTAAGGTTCTCTGAAAGCGGGACTGGCTATCAGTACTTTCAGCGTCAGACATTTGCGCCACTACTGCAGGACTGATGGCCGTCGTCCACAGAAATAGCCACAACGTACTGGCAACTAAAATGCTCAGTCCTTTATTCATCAGCGCAGGACAAACTGCGTTCATGCACGATGTCTCCACGATAGCTGTCGAAAATGAGAAACAGCGATTATTGGCGATCGCGGCCGATTAGTCACTTGGGGCACCCTATTCTTATGTTTGAACCTTGTGAGCAATTATCCCCACACTAGCTTGCAGGACTAAAGCACCCGTGTACAGTCGACCTAATAAACTCTTTATAAACATATGCTAAAAAAAACATAGGCCCTGAGAAGCGATGCCAGTGCGATTCTGCCCCATCGTCGATTTCGTCTCCAGGTCGGCGCGCTCCACTTCACTAAAGTGACAAATAATGCTACGTTATTTCATTATATGTGTATAAAAGACAAGAGAAATTTATGACCCGAACGGCACCCAACCCTGCGGGTCAATCGGCTATCGTTGATAGCCAGCACCTACTATCTCCGCAACAGGTGCATTTTTTTGAAACATTTGGTTTCCTTAAAATACCCGGACTCTTCAACAACGACATCGACGAAATCATTGGCGGCTTTGAGGATCTGTTTGGCGATCAGAACCAACCCGTATGGGAAACTCAAGAGGCCCTGCACGGCGATGCGCGGCGAGTCATTATTCCTGGCTTTATTGAACAATCGCCACGCCTAGCCCCTCTTCAACACGATCCGCGAATTTTAGGTATTGTCCAGAGTATCGTTGGGCCCGACTCCACGTGGGCAAGTAGCGACGGCAATCTCTTTTATTGTGAGAGCTACTGGCATTCGGATGACTATGCGGCACCTCTTCACCACTACCATGTGAAGCTATCATTCTATCTTGACGACCTCACCGGACACAATGGCGCTATCCGCATCATCCCAGGCAGTCACTTTCACAACCAAACATTCGCCAAAACCTTACGAAAGGATTTCAAGGATTCGGCAAAGGTCAGCGAGTTATACGGCATTTCGGGTGGAGAAATTCCATCCATTACTATCGAAAGCACCCCGGGGGACCTCATTATTTGGAACTTCCGCACGATACACGGCAGCTACAACGGAGGCGAAAGGCGGAGGCTGTTCTCCATGAACTTTGGTGAAGAAACTGCGGGCAGCCACGACGAGCGCCAGAGGCCCAATAAGCCCATCCCGGCAGCGGATGCCCCAAACAACGCAATCTGACGCATGGCAGCCATCTAGCGCCATGAAAGTACTCCCCTCTATGACCACCCTGCAGCTTATCAGCCTCTACCAGCTGAAGAAGGCCGTACTGTACCCGCGCAAGCTGTATATGCGTCACAAAGAGAAGCTCGAACCTGGGTTTATGCGCAGTGCCATGGAGCTTCACTACTACCGCCCTGCATTCTACAAGTGGCTTGGTGCAATAAATGCCAATCGGCTTCTACTGCACGAAGCTGACATCAATAGACACAGCATCGTTCTTGACGCAGGCGCCTATACGGGAGACTGGGCACAAGAAATACTGGATAGGTATAGTCCAACGCTCTATGCATTCGAGCCCGATCCAAGAAACTATAAACAGCTCGAAAAAAGAGCAGAGGCGGTCCCCGGCCTAGTCAGCTATAGCTTTGGACTTGGCGCCAAGAACGAGACAGCACGTATGGCCCTTGAATACCTCGGGTCATCTGTATTTTCTGATACCAGCGGGAAAAAAGGCGTGCCATGGGCCGAAGTTGAAATTAAAGATATATCCACCGTCTGGAAATCACTAGCGCTGGATAGGGTCGATTTCATGAAGATCAATATTGAAGGAGCCGAGTTTCCCCTGCTGGAACGGATGATAGAGTGCAACCTATTGAGGAAAGTAGATTGTTTCCTGATTCAGTTTCACGAATGGCATCCCGGCGCCTATAAACGACGCAGAAAAATCAGAAAAGCACTGAGCGAATCACACCGTCTGGTTTGGGATTATCATTTTATCTGGGAGAAATGGGTGTTGACATAGCGTTTTCTTCAACCCTTGAACGGCCTTTAAATTCGA
>CAJXTK010000182.1 GCA_913061115.1 uncultured Haliea sp.
CGAGATCATGCCTAGTCTCGTGGGCTCGGAGATGTGTATAAGAGACAGATATCAGCAACGATATTGCACTCTTTGACGCCGCTGCCGAACGCTATGGATCCTGCGTTGCGCCAAATACCCACGCGGGGAGCCGGATCAAGTATCTGCAGTTGTGGCGTGCGATTTTCTTCGAAGTATTTCTTATAGTCAGTAACATACTGATGAATCTCTGGAACGCCCTTAGCGGGTGTGGCGCCGATGACTACCGGAATTCTCTTGGTGCGAATGACGTGGTCAGGTGTTATTGGCCCTCTAGAAGAAATCTCGGCGACAGTGTCTAATGTGGAATATCCCTGAGCATCAGGTGATCGATCCAGAATCGCTAGTTGCGCTTCACCGCGGGCGAGTGACACGGCATTGCGAATACGCGCAAGGCCCAGTAAATCGACTTCATGTTCTGCTGTCGCAATGAGGGTGGTCCCGTTTTCAGTAATGTAGACCTCCGCTCGGGATGCCAGCTCAATCATATTTTCATAGGCGATTTTAGCTTCATCACTGTAGGTGAATACCCCGTGATGCATAAGGATGATGCCTTTGTAATGGTTTGGATCGTTCTGCTTAATCGCTTGATTAACTTGTCTTGAAAGAATGAACCCCGGCATCACATAGGGCAGTATCAGGCAGTCAGGAAAAACCGCTTCGAGTATACGTTTCCCCTGTGGGTTATTGCTCAGAGTGATAATTGCATCGGTGTGGGTATGGTCAATGAACTTCGAGGGTAAAATGGCGTGCAGTATCGCTTCAACAGAGGGGGACGGAGCTGATGGATCAAGCATTAGAACACGTAATTGTTGAGTCATGTCCGTGTCGGACAGTGTCTCAAGCTCCGCGAGCATCTGTGTTTCCTGCAGTTTGATCGCTGGGAATCCAGGCTTTTCGATGGTTTTCAAGTCCCAACCGCTACCCTTTACATACAACACCTTAAGTGCTCTACCGAAAAAGTCGTTTGTGGTCGCCTTGACTGAAGTGTTTCCTCCTCCGTGCATGACGAGATTTTCATCTGAGCCTAATAGCCTTGAAGAGTATACGCGCATGCCAAGGTCATCATCACTAAAGGCCGCCGCGGCCTCGTCGTTCCACAGACTCTTCATTGTTTATACTCCAGATAAAAAGTTGAACTATTGGTGGTAACGTGGGTAATTCTATTTCCTCACAGAGAGGTTGAAACGTCAAAAAAATATCTTCGGTTTACTGCAAAGAATAAGACCGCGTTATCTGATCATTCTTTTAAGCATAATCTGAGGTGGCATTTCCCCTGCTCAGATCGAAAGCGCTCTAGCATACTCGTACAGTTGCATATCAAAAGTGTTGTCGTCAGCAATACGGTTTCGAAATGCGGTTGAAATGGCTTCGTCTTCTCCGACATGTCGATGCGGCTCAGATGTGATCTCCCAGCCATATCGCTCTACTAGTTTCGAGAGAAATCGATCGTAGTGTGTGGTGACCCCTACCACTTCTATCGCGGAAAGATTCTCCTTTGCGATAGCGAGCCTGCTTTCGTCAACATTGATTACGCCTGTGCTTGCGGCGACCCACTCAAGAGAAAATCGACCGGGCGCAGTCTTTTGAAGCATTTTAATCTCTAAAGAGAAGCTTTGTGCATCGCCTAAATCCTGCCGCTTCGGCAACGCTGTTGAGGAGGGTAAGAAACGTTCTTCAGCCATAGCTTCTCGGGGAGACATGGAGAAAATTTTGGTCTGATAGTCGCCGATGAAGGAACCATGAAACCACGGATCTTCATAAATTTTTTCTAAAGGCTGCTCCATATGTTCTATGTGGTATCGGCGACAATGCTTGAGATAGGATATGGTGCGTTCGATGGGATCGCGCAGAAGCGTCAGGGTTATATAGTCGTTCTCGAGCAATGATCGCACCGCATAGGGAACATGGCCAAGCACTATTCGTAATTGATCTTTCAGTGCATTGACGTCAGCAACAAACCTTGGAACATGCAGATAAGCTTCGATTCGATCGAAAAATTCTGTATCAGCATTGATGTAGGCTTCCGGATAGCGTTGCTCGGTAGTGAAGTTGGCGCTAAGAACCTCGGAAAATGATGTTCCACCGGTTTTCATCACGTGAATAAATAAGAATTTATCTTTCTGAGGAAGGGTTATCATATGTCGGAGATTATGTCTGCTCTAGCCGCCGATTAGAATTCAGCATCCGCTCTCTCGAGTCGCGATCAGTGCTAATGCTTCACTCAATGAGTGAGAAGAAACGAGGGCAGAGTTACGCAAGGCCGCTGGCATCATAGAGTAGGTGGGCAGACAAATCGCCGACTAAATCAACGATCATTTCTCGGCTTGAAAATTGCCATTGGTTTTCGGTCTTGCGAAAACGGTCTTTGTACCTTCCACTGATAATTGGCTGCAAAGGGAGGGAGCCAGTTGCCTGGATGACCGTATAATAAGAGCGTGCACTAGCTTCCATGCCGCCCTCATCAATCTCAATAATGACGTTGGTCGTCAGGTGTTTAGTTTGTGGTGTGGCCGTGGACTCATACAGGCGGGTCGAAGTTTGATACATCTCTAATACTTCATCGAAACCTGTTCGCCGAACATCATGCGCTGCTGAAAAAATTTCGGCAGCATGAAAAAGCGCGGCCACACCTTCCAGGTCGCCATTGTCAATTCGTTCAGCATAGCTGTAAATTAAATTCTCAACTTGACGACTATCTTCCATCCATCCGTCTCCATATGAAATTAGGTGAAGCCCGCAGCGCGATGGCGATAAAACGTGAGCGCAATACGGCTGGAATTCTTAGTGCGTAGTGACCAGCGGAATAATATTGGCTGGCAGGATGCCGTCCGGGTGGCGATCGCCGTATTTGAGCAATGCATCAAGCGCGTCATCGATCTCCTGACTGCCTGCGCGAAGTGATTGTCTTAGTGTATCGACCTCTTCTGCTGAAACCTGGCCACTGTTGAGTGCCCGCAACTCTTCAGTGAGCATATTGATGGGGTCATGGTTGCAGGTTTTACAGACTGGTTCGCGGCTTACGACCATGGCCAGTTTTTTCCGGGTAACCTGTAGGAAACTGTAATCGAAGACAGAACCAAGGCTGGCCTGCTTACGCCAGTCCGAACAGCATAAGTAGTAGTTGCCATCATATCCGATAAATAAGAAGCCCCATGGCGCACCGCACAGTGGCTGCGTACCACCTACGGTTAATTCGTGGCGAGCCTGAACCATTTCGGTATACTGCTCGAACTGCATGTGCTCGACAAAAAGAGCCCCCCCACGATTGATAACATTGTAGTCGTGAAAATTCTTTAGACCACGTTCCCGCCAGAAGGCCTCCATAGCCTCAATGTGATCTCTGTCGTCACGATGATCAACGAGAATGATTACGGGAGTGCATTTGCCCTGCGCTAACTCCGCAAAACGGGTGATATTTGCACACGTTTTATCAAAAGGGAGGCTATAGATACGCTCATATTCCTCGTGGATATCGGAAATGTTGAGGTAAATCTCATCCAAGCCGGCATCAAGGAGTGCGTGTGCTTTGTCTTCTGTGAGCAGTGCGGCGTTTGATGACATGGAACATTTAAAACCGGCACGCTTGACCTTGTCAACGAAAGACACCGTATTTTTATTGAGAAGCGGCTCACCCAGTCCACAAAGACTGACGGTTAGCTCCAGCCCTGACACATCGTTCACTACTGTACGGTACTCGACTGCGCGAGCCAGCGCTCTGTCGAAAGTGTCGACGTCCATGATGCCCTGGTGAGGAGTGGCGTCCCTCGGGCAAAAATGGCACGTTGCATTACATCGATTGGTGATCTCGATGTCGATGGTAAGAAACATGATTTCTTTAATTCCCTATTTATTCAAAAAATGATGGCACTTAAAGCGCTAGCCTGTCAAGAACAGCGCCAATAAATGCGTTAATTTCAGCTTTATATTGGATCGTTTTCGAAATAGGACGAGGATGATCGCGGCAAAGCAGTCACTCGAGGCTGCAGTCTAGTGCCCGAAGGCATAGTAACCACATACATAAACAGGGTGAAAGCGGGCGGCCAACGACTCTGCAAGCACTCTCAGTATTCTGCATGGGGCTTCCCAGTAGATCGGGCCCACTCAGCAACAAGGTTTTTGAGGCTACCCCTCCATCAAAGTAATAGCACTACAAGGGATGTGCAGTTTTCGAGGCATCATTATCAAGAATCGTCTGTCGAACTGACGACATTATTGCTCTGCGGTCGACAGTGTAAAATTGATAGACTACCATTGCAATTGAAGGCGACAATAATGTTCGTCGTAATCTCAGATAGTAATATGAGAAGTATTTTCCCCAGCGCTTACGAACTAAAAAAAACGCTTCTTTGGCCTCGAACCCTGCTTATGCGCTGGAAATACAGGAAAACCAGTGGGCCTATGAAAGCAATGATGGAGCTTCACTACTACCGCCCAGCATTTTTTGACTTCGTAGGTGCGACATACGTCAATGCGCATGTCCTTCATGATGTCGATATTAATTCCGATAGTGTAGTGGTTGACGTCGGGGCATTTACAGGGGGTTGGGCGCAGCACATGGTAGATCGTTATGATCCAATCATTTATGCATTTGAGCCGAATCCAAAGTCGTTGGCGGCACTACATGAGAAATCCGCTAGCAATCCCAAGCTCCACCCTATGCCCTATGGCCTAGGCGATGAAGACCTAACCGTCGATTTCACGCTGAATGGGCTTGGCTCGTCGATGTGTGATGAGCGGACTGATCATTCAGATCTTCAGCGTATAAAGGTTGAGGTTGCGGCAATTGATAGAGTTTGGAAAGATCTAAATCTTGGTCGCGTTGATCTTATAAAGATTAATATTGAAGGAGCCGAGTTTCCCCTTTTGGATAAGATGATTAAGACAGATCTAATAAAAGAGGTGGACTGCTTTCTAATTCAGTTTCACGAATGGCATCCTGGTGCGTATAGAAAGCGTCGGCGTATCCATGCAGAGTTGTCGAAGACCCATCGGTTAGAGTGGAGCTATCATTTTATCTGGGAGAAATGGGTTCGAATTTAAAGGCCGTTCAGGGGTTGAAGAAAACGCTATTTCGACACCCATTTCTCCCAGATAAAGTGCTGTCTCTTATACACATCTGACGCTGCCGACGAATAGAGAGGTGTAGAT
>CAJXTK010000183.1 GCA_913061115.1 uncultured Haliea sp.
AGATGTGTATAAGAGACAGGCGCAAGGGCAACTGCATGTACTGGCCAACACAGGGGATGACTTCAGACATCTGGGTCTGCATATTAGCCCAGATATAGACACGCTTCTTTACACCCTGTCTGGCAAATCCAATCAAGTTCTCGGCTGGGGCCTAGCGGGTGAGACCTGGGGTGTGATGGAGGCGCTAGAAAAGCTGCAGGGCGAGACCTGGTTTCGGCTAGGGGATAACGATTTAGCGACCCATCTGTGGCGAACGGCCCAGCTTGCGGAGGGCGTGAGTCTGCTGCAGGTTACCAATGCACTCGCGCGGCAGCTGGGCATCGGCACTCATATTCACCCCATGTGTGAGGAATTGGTAAGCACCACCGTTCACAGTGAGGGGCGTGATCTGCCATTTCAGCACTATTTTGTCAGGGAGCAGTGCGAACCGAAGGTGACAGGATTCAGTTTCGAGGGGATTGCTGACGCTAGTCCCAACGCCGATGTTATGGCCTTGCTAGCTGACGATAGATTCTCCACCATCGTCATATGTCCTTCCAACCCTTTTGTGAGTATTGATCCTATATTGCAGATTCCGCGAATGTGGACAACGTTAAGAGATTCGAAGGCGCCGTTGGTGCTGGTTTCACCTATTGTCTCAGGCATGGCCATTAAAGGGCCGGCTGCTAAAATGATGCTGGAATTAGGTGTGCCCGTCACCGCGTTGGGGGTGGCACAGCACTATTCTGAGCTTTATCCGGGGTTGCTAGATTATTTTGTGATTGACGAAAGTGACGCTACACTGTCCAACGATATTGCAGCCTTGGGAGTAAAAGTGGCGATTGCGCCTACTGTTATGAAGACTCGTGACGACAAGCAGCGTTTGGCGCGTTTCATTTTGGACCTGGTGGGCTAGGTCGAATGGCGCAGGCGTTGGTTCCATTGAAAGACCTCGTATTAGCAAAGACTCGCCTGTCCAGCGTTCTGACGAGTGTTGAGCGTCGTGCCCTGGCTCAGGCTATGGTGGAGGATGTGCTTGATGTCTTGAGCCGCCATCAACATATTACCCGTATTACGCTGGTGTCCGATGACCCCGGAGCCAGTATGTTGGCGCAAAAATATGGAGCTGATTGCTGGACCGAGAGCTCCCTAGGGTGTCGCGGTCTGAACCCTCTGATACAGTGTGCTAGTGAGCGGTTGCTGGCTGCTGGAGAAGAGCCTCTTGTGGTCCTGCATGGCGACCTGCCACTGTTGACAAGGGAAGACATTGACCTTGTATTGGCAAGCCAGCAGGCACTGAACGGCTTGATAGTGGGCTGCGACAGTAAAGGCGTGGGTACTAATCTGTTGGCATTTAATGCGGCAAGTACGCCGGGCTTTTGTTTCGGTGCCGACAGCTGCGCGGCGCATATCGCTGGTGCAAAAAATGCGGGTGTGGCAGTGCAGATCTTGCAAAGGTCAGGTATAGGTCTGGATGTGGATGAAGCGCCGGACTTACAATGTATTATGGACGAGCTGCATGTCAACACTGCGAGCAATACCGCACAGTTGCTTTACAATACCGAACTGGGTGCGCGTGTGACCCTGGCCTTGACCGCTATGATGGGTGGTACAGAATCAGGTGGCGCAGATTTGATTGATGAAGTGAAAAGAGGAATTGCAAGCTAATGTCGGATTGGCAATTTTTGCAAAAGCAACTGCTACATGGCGAAATGCTCAACGATCAACAGTCACTGTCTCTGGCGGACTTTGATGATACTGAAGCGTTGGTTCGAGTCGCGTCTGTCATGCGTGATCGCGGCCACCAGAATGTGATCACCTATTCACGCAAGGTGTTTATCCCCTTAACCCATTTGTGCAGGGATGTCTGCCACTACTGCACGTTTGCGCGCACGCCAAAAAAAATCGAACAGCCCTACATGCCTATCGAAGAGGTGCTTGAGCTATGTCGGCAGGGGGCCAGTGTGGGCTGTCAGGAAGCGTTGTTTACTCTGGGGGAGAAGCCGGAGTTACGCTATAGCGCTGCACGGCGCGCCTTGCAGGAAATGGGTTTTTCCAGCACGCTCGATTATGTCAAGGAGGTCGCTCGCCGGGTTTTGGCGGAGACAGGGCTGCTGCCACATATTAATGCCGGATGCATGGATGCGGATGAAATTGCCGGATTGCGTCAGGTCAGTGCGTCAATGGGTATTATGTTGGAGTCCGCGTCGCAGCGTTTGTGTGAGAAGGGCATGCCTCATTATGGTTCGCCGGATAAGGAGCCAGCCAGACGATTGCAGACCCTAGAGCTGGCAGGGCAGGCCTCAGTGCCCTTTACGTCTGGCATACTTATTGGTATTGGCGAAACACGCTATGAGCGTATTGAGTCCTTACTGGCCCTGCGCCAAGTCAACGAGCGATACGGCCATTTGCAGGAAGTCATTATTCAGAACTTTCGCGCCAAGCCGGGCACTCTCATGTCGGCTGCACCGGAGCCGGACCTTAACGAATTGTTATGGACTATTGGGATTGCACGCCTAATTTTTGGTGCGCAAATGAATATCCAGGCGCCGCCCAATCTCAGCCCTGGCGTGTTGCCGCAATTAATAGCCGCAGGGATTAATGATTGGGGCGGCGTCTCGCCAATAACGCCCGATTATGTGAATCCGGAGGCCCCTTGGCCGCAGTTGGAGCGACTGGCTGATGAGACTGCCGCTGCAGGAAAGTTTCTTGAACAGAGACTCACGGTTTATCCTGCTTATGTTGTCGAAGGCGAGCGGTGGCTGGATGATGGAGTGCAAACGTCGGTGTTGCGACTGTCGGATGCAGCGGGATTCGCACGGCGCGACAGTTGGGTGCCGGGCGAGGAACATGGGGTGCCTGCTATTGAAGTTAAACTGTTGGCAGCCCGAGTGAAACCCGATGCGGTGTCGCCCGATGTGCTCGATATTGTTGAGCGGTGTAGTGAGACCGGTCCGTTGATAGACGCAGATGTTACTCGACTGTTCAATGTCCGCGGTGCTGATTTTTCCTATGTCGTTGCTCAGGCTGACCAGCTGCGTGAAAAAGTGAACGGCGATACGGTAAGCTATGTCGTCAACCGCAACATTAATTACACCAATGTTTGTTATTTTAAATGTCAGTTCTGTGCCTTCTCTAAGGGTAAGCAGAGCGAAAATTTACGCGGCAGGCCCTATGATATTACCGGTGAAGATATTGCCGGGCGTTGCAGCGAGGCCTGGGATCGAGGAGCGACCGAGGTCTGCATGCAGGGTGGGATTCATCCCGACTACACCGGTCAAACGTATCTGGATATTGTCAACACTGTTCGCAGTGCGACGCCTGAAATGCATATCCACGCATTCTCGCCGCTGGAGGTGTGGCAGGGCGCAGCCACACTTGGCGTTAGTGTCCCGAATTTTTTGCGGCAGTTGCGACAGGCGGGGCTCAACACGTTGCCGGGCACTGCGGCGGAAATTTTGCACGACGAAGTTCGCGCAAATCTATGTCCCGATAAACTCAACACTGAGCAGTGGTTGGAGGTTATGGCGGCATCGCATGCTGAAGGTATGCGCACCACGGCAACGATCATGTACGGTCATATCGATCGCCCTTGGCACTGGGCGAGCCATCTGATGCATATCAGGTCATTGCAACAGCGTACCGCGGGCTTTACTGAGTTTGTGCCTCTGCCGTTCGTGCATATGGAAGCGCCGATGTATCTCAAGGGCAAAGCGCGACGTGGGCCGAGTTTTCGTGAAGCGATTTTAATGCATGCGGTGGCTAGGTTGGTGTTTCACGGGTTGATAGAGAATATTCAGGCTTCTTGGGTGAAGATGGGCAGAGAAGGTGTCGCGGCTTGTCTGAATGCAGGCGTCAATGACTTGGGCGGCTCATTGATGAATGAGAGTATTACTCGCGCAGCAGGTTCTGGTCATGGCCAGGAGTGGGAGCCAGAGCTGATGGAAGCACAAATCCACGCGGCCGGACGTCAGCCGCGAATGCGCACGACACTCTATGGTGATGCTGCTCAAGAGCGCCGTAATGCAGCCTTTAATGCGGCGCCGCTGGCTGCAGTTCGCGGTGCTTCTGCGGCGAAGAACCAGCGTAGCAAGCGTTTGTCAGTAGTAGAAAGACCGCTGGGCGCACCCGACACGCTGGAAGTGAAGTGGATTCATGAATCACGGGACAGCACAGTCTACGAAAGTGTGGTGTTGATGGCGGCCTGCAACTGACAGGTATTCGGCACGAAATGACCACAGAGACCAGCAAGAGAAATGATTTAGAGCCTAGTTGGTTGAAGTCGCTGGCCGTAGAGTTCGAGCAACCTTACATGCAGCAATTGCAGGCTTTTTTGTTGTCGGAGGAAAAGGCGGGCAAACGAATCTTTCCAAGCGCTAACGAGTTGTTTAGTGCTTTTCGCCATGCCCCCTTGGACAAGGTCAAGGTTGTTATTGTCGGGCAGGATCCTTATCACGGAGAGGGCCAGGCGCACGGGCTTTGCTTTTCGGTGAAGCCCGGTGTGGCTGTGCCGCCATCGTTAAAAAATATTTACAAGCAACTGCACGAGGAATTTGGCCTGCCAGCATCGTCCCATGGAGATCTTACGGCTTGGGCCAATCAGGGTGTGCTATTGCTTAATAGCGTGTTAACGGTGGAAGCTGGCAAGGCGGCATCGCACCAGGGCAGGGGGTGGGAGACCTTTACCGACAGTGTCATTGGCATCATCAATCGGCAAAGGGAAGGCGTGGTTTTTTTATTGTGGGGAAGCTGTGCCCAGCGCAAGGGATTGCTTGTCGACCGCGCACGGCACTGCGTGCTGCAGGCGCCTCATCCTTCACCGCTAAGTGCCTATCGGGGTTTCTTTGGCTGCGGACATTTTTCGATGGCCAACGACTATTTGCTGGGTAGGGGAATTACACCCATTGACTGGCGCTTGCCTGAACATGCTCCGTTGAGATAAAACACGGGGTCTGTTGAGCAGACACAGCGTCAAAAACTCGACTCATAAACACCGCACTTCAGTAATGACAAAACCACTCGGTTTGCAATTAATCAGAGTCTAATGACTGTCTCTTATACACATCTGACGCTGCCGACGAATAGAGAG
>CAJXTK010000184.1 GCA_913061115.1 uncultured Haliea sp.
ACCAATTTCAAGCTAAACCGTGCCACTGCTCTCGCTGAGTGGCGTCAATTATTGATCGCATAGATGAAAGTTGTGCTGGCAATCCGATGGTTGTTCGCGTTGGTGCTGACAGCACTGCTGGTTGAACTTTCCAATCGGGCTGTCTGTGCTAGCTTAGTGGCAGAACGGAAGGTATTGACATGCTGCTTACTGCGCGAGAAGTGCACAAAACATTCGAGACGGTCGGTAGTCGTACTGCTGTCCTACGCGGTGTTGATCTGTCGCTGGATAGTGGCCAAAGTCTTGCGCTTACAGGTGAGTCAGGTAGCGGAAAAAGTACGCTATTGCATTTAATCGGTGGATTAGATTCAGCTGATCAGGGGCAGATTTTTATTGATGGCGCTGACATTTTAGCCATGGACGATGCGGGTCGCGCAGGGCTTCGACGCGGGACGGTTGGCATTGTATTCCAGCAATTCAATCTTATCCCTAGCCTTACAGTTGCGTCCAATATTGCGTTTCAGGCGCGGCTTGCAGGAAAGTATGATGCCGATTGGGTCGACGTACTGATCGACCGATTCGGGTTGACGCCGCAGGTGGCAAAATATCCTGAGCAATTGTCTGGAGGTCAACAACAGCGGGTGGCGATTGCCCGCACTTTGGCGTCTCGACCTCGGTTGGTATTGGCGGACGAGCCGACCGGAAATTTGGACGAAGACACAGCTTCGAATGTCATGGATATGCTGTTGTCGCTTGTGACAGAGGCAGGCGCAGGTCTTTTAATGGTCACACATTCGACGGCTCTCGCTGCGCGTTTAGATAGTCGAGTACACCTGCGGGTAGGTCAAATCGAATGATAGCAGTTACCTTCGCAGCGTTGTGGGGTCATTGGTGGCGCAGTCCGCTACAATTGTTTACCTTGCTTGCGGGACTTGCATTGGCGACTGCGCTTTGGTCTGGCGTACAGGCTATCAATGCAGAGGCGCGCGCAAGCTATGACGCGGCTTCTGCCACATTAGGCGAGGCGCAATTTGATCGGCTTGTGCACCGCGATGGGCTGCCAATAGGGCAAGACACTTATATCAGGCTACGCCGCGGTGGTTGGCTAGTCAGCCCCGTGATCGAAGGGCGCATCGGTGATGTGCGGCTCATTGGTTTGGACCCATTGACGGCACCTGGTGGAATGGCTCCCATTGGCTTACGCAATATGGATGACCTGCAGGATTTTATCTTAGCGGATGGGAGGATCATTGCGGCTCCGGATGTTGTATTGGATGGTGTAGAATCTGATCCAGCGATCGCACCAGGGACAGCGATAGCAGACGTTGGGACTGTACAGGTATTACTAGGTCGACGAGATGAATTTGATGCGCTGGTCGTCAGACCAGAACAACCGCTTGGCCAGGCATCGCTCGAAGAAATCGCACCCGAGCTTACCCGCCAAGTTGCCCAAAGTGGATCTGACATTGGGCGGCTTACAGATAGCTTTCATTTAAACCTAAGCGCATTTGGATTGCTGTCATTTGCGGTCGGTATCTTCATCGTACAAGGCGCGATTGGGCTGGCATTTGAACAACGGCGCGGGACGGTGCAGACCTTGCGTACGCTTGGAGTGCCGATGCAATTTCTGGTCTTATTGATCGTGGTTGAACTGCTGGGGCTCGCGTTGATCGCAGGTTCGATTGGGGTCGGCCTGGGGTATTTGATCGCGGCTTTCTTGATGCCAGATGTGTCTGCCACATTGCGAGGGCTTTATGGAGCGGATGTGGTAGGCACGTTGGAGTTGCGCCCGATTTGGTTGGCGTCCGGCATGGCAATCTCAATCGGCGGCACGGTGGTGGCCGCGAGCACCGCATTGTGGAAACTGTCGCGAATGCCATTGCTCGCAGGGGCGCAGCCGCGCGCAATCTCGGTTATTGCAGGTCGAGGAGAAAAGGCGCAGGCCGCTGCATCTGTCGTATTGCTATTCGTTGCATTTGTGTTGGCATTGACCGCCGATGAAATCTCGACAGGCTTTGTGTTGCTGGGTGCGTTGTTGATAGGTGCAGCTTTGGGTTTGCCCATAGTTCTAGGTGCTGTAATGGACTGTGTAGCCCAGTACAGCCGAGGTGTGATTGCCAGTTGGTTCTGGGCTGACACGCGTCAACAGTTACCTGGCTTGTCGTTGGCACTAATGGCGTTACTTCTGGCCATGGCCACAAATGTGGGCGTGTCCACGATGGTTAGTAGCTTTCGTCTGACGTTTGTTGCATTCTTGGATCAACGGCTCGCGTCTGAACTTTATGTGACAGCGGAAAGCCCCGAGCAGGCGGCTTACATGATCGATTTTGTGACGCCACAAGTTGACGCCGTGCTACCTATCATGTCGGCGCAGGTACATATCTCAGGCCGTCCAACAGACGTATTTAGCGCGCGCAATCATGGAACCTATCGCGATAATTGGACATTCCTAACTGCGGGCCTAACCCCTTGGGAAGACGTCCATACGAACATGGCTATTTTGATCAATGAACAGCTTGCACGCAGCGCTGATCTGCAAGTGGGTGATGTTGTGAGTATCGGTGAACAGCCGTTGGCAATAGCAGGTGTTTATGCTGACTATGGCAACCCGATTGGGCAGGCAATTATTGCAGAACCCTTGTTTCAGACCCTGTTCCCAAAGGTTTTAGCACTTAGATTTGGGTTGCGGTTACCGCTCGAAGATGTGGGTGCCTTCGTCGAAGGCCTTCAGTCCGAAGTGGGTCTACCTGCAAGCAGTGTGATCAATCAGGCCAGCATAAAAGCCTACTCTCTGGCAATCTTTGACCGAACATTCACGGTAACGGCTGCCTTGAATATACTGACATTATCGGTCGCTGGATTTGCGATTTTAATGAGCTTATTAACCTTAACTGCGATGCGCGTCCCACAGCTTGCACCTGCTTGGGCGATGGGTTTGACACGTTGGCAATTGGGGCGGCTTGAGTTATTTCGGACGGTGATGTTAGCCGTGTTGACGGGTGTAATTGCTTTACCTTTAGGTTTGGCGCTTGCATGGGTCTTATTGGCGGTGGTCAATGTGGCAGCATTTGGGTGGCGGCTGCCGATGTTTCTGTTCCCCTGGGATTATGCGCAGCTAGGAGGGCTTGCGATACTGGCCGCAGGGCTGGCGGCGCTATGGCCAGCCTTGCAATTGGCGCGTACGCCACCTGCTGATTTGCTGAAGGTATTTTCAAATGAACGTTAGGTTGATTTTTATTTTGTTATGGCTGCCACTGGCAAGTCTCGCGCAGGGCTTTGCAGGGCTCGGGTCTGGTGCAGAAGGCTTTAAGTTGCCTGAAACTAATCCGACGTTCCAATTTCCATCCGATGATGGATCACATCCAGATTTCAGGATAGAATGGTGGTATTTGACAGCTAATTTGCAAGGCGCTGACGGACAAGATTATGGCCTACAATGGACTTTGTTCCGCACCGCACTGGCCCCGAAAGATTATGAAGGTTGGTCCTCGCCGCAGCTTTGGATGGGACATGCGGCTGTGACAACGCCCGATGCGCATTTTGTGGCTGAACGATTGGCACGGGGTGGGATTGGGCAAGCAGGTGTGACCGCAGACCCGTTTGAAGCATGGATCGACGAATGGACATTTTCAGGACTAGATAGCGGCGCTGTCTTGCGAGCTGCTGGTCCCAATTTTGCGTATGATATGGCCATGTACGCAATTGGACCACGGGTGCTCCACGGCGCCGCTGGGTATTCGGTGAAATCGGCTGATGGGCAGGCATCGTATTATTTCTCGCAACCGTTCTTTAAAATTGAGGGGACATTGCAATTGCCGCAGGGCGATGTCTCTGTCGCTGGAGAAGCGTGGCTGGACCGTGAATGGTCGTCGAAACCTCTTGGGTCGGATCAGACTGGGTGGGACTGGTTCTCATTGTCGTTTGATGACGGGTCCAAGCTAATGGGCTTTTTGCTTCGTGGTGACAGCGTTTTTACACAAGCCACGCTGATCGATGAGGAAGGGACACCGGTAGCTTATCCAGATGGAGCGTTTACCGCAGAACCGATCAAGCAGTCACAAGTCGCAGGACGTGATGTGCCAACCACATGGAAGGTAATGTTGCCTGATGCGGGCATCGATGTCGTTGTAACGGCGTTGAACACACAAAGTTGGATGGATACGTCGATACCATATTGGGAAGGGCCAGTGCGCGTCACCGGTTCTCATACGGGGCGTGGATATTTAGAGATGACAGGATATGAATGATTGATTTTGCGACCTTGAAGGGCTTTGAGAAAGGTCCTGGCAGACGAAAACACTTGAGACGGGCAGGGCTACTTTGTAATCTCGCATTACGACAAAATACCCTTCATTCGGCACTGTCAGAGTAAACTTGCTTGAAGCGGGCAGGGCTAATTTGTAGCGTCTTCGAATGACAAAACACTCCCCATTCCGCTACTTCAAAACCAGCCCTGAAGTCATCCGACTTGCAGTAATGCTGTATGTTTGTTTTCCACTTTCTCTTCGTAATGTAGAGGACCTTCTTCATGAACGGGGCGGTGATTTAAACCTCACCCAAGCTACCACTGCCGCCAGACGTAACTGACACAAATGTCATCCTCTTTGATGCCACGCTCTTGTTTAAGGCAATGCTCAGCCTGGTCAAATGCGGACCAGCCCCGTGATGCCGCGGCCGTATACTCGCAACTCACCACTGTCTACATCTCAACTGCCACTTCACATGGCGTAGGCCAAGGAGTGTAGTTTGCGTACTTTGTGTACTTTCTAGGAAATCTACGAGATAAATTAAGACTAACATCCCTATTATTAGAGGTTTCAGAAGAAACTACGCAAAGTACACTTTGTACATCCGGCGCGCTCATCGCAGGTCCACATTCATAAAGAAGTAGCCCTGACTGCGTCGCGATGATTTTGTGACGCCAGCAGCCTCAACGCGGTTCGCAAACTGTTTGCGGCCCAGCTGACCGCGCAGACCAGTGGAGGCAAACCAGTTGCGATAATCTTCATACATCACCTGTACCTGTCTCTTATACACATCTCCGAGCCC
>CAJXTK010000185.1 GCA_913061115.1 uncultured Haliea sp.
GCGATGATGAAGATTAAGGGAGCATCGCTATCTTGCAACGCGACTGAATAGAGCAATTTACTGCCGTAAAAAAACACGTCCGGCGTAACCCGCTCAGGAAATATCGTAATGCTCTTTCCTGTGAAAGGGATGCTTTTTGGCAGCTGGGCTTGGAATTCTGCGGGAGTGCCGACGACAGTGGCGGCGAAACGGTCAGTAATGGGGTATCCGTAGTTCTCTACGGTGACGACTGAGGCGCAAGTTAGTGAAGCAAATAGAATTGAGCACAAGCCGAAAAGTCGCGCTTGCGTGGATTTTTTAATAATCACATGAATTCCGGTTCATTTGCATATTAGTGTGCAGATGGTGGCATGAATAGCGTGTCCTGTCACTAGCCCCGTCAAAAAATGTTCCTGCAAGCACGTTGAAATGAGGCTATTAGATGGGCTAGAGATGCAGTACTTCGATCAGCTCGTTGCGGAGATTGCAGGGGGCTATCACTTTGTCGAAAGCCATCGCGTCAGCGGGTACCCAGGCACCTGACTGTATGTCCCTCAGGTTCTGAGCCTCCTCTGCACTGGCGCGAGCAGCTTCGGCGCCGCCTATGGCGGGTATTCCACCCAGGTTGACGCAGGGCAGGGCCAGACTAATGATCTGGTTGTCCCAGGGATTCATGCCCATCACGGAACTGCCAAACCCGAACGCTTTACGCAGGGTTACTACAATTTTTTTCCCTCGATAGCGACGCTGCGCTTGAAACATGTGGCCGGCGGCTTTTAGCACTCCTGATTTTTCTGCTGCGGGCCCGGGCATGACGCCGGGGTTGTCCAGCAGATTGATCAGCGGGAGGCCGAAGTTGTCTGCTACCTCGATAAAGTGGCTGGCCTTTTCCGCGCACTGCCGTGTGATAGCGCCGGCCTGAACGCAAGGCTGGTTGGCAATCAGCATGCAGGGGATACCGCCGACCCGAGCCATGGCAGTAATGATACTGCGGCCGTAATTAGGTTGTAGTTCGAACAGGCTCTGGCTGTCGACCAATTCGTGTAACACCTGATGCATATCGTAAGTCTGGTTCACCTGTGGTGGAATGATATCCATTAAGGCTTCAACTTTTCGCCTTGCGGCCATCGGATGGTCCCGGCATTCAGGAAGAGGATCGCCCGCTCGCGGCGGCAGTAGGCATAAAAAGTAGCGCGCCATGGCGAAACAATCCTGCTCAGTTTTGCCTAGGTTATGTGCCACGCCGCTATCGTGCGTGTGCATGATTGCGCCGCCAATCTCCTCCGGTGTCGCTTCAATTCCGAGGGCTGCTTTCACCAGAGGCGGGCCAGCAGAAAATAAGGCTGAGCCTTCCGCCATGATAATCAGATCGGCGAACATTCCTGTCAGTGCGCCGTGACCCGCAGAGGTGCCAAGTACCAGCGTCACCACAGGCACCAGACCCTTCAGGTCGGCAACCAGCTGCAGATCATTGGGGCTGTTAGGATAGCGCTCCCCTTGGCTTCCTGCGCGTTCCCCGGCACCATCCAGCATCAGCACGAGAGGTAGTCGCTGTTCCAGTGCCAGTCGCACCAGTCGGGTGCGCTTGGCGGCATTGGGATGTCCGATTGAGCCACCTTTGACCGTAAAGTCCTCGGCGATGACCACGAAGCTGCGGCCATCTATGCGTGCTGTACCCCCTACGAGGCCATCTCCAGCGAGTGTTTCCTGCTCGCCCGGGTGATTGCCGCCGGCGAGTGCGCCATACTCATTGAAGCTGGCATTATCGCAAATGCCTATGATGCGCTCTCGTACAGTGAGTCGACCTTTTTCATGTTGTTTTTTGATTTTGTCGGTTCCGCCCATCGATTCGGCCAGGGTGGTGCGCTGCTGTAACTGATACAGGAGTGTTTTCCACCCCTCGCGATAGGTATTCAAGAGACTGCTCCTCGGGTAGAGTTTGTGGACATGAGGCCGAACATACGGGATGATTTTTTCCAACACAACCAACAGACGTGATTCTTTGGGAGTGATGCAGTGTTTGCAAGCATGATTTTAACAGGTTACTCGTTTGGTCTATTAAGGCAGGAAGGAGGATTTCATTGGCTACAAAGCAGATGTTATTGGTTGAGGCGCGGGGGGCAGTGGAGTGGGTTACGCTCAACAGGCCGGAATCAGGTAACGCACTCAATAAGGAGATGGTTGACGCGCTGATCGATTACTTCGAGGGCTTGTACGAGCGCGAGGATGTCCGCATCGTCGTGCTGAAGGCAAGTGGCCGGCATTTTTGTGTGGGGCTTGATCTCGCCTCAGGCGCATTTGCTTCCCAACAGCGTAATCCGCGCAATGTCTGGTCGGTGCAACGTCGGATCGGCCGCATTTATCTGGCGATGCGTAAATGCCCTCAACCTATTATTTGTCTGGTGCAAGGCGCGGCCTGCGGCGGCGGCTTCAGCCTTGCATTGGCTTCAGACATTCGTGTTGCCGGAGAAAGTGCCAAGATGAACGCTGCCTACATCAAAATCGGATTGACCGGGTGTGACATGGGCAGTAGTTATTTTCTGCCCAGACTCGTGGGCACATCGGTGTCGTCGGAGCTCCTGATGACCGGGCGATTTATTCATGCGCCGAGGGCGCTCGCGGTAGGTCTCGTGTCTGAGGTCGTTGCCGATGATGCGCTAAAGAGTGCGGCTCAGGGTTTTATTGATGACATGTTGCTGACATCGCCCATGGGGTTGCGCCTTACTAAGGAGGCACTGAACTTCAGTGTGGATGCGTCAAGCCTGGAGGCGGCGATGGCAGTTGAAGATCGACACCAGTCTCTGCTGGCGCTCACAGACGATGCGGTGGAGGCAGGATTGTCCTTTTTTGAAAAACGGAAACCCGAGTATCAGGATCAATAGGGTGAAGGACCTGTCCTTGTTTTAGGCGGTTTCCTCAACAATTAACGGCATTTTTGTGTATACTGGTTGGCTTTCCCATATAAAAGGTAATAAACATGGTACGCAAGCCCACGAGAGCGCCAGCCAAGAGAAAGCAACCGGCGGCAGTGGAAACCTCGCAGTCGATTGAAGATCAAACTAAAGAATTTTTGAAGTCTGGCAATAAGATTGATGTCATTCAGACCGGCATCAGCGGGCAGCCTACTATGGCGGTCAACAGGCATATTAAGCTGGGTAACAAAACCGTCGCATCCTAGTGCTGGCCCGTGGCTGTTAGCCGCGAGAGCGGTGATATACGTTACTTTTCGACGAGATCGCATCTGACCCTCATTGACTCCCAGTGTCAGTGCTGTATGCTAGTCGGTGCTTGTAAGTAAAAAGTTCTTATGTATACCGTTCCGAAGTCTCGTCGTCAGTACCTCGCCTTGCTTTCATAAGTAATTGCAATAGCACTTCAAGCACAATCTGCCTTTCATTGAAGGGCATCAATTACCTTTGAAAATATAGGAAGTATGTATGTCTACTGTTACTGGAACCGTTAAGTGGTTCAACGAAACTAAAGGCTTTGGTTTTATCGAGCAGGAATCTGGACCGGACGTGTTTGCGCATTTTAGCGCTATCTCGGGTTCAGGCTTCAAGACGCTGGCCGAAGGTCAGAAAGTTGAGTTCACTGTGACCCAGGGCCAGAAAGGTCCTCAGGCAGAGAACATCGTAGCGGTTTAATCCCTCAGCGTTTAAAGGCCCGCCCTGTTTACAGTGTGGGTTTTTTTATTGCCCAGCTTTTGTGTAAGGCAAGTAAAACTGCTCATACCAGCGTCGTAGTTTGTTAATTGGGCCGTCCCCGTCACACAATATGGGGTCTTCCCGGTAAACCTTATCTTTCCAAATTTCTACGTCCTGGCCAAAAGCGACATGTGCCATTTGAGGGTATAGCTGCGCAAAATCGGCGGGCAGGGGCTGGTCTGTCAGGCTACTCACCATCACCGCTGAGCACAGATCCACTTCATTGTCGTTAATGACAGTGTGGCTGTTCACCCACCAACTCTTAAAACTCATTTGTGGACCTGTTGACTCGGTTTGGTAATACATGATCGACGGGCCATGATAAGTGGCATCACCCCAAGCATCGGCTTCTTCACCTCCTTCTTTACGCGCCTCCTCGAGGTCAAAGACTACCCCGGGCGGAATAATCATGTTCGCGCTGGGGTCGCTTTTTACGGTTGATAACTGTGTGACACGGCGTTCGCTAAATCGATTCTCCCACGACTGAACGCGGCCCCCATGCACATGGGGGAAATGCGCGATATCGACGATATTTTCAATAATATCGCAGGGTTTGGCACGAATTCGTGAGCGATAAAACATCCAATCTCCCCAACCCTGCTGGCCCCACTCGGGGATGTCGGGCAAATAATGCTCGGGCTCCTCGCCGTCGGTTGCGTACCACAGGGCGATAAAGCCATTTTTCTCTAGCACTGGCCAGCCCTTCAATGCATTTGCGGCCCTGTCGGGGATCGACGTGGCGTAAGGGATTTCTACACACTGCCCCCGGCCATTAAAGGTCCAGCCATGGAATGGGCAGGCGATGTTGTCGCCCCGAACGCGACCTTCACCACTGCCAAGGTTGGCGCCCAGATGCGGACAGTGCGCATCCAGGATTGCTACGGTGCCTGATTCTCCACGATAGGCCACTATGTCCTGTCCAAAGTAGTGCAGCTGCTTTACCTCGCCCACCTGCAATTCTGAAGAAAACAGCGCAATGTGCCATCCTCTGGCATAGCGTCCTGGCTCCAGAAATGCATATTTATGTGCGCTCATGCGAGTACTCCTCTGCTGCGTCCTGTTCGAATGCGTGTTGTGCAGCGATGTAGGCGAACGTCATAGCAGAGCCGATGGTTGCACCTGCCCCTGGGTAGGTATCACCCATTGCAGCGGCACTGGCATTGCCCGCCGCGTAAAGACCCTCGATGACGGCCCCAGTGTGATGCAATACGCGTGCCCGCTCATCGCAGAGTAACCCGCCTTTAGTATCTAGGTCGCCCGGCTCGCAGCGCAACGCATAGTAGCTGTCTCTTATACACATCTGACGCTGCCGACGAATAGAGAGGTGTAGA
>CAJXTK010000186.1 GCA_913061115.1 uncultured Haliea sp.
ACACCGTCATGCAGGAATTGGGTGATTGGGCCCAGTATATCGTATTAGCAGGCTACGCTAATGGCTATGCCGGTTATCTCACCACGCCACAGGAGTATATGCTGCAGCAGTATGAAGCCGCGCATACACTGCACGGACGCTGGTCCCTAGCCGCCTACCAACAGGTTGCAAGCCAACTGGCGAGCGCCCTACAGTCGGGCACTGCTGTTACCTCGGATACCCACTACGATGACTGGCGCGAAAAGTCAGTGGGCCTGCCATTACCACTAGGTGCGGCGACTCCACCTCCACAGGGTGCAAGCTACGGTGACACGTTGCCACTGGCAAAAACACATTATCAGGGCGGCGAGACAGTGCTCATTGAGTTCTGGTCCACCAACCCCACGGCAAACTACCCCACCGGCAATAATTTCTTGTTAATAGAGCAGAAGACGGCAGAGGGGTGGCAAGCGATTGCCGATGATGGCGACTGGAGTACACGGATACGCTGGCGAATAGACCGTGGGGCTTACGTTGCCCAAATCAGCTGGGAGATCCCAGCCGACACCCCCTCTGGCGAATACCGACTCACACATTCTGGATACGATGGTGCAGACGGCAACTTTAGCGGCGTGTCGGAACTGATCTATATCGACCCTTAGCGTTACTGATAAAGGAACAACTATCTGAGTAGCTTGAACACCATTAGAAGTGCAGAATCGCTAGGGTCAAGAAGCCCTAATCCGAGATGGCCTCAGAGCTGTGACCCAGAATCAGGGCGTGCAAAATGCCTCGCGTTATTACACGCTTTGCGGCAAGCAGCGTTACCCAGCAAGAACGTTAGGGTGTTAAGTAGTCTCCCTAGCCTTCTGGACTCGCTATCGAGTATCTCTCACTGGTTCACGTTCACCTGGGATGTGCGAATCAACGTGATCCCGCATCAGCATGGAAAAATCATCATGCCAGGCAACAAAAAAACAACACTAAAAAGAATAACGCGATATTAATAATAATAGACGTCATCTTCCGTCCTCCTCATCCTTTACGAGATAACTACCGTAGTAGCCTCTCAACGTGATGAAAGAACTTGAATCAGGTCCTGATGTGGCCATGCCTCTTTGAGCATATGCACACTTAGGTTTTCCAACTCTGCAAACATTTACCACTTCCTGCAGCAATAAATGTGTCGCAAAAATCAACACATCCTGACTCACGGTCTTATCCTCTCACTCCATAAGACCGCACTTAATACCTCACTCCCTGCCGGGGCCACACAGCAATGATAAAAGCGTAAATTTTTGTAGTTTTGGTGAGTATTTATTTTTTGGTCCACCACCAGTGAATTTTTTGTCTATAGCCTCTACATTTCGCTCGACAGCAACTTCTGCGCCTAATGAAACACAACATTTTATTTTGCAGTAATGCCCCTTTTTAAGCGCAATCTAGCCTGAATACAGCAGAGCCTTACGGCAGTTCTTTCGCATAGGGGGGAGCCCAAACACTTCTTTAGACAGCGTTTTACTAGGCACTGTGTCATCTGGCCCTGCTGAGAAACACCTCGAAGTTTATCGGATTGCCGCGACTTTGCTTAGTCGATATAATAGAATCGCGCTAACATCTGTTATAAGAGGCTTCCCTTGCTGCATGCACTTACCATCGTCGTCATCGCCCTTACGCTTATCGCGTGCAGCGATGGCATTAAAGAAGCCAAGCAAATGATCAAAGAGAGCATCGGGCCAAACAGTGAATTTGAGTTAAGAAACGTCCGGACTTTCCCCGGCGAAGTTGTGTGCGGTGAATACTTAATCGACAAGAGAGCATCGGCACATCCTTTCATCGCCGTGAGAGACACGCTCTATAAAAATCCGGGAAAGCTGTACTCGGAGTTTTTTTGCAGTGAGGCACCTGCCAACGTTTTGCAAGAAAGCACCGGTATTGGCCCATATAACGCGGATAATTCGAAACTGGGACAGATTACCAACGACTTTTCCACGCTAGTAATCGCACTGGAGTCCTATTATCACGATTACGCTTCTTACCCCACAATAGAGCAGGGCCTACAAGCGCTGGCGTCTCCGCCGGACAACCCGCGCAGTCCAACGACGCATTCGGCGGAAAGCTACCTTAAAGCGATTCCCCTTGACCCCTGGGATCGCCCTTACCTGTATCAGGAAAACCAGTGGGGGAGGAAGCAAGGGTAATGCCACCATTACCACACTGGGCGCTAACGGCATTGCAGGAGGCACCGGAGACAACGCTGATAGCAGTACACGGTTCCTCGTTCAGCTGCAGCATATGGCCTTCATAGTCGGACAACAGACTGATGCCTAGGAGTCACGGTCATTGCACTAGGGGTAATCCGTAAGCTGCCAGAAATCCCGCAGCCCACATGCCCCCGGCGACCCAGATAAATCTTCGGTTCCAGACATCGGCACGCTGACAGGCGGCTGCTAACTCCGGGTCCAGTGGACAGCTTCGCCCCGACCGGTAAACAGACCAGACCGACAGCCCAATCAACACGCCGGACAGGAGGAACATCCAGCCTTTATACTGGCTCAAGGTAATAATCCACGGCGCAGAGCTCACCATGGTCGCAACAGTTGCACCCAGGCCCAGTGACACCAGCGTGATCGGAATAGCGCAGCACAGCAGCGTGCCTGAAGTGGTAAACAACAGAAGCCAACTCCAGGAACGAGGTTTTCGCATAATGTTCTCCTAATAGACGATTCCAAGGGTAAAACTCAGATAATTACCGCTCCACTCGTCGTCGTTGTCGTAGGCCGCCAGCTTGTACTCCAGCCGAGCTGCGATATTGCGCCTAAAATAGACCAGTACTGGCCCCGTCAGAATGCGCTGCCCAGAGTCAGAATCAACAGCAGTGACATCCCAAAGCGTGAACCACGCAGAACCCTGCCCATCAGGATGAACCGTCCCTACATTGATATCGAGCCCACGACGATCACCCAGGAAGTGCAGATCATAAAGCTGATAGACGTCCACGGATTCGGAGCTATAACTGAGACTTAAGCCCCCGTCCCAATCGTTCCCTCCGCCGGTAGGCACGCGCACCGAGGGCGTCAGCCCCCAGTTCGAAGTGTACCGCGCAGCATTTTTATACTTCTTCAGCGGTACGGCGAAAATTGAATTGCCGAGTCCATCGCCGCTATACGGTATCTTCAGCGTCATTCGAAGCGCAGGCTTAAACGTATAGACACCCTCCAGCCACGTTATAGTATCGGAATTGGCATGTTCAACACGGGTTTGAAATCCATAGCCCCCATTCCACCTAGGGGCCATGTCAACGACGGGCTGATGCGCTAAAGCCGCTGTGGAGGTTACCCCGAAGAGCAATACAATGAGCAGCCCTTTCATTATTGCAGCTCCAGTCGTTCTCCCGAATCTGTTAGCCGCCAAATATCCACAGGGCTATAGCCACCCTCTTCAATAGCGGCAAACAGCGCTTGCTTATCAAGCGACGCATCATCACGAACTGCAACGAAAACCGTCTGGTTTTGAACGTCCACTTGCACGCCCTCATCATATTTTGCGGCGTCCACAAAAGACAATTTGCGAATGTTCTTGGCAACGCCAAGAGAACAAAGCTCGCAGACCATTCCATGCACGTTGACGATATAGTTTTGGGCAATAGCCGATGTTGCAAACAGCATGAATAGACACACTGATACTGTCAGATTTTTCATCACAGAGTCACCTCTTAAAATTGAATATGAACGCGCCGCGGGGGCGCACCAATCTAAGAAAACTGTGCTATGGGTGGTCTGTAGCGGGGTTCTGGAGTATTGATTGAACGTGCGGAAAGTCTAGGCGATATGCCTATAACGGCAGCATCCAGAGGAAGAATCGTATATTCCGACGGTCCTTGCAAGCCAACACAGGCAGCGCAACAGGTTTCATCCACTGCCTCACGGGTGTTTTCCGCCTGGTGACAAGGCATATCGGGCTGGGGTTGGGACGTGTCGGCACCCCAAAAACAACTGCCATAGGATGAGGATGCGTTCACGGCGAACACGACCAGAATGACCCTCAACACGGCCGAGCTACGATGTAGAATGTTTACCATATTGCTATTCAACGGCTAATTCTGGCAAAACGCAAGGCAAATATCGGTACTGCGAAGAATCGGCAATACGCCACCATCACGTTCGCTCTGCCCGCCTATTTAATGCCATCTTAGTCAAAGTAGAGCCCATAACGCATAAGGCTATAACGACCAGGACACACAGAATACCTTCCTGAGTGTAGACTGGATTGTCAGTGCCTTGTCCAGGCTACAAGGAATACGATCCTTCATCCAATCACCACCCGTCATCGTATAGTACCGTTATGAAAAGACTGCAGCAGGACGCACTCACCCTGGCCAATATTCTGGCCGAACATTCGAGACTCGTGGTATTGACTGGGGCAGGCATCAGTCATGACTCCGGGATACCCACCTACCGCGATCAGCGGGGTACCTGGCTGCACTCGAAACCCATACAGGAACAGGCATTTCTGGGTGACGAAAGTACGCGACGGCGCTACTGGGCGCGCTCATGGTTTGGCTGGCCGGTCATGCGGGATGCGCTTCCCAATCCTGCACATATTGCACTAGCACAGCTAGAGCAGTGCGGCTCTATCGACCTAGTGATAACCCAAAACGTGGACAGACTCCACCAGTGCGCAGGAAGCCGCAACGTCGTTGACCTGCATGGTCGGGTAGATCAGGTTCGCTGCCTCAATTGCGATGCCCTTCACCCCAGAGACAGCATCCAAGGCCTGCTGAAAAAGCAAAACCCGTGGCTCAGCGCCGTCCAATCCAGCCATCTGGCAAGACCGGATGGTGACATGGAGGTGCCCGAGGATATGTTTCACGCACTGTCGCTACCCAAGTGTCATAACTGCAGCGGTGACCTGATGCCAAATGTGGTTTTTTTTGGTGGAAGCGTACCGCCAGCAAGAGTGAGCACCTGCCTTACCGCGCTGGACAAGGCGGACGCCCTTATCGC
>CAJXTK010000187.1 GCA_913061115.1 uncultured Haliea sp.
GGCAGACGTTCCGCGCGCTGTGAGCGTGATGTCGAGCAACTCCGCTGCCCGTTTTGCATCGTCAAAAAAGAGTTCGTAAAAATCACCCATGCGATAGAACAGCAGGTCCCGAGGGTGATTTGCCTTGATGCGCAGAAACTGCTGCATCATTGGTGTATGTATAACATCTTGATTCAAAAGAAATTTATCTTTATTTATTAAAGGGCATCGGTTTTTCGCAAGCCGCTATGATAAGGCAAACGTCGCTTAAGAACACGACTTCAAACACTTTTTGTGACGTTACGCTGACGTCTGCGACGAATGCTTCTCAAGGAAAAATCGATGCCAGCGAGTTCATCGGTTCGTTGTGCGCTGTTGGCATAATTTGCCCTTTTGGTGGCCTAGACGATCAGTAGCAGCGCGCCAGTTGTTTACAATAAATGGAAGTAGGAGGCTATTTTTGGGCCACTAATGACTCTCGACACACACTGGATATCTCTTATACTTCAGACTCATGCATACGGTCATGGCATGAGCTTCCCCTAAGGGGCGCAAAAATGCATAAAACAGAGGTGATAGATTACTATGAATGACGAAGATGGAAAAAATACTGTAGAGGCGGCGCGCGAGGAAGGTGTGTCCGAGACGATCAAGGGAAAAGATTGGGAGAAGCTTTTATTCGTCGTGCTTTTGTCTGTAGCATTGTATCTTGAGGTTGTTTATGCGGCACTCTTACTCGTGCTGCTCAGTGTTGTCCGTTACCTGATAAAAGGTAGTGTAGGCTCGCGACTGTCCAATTTCTCTGACGCTCTGATCACGGTTGTTAACGGTACACTCCGTTATATCCTGTTCCGTACCGACGACAAGCCATGGCCTCTAAGCCCTTGGCCCGCCACAGAAGTGTCGGCAGGTAATGACTCTACAGAGACCGCAGAGGAAGTGGCTGAGAAGCTGGCAGAAGATTAGGGCGAAAGGCCAAGTAAAGACTAGTGGTCTTAGCGCTCTCATTCCCCCGTGCTCCAGACTCACTAGGCGTCGCATAAGGCCCCAACGTCCTTATTGTTGGAGAGGGGTATTACTCACTGTGCTATGCCCCAACATTTTTTGGCTGTGATCGGTGGATGATATTGCATCCTATATACTGCCTCGATAATAGCGATAAGGAATATTGATATGGCGTTGAAAATAATCGTGTGGGGAACAGGCAATGTCGGACGACCGGCGATTCGTGCGGTAATGTCACACCGTGATCTCGACCTCGTTGGAGTGATTGTTGCAAGTAAGGACAAAGTAGGCCTTGATGCCGGGCAGATCGCAGGCGTCGGCGCAACCGGCGTGACTGCCACAGACAACTGGCGGAGCGTGATAGACGCAGGTGCGGATGCTGTCGTTTATACCGCCACAGCGGACACACGCCCTGCCGAGGCTATGAGTGATCTGTTGGCCTGTCTTGAGGCCGGTATCAATGTAGTCTCTACCGCTTTTTATTCTTATCTGGATCCTGCGTCTACTCCGGAAGATGCACTGAAACCTATTAGCGATGTGTGCACACGAAGTGGCGCATCCTTGTTTGTGTCCGGGATTGATCCGGGCTGGGTTATGGATATGCTGCCTGTTGTGTTAAGTGGTGCTGTGTCGGGTATTCGCGAGATCCGCACCCGGGAAGTGTTCAACTACGCGCTTTATGATCAGCCACACGTCGTGCGAGAGGTGATCGGTTTTGGTGGCCCGATGGATACGCTGCCGATGATGCTGCACGATTTCGCGATTGAAATGGTGTGGGGTCCGATGGTGCGCCTAGTGGGTGAGGCGCTAGACAAGCCAGTAGAAAAACTGGTAGTGAAGGTCGAGCGCTTGCCTCTACAGCGCACGATAGAGGTACCTGGTATGGGGACTTTTGAGGCGGGCACTCAGGGCGCGTTTCGATTTGAAGTGCTGGGATATCACGGCGGCAAACCACTTTATGCCCTTGAGCACGTCACTCGTATCGACGATGAATGTGCCCCCGACTGGCCGTATCCTCCTGAGGGGAGAGGTTGCCATCAGGTGATTATCAGTGGCGACCCTGACTTGCATGTCAGTGTACATGGCGAGGATCACTACGAGCCTGGCCTGGCTGGCGGTGGTAACGCGTCCGCGGCCAACTGGGTGGTCAATGCTCTGCCCGGGGTATGCGCTGCGAGACCCGGCGTGGTTACAATGATGGATCTCCCTCGGATCACAGGCGCAGGACAACTGAATAATGGATAATACAACGATGAAAGAAGATACGGCAAAAACACCGCCACCACCGCCTCCTGTTAAGTCACGCGGTATGCGTCTGGCAAGGCTGGCGTCAACACACGCCCTCGTATTTGTGGTCGCTCTCTCGTTGTTCGCTGCCGCCGATAGCTGGAGCACAATCACTGGGCTGGGAATTGCGACAGTGCTTTGCGTGGTGACGGGCGCGCTAGCCGGCATTACGATAACAACGCTGGTCCATGAGTGGTTTCACTACTTGGGTGCTCGCTATTCTGGTGCAGCCTACGATATTCCTGACAAGCAGGGTCTGTTTCTCTACAACTGGGATTTCACCCACAACAGCGTGCGCCAGTTTCTGATGATGAGTGTCGCGGGTAGCGTCGGGGGGATCCTTGCTCTGAGTATACTGTGGACTTCGGTCCCCGCTGATAGCTGGGGTCGTGCCGCACTGCAGGGCGGCGCAATCGCCAGTGTGGTATTCGCCGCCTATATTGAGTGGCCAGTGATACGGCGTGTCCGGATCAGTCGCGACCCACTGGCACAAATGTCCAAAATCGATCAGCGAGTATTGTCGCGCAGCTTTGCTGTATCGAGCACTGCGGGTGTTTTGATGGCGCTGGTGTTAGTGGCCTGAGCCTTGCGTAAAAGTGTTACGCTGGCGGGAGTAGGCATGACGTTTACACGATTAAGTGAGAGGGAGAATAGCGTGAGAAATAATGTAATTTTAAGGGGCGCAGCCCTGCTGGCGGTCACAGCGTGCTTCCTGGTTGGGGGGCAGTTGGCCGTCGCGGGGGAAGATTCTGCACCGCGTATTCTCGTTACAGGAGCCGGCAGCGTCGATATCGCGCCGGATATGGCGGTGCTCCACTTGAGTGTTATGCGAGAAGCCTTGACGGCGCGTGAAGCGCTGACCGCTAACTCTGCCGCCATGACCAAGGTGCTAGAGGCTATGACCACTTTGGGTATTGCCAAGCGGGACCTGCAGACGTCCAGTTTTAACATTCAACCCCGCTATACGAGTCCGCCTAGGCAGAGCTCAGGCGCTGCTGAGGCCCCTAAGTTGGTGGGCTACACCGTGCGCAATGCATTGACCGTTCGAGTCAGAGATATCAGCCGAGTGGGTGAGGTGCTGGATACGTCGGTGACACTCGGCGTAAATGACGGTGGCGGCATCCAATTTACTAACGACGATCCTTCAGCGGCGATCACGCAGGCGCGAACAGAGGCTATGAAAGAGGCACTGTCCAAGGCCGAGACCCTGGCAAAGGCGGCCGGTGTCCGCATAGGCAAGGTTCTAGAGATTTCTGAGCAGCAGTATAATTCGCGGCCAATGCCCATGGCCAGAATGGCGATGGATTATAAAGCAGAGTCAGTGCCCGTTGCTGCAGGAGAAAACAGCTACAAGGTGACGGTCAATGTGACGCTGGCCATTAAGCAGCAGTAGATAACGTGACAGTCTCGTGCGTGCAAATTAAACACCAAGGCTAACACTATGCGTATAGGGATTTTTGCCGGGGCAACTGCAGAGACTAGTTTTGGGCTCACTGGCCTTGTGGCTTTTGCCCGTGATGTGGAAGCGCGAGGCTTTGATACGCTGTGGTTGCCAAATATTTTTGGCATGGATGGTGTCGGAGCCTGTGCCATTGCGGGCTGGGAAACGCAACGCATTGAGCTGGGTACTGCAGTAACGCCAACGTATCCACGACATCCGGCGGCACTGGCACAGCAGGTCATGACGACGCAGCTGGCCTGTGGTGGTCGCTTTGCCTTGGGTATTGGCTTGTCCCACCAGGTAGTGATCGAGGGCATGTACGGCTTATCCTATGACAAGCCGGCGCGACATATGTCGGAGTATCTGCAGATTCTTACGCCGCTGTTACACGGCAAAGGCGTGCAATTCGAAGGGGAGCAATTGACGGCTAAACTGGCTTTGGATACCCCCGATACAGATGCTGTCCCACTGTTGGTGGCAGCGCTTGGTCCTGCGATGCTTAAGCTGGCCGGCACCTGGGCCGATGGCACAAGCACCTGGATGACAGGCCCCAAGACGATTGAGGATCATATCGTCCCTGTCATCAGTGCTGCGGCTACCGAGGCTGGCAAACCTGCGCCGCGTATTGTCTGTGGTTTGCCTATCTGCCTTACTGACGATGTCGAAGCGGCTAGGGAACACATTGGCAAGTCGCTGGAGATTTACGGCATGTTGCCATCATATCGTGCCATGCTGGATCGCGAGGGTGTATCCGGGCCTGCAGAACTGTCGATAGTGGGTAACGAGACCACACTGCGAGCTGAGATCGCTCGCTTGCGTGATGTCGGGGTGACCGATTTCAACGCGGCGGTGATGACGGTGGGTGATAGCAAGATGGCGACGACACTGGATTTTTTGCAGTCTGAATTAGCGTAGCGTTACCCCGGATGCCAAGCAGTATTTTGTGCCAATGTGTGGCTAAAGCTATCTGTCTTTTGCAGGCTCCCCATCAATCCGGAGAGTATTTCTTTAAAGCGGACTTTGTCGCCTTCTTCCGTGAACGGGTGGTTAAAAAGCAACGGGCTGATAGGTTTTCTCTGTGATGTCGCATTATTTCGCAGCGAGCGGTGCTATCGTGCGCTGCATCATGTGTATCGGCGGGTGCACAATGTCAGTGTCCTTTACGTAACGGAGGGAAATG